>DATINX010000037.1:0-9679 GCA_035473835.1 Candidatus Dormiibacterota bacterium | reverse complement strand
GTCGCCGAGACCGGTGCATTCGATCACAACGTCAGCACCCAGCCCGCTCAGCTCGGTCAGCGGCGTCGAATGATATGTGGCGCGAAGCTCGCGCACGAGCTCGGGTTTGGGGCCGCCCTGGACGATGTCGACGACGTGAGTATCCAGGCCGCGCTGAGTGGCGAGCAGCGCCGCCAGCAAGCCGATCGGGCCTGCGCCGGTCACCAACGCGACCTTCGGCTCGAAACAGCTTCGCGCGCCGATGCGCTCGACCTGTTCCCAGGCCTTGGCGACAACTGTGGCGGGTTCGAGCAGGACAGCCAGGTCACCCAGCCGCGGATCGACCCTCACGGCAAACTCCGGCTCGATTCGAAAACGCTCGCTGCCATACCCGTGACGCTCCTTGATGCCACGCTCGACGTAGAGGCCGTTCCGACACATGTCCCAGTCGCCATTGGCGCAGCAGGCGCAAGGCACGGGGTCGGGGCGCCGAACGATCCCGACCACGAGATCGCCGGCTCGCAGCCCTGTGTCCTCAGGCGCGTCGATGACTTCGCCGATCGACTCGTGGCCCAGCACGAGCCGTTCTTCGCCCGGCGGAGGCCAGCCGTAACCTTCGACCACGATCTCGAAATCGGTCCCACAGATGCCGATCGCTCGAGTCCCCACCAGCACCGAGCCGTCTTCGATGGGCGGCTCTTCCATTTCCACCACCGCCGCCGACTCAGCGCGACCCGGAATCACGGTCAGCGCCCGCATGGTCATCCCCGAAACTCGTGGGTCGCGAGCCCGCTCACGCCGGGCTGGCAGCGGAACACGCCACCCGCTCCTGGCTGCTGTTGAAGGTCCGACTCCGACTGCCCGCGTGCCGCTGTGGTGATGTAAAGGTCGCCCAGGTCGGAGCCGCCGAACGTGCAGCAGCTGACCTGTCGCACCGGGAGTTGAATCGCGCGATCGAAGGTGCCGTCCGGCCGGTAGCGGCGGACGGACCAGCCGTTCCACATCGCCACCCACAGATAACCCTCTGCATCGACGGTCATGCCGTCGGGGATCCCGTCGTCGGGCGCGACGTCGATCAAACGGCGGCCTCTGCTGATCTGTCCCGTATCCGGGCTGAAGTCATAAGCGTCGACACCGCCCGCGAGGCTGTCGATGTAATACATGACTCGGTCGTCTGGGCTCCAACCCAGGCCGTTTGAGATGCCAACCTGGGTGAGCATCTTGGTCACGGTGTGATCTCGATCGAGCCTGTACAGCGATCCTTCTCGCCCGGCTTCCGCATACGCCATGGAACCGGCCCAGAAGCGCCCCGTGCTGTCGCACTTCCCGTCATTCATTCGATTGCTGGGGGCGGCCGCCTCGGTGTCGGCGATAGGTTCGAGGACGCCGCTCTCGACGTCTAGGGTGGCGAACCCGCCGCGCACAGCGAGCAGGTAGCCTCCCGCCGCGCGAAGTCCGAGAGCGCCGACGTGCTGACCGGCGTCGAAGACTTCGTCATGGCCCGTATCCGGATCGAACCGATGAATCAGGCCCCGCGTGACATCGATCCACGCCACTGATTCATCCCTGAAGTCCCAAACAGGTCCCTCCCCGGTCTCGGCGCCAGCATCGAGCACCAGCTCCATCTCGAGCGCCGCACTCATCTGGCGAGTTTCAAAGAAGCTTGGCCAGGCATCGAAGTTCGCGGTCCCCTCGCCGCGCAAAACGTTCGACGCATCTGCCTCTCGATGGGCTCCACGCACACCTCCCGATCACAGGATTTGTTCATGCCAGTCTCAGGCGTACCCACCGTGCGAGACGCCGCCGCCGCGGTCCAGCCTGGTGCGACAGGCTGAACCGCAAAGGCTAGCCGGCGGCCGCCGGTTCCGGAGCCTTCGACCTGGCTTTGGACGCCGCGGTCGAACCCAGCAGCGTGGCCTCCAGCCGATCCAGGTCGACAGGGACCCGGCCGCGGCCGAACGCGTCTGCGCGGCCCCACGCGCCGGGGATGTCGAGTAGCTCGAGCCATCCAAAACGCTCGGGCAGCTCGGCATCGACGAGCAAGCGGTTGCCGACCGGCTGCATTCCGAGCAGAGAGCGGAGGATCAGCAGTGGCGCGCCGGTCGCCCAGGCCTGCGGGCTGCAGGCCGTCGGATACTCGACCGGGAACTGTGTCAGGCTGCGAGGGTAGCCCGCGAAGGCTTCCGGCAGGCGGTCGAGGAAGAAGACTGCCGCCTGAAGGATACCGACAGCTATCTTCGCCGCCTCCTTCCGGTAGCCGTAACGCGTGAGGCCCCAGGCGATGATCGAATTGTCATGCGGCCACACGGTGCCGAGGTGGTACCCGATGGGGTTGTAACCGCCTTCGCCTTCAGCCATGGTGCGCACGCCCCAGCCGGAGAAGAGCTTGTCGCTCATCAGGTTCTCCACACAGCGAGCGGCCTTGTCCTCGTCGGCGATTCCGCTCCAGAGCAGATGGCCGATGTTTGAAGTCATCGAGTCCACCTTCCGGCCGTCGCCGTCGATGGCCAGCGCAAAGCAGCCCCGCGCCTCAAGCCAATAGTCTCGGTTGAACCGCGCCTTCAGATCCGCCGCAGATCGCTCAAGCCGCACCGCGAGCTCGGGATCGTTCCAGATCTCTCGGGCGAGGCGAGCGCAGCGGACCTTGGCGTCGTACACGTAACCCTGGATCTCACATGTCGCCCTGGGTAGCTTGGAGTTCGAGCCGTCCGCGAAAAGGATGGAGTTCCAGGAGTCCTTCCAGCACTGGTTCTCCAGCCCGGTCTCCATACGCTTGTGGTAGTCGATGTACCCGTCGCCGTTGTGATCCCCATACGCATCGATCCAGGTCAGAGCCGCCCTTGCCTCGAGCTCGAGGTCGCGGACGATCTGGTAGTCGCCGGTCCAGGACGAGTACTCGTCCAGGAGAATCAGAAAGAGCGGCGTCGCGTCGGCAGCTCCGTAGTAGGGAGATTGCGGCCGTTCTTCGAAAGCCGTGAGCTCTCCGTAGCGAAGCTCGTGGAGGATCTTGCCCGGCTCTTCGTCTCGAAAGTCGTCGACGCGCGTGCCCTGCCAGGCCGCCAGCGCGCGCAGCGTCGTCCTGGACAGCTCGGGGACGAACGGCAGAGCCTGCAGGCTCGTGATGACGCTGTCGCGACCGAAGATGCTCATGAACCAGGGTAGGCCCGCCGCCGGGAGGGCCCCCAGCTCGGAGATCACCCTCGGATGGAACCTCAGCGCGGCGAGGTCGACAAGGCTCCGAATGTAGATCCCGTTCAGGGGCGGCCACTCACAGTGCAGCGTCGGCGACCCTTCCAGCCACTTCTTCAGGTCCTTCCCCCGTGCCGGATGACCATCGTCGGAACCACCGCGGGCGCGGTAGACGGTCGCCGCTATCCAGTCGGGCCCGAGCGAGATCTCGACTTCCAGCCGCGTGCTCCACTCACCATGCGGCGGGATGTTGACGTCGAACGAAAGCCCCTGCGCGTCGACCGTGGCCGGCGCGGTCGACGTGATGTAGGTCTCGCGGTTGAACGTTCCCCGCTTGTAGCCCAGGGTGAGACGGCCATCGCGAACGCCCTGATAGAGCTCGCCTTTCTTCGGCTGGGCATCCTTGACCTCGAACAGGTCCGCAAAGTCTGAGGCTGCTTCCAACTTCACGTTCAAATGGACCGGCTTGGGGCTCTCGTTGCGGATGAGAATGTCTTCCGAGAAGCCCGAGCCGACAGCCCGCTTACGCATGATCGAGAGGTCGGCGTCGACGTAGATCGTGCCCGTCCCGGGAACCAGGAAGAACTGCACCTCGTAGTAGTGAAGATCGTCCGTCGACAGCACATTCGGCACCTTGCCGTCGATGGTCAGAACCCAGCGAGAGAGAAATCTCGTATCCCACGCGAAGAGGCCTTCGGCCTCGGTCAACGTCGCGCTGACATTGCCGGCTCGGTCGCTGACGACGAACGTGTTGCCTTCGAGGATGCTGACGCTCTGCCCGCTCATGCTGCCACCGGCACCAGGCGGCGAAAGGTGAGCGCGAACGCGAGGTCACCGCTGAAGCCCATCCTGCCCTGCAGGAAGGTGGTGACAAGGTTCCTCCTGCCCTCGGCGATGTCGATGAAGTCGGTGGCGTCGAAGGTGAGTGCACAGTCGGGGTGCTCGATCTTTTCGCGAATCGTCGGTCTCCCGTCAACCAGCTCGACGAACCACTGGCCTCCGTCGACAATGTCGACTTCGTAGGACCCATTGGTGCGGCGCAGCGTGGGCGACTGCCCCTGGGCCGCGAGCCGTTGGAATATCTGCGGTACTTTCGCGTTGGGCGTCCCGGGGCTGATGCTGCTCATCTCTTACCACTCCAGTTGGTTTCCACTTGTGCACCAACCAGTGCACATCACGCCGACGGCCGAGTTCGCCTGCCGTCACGGACGGCTCGACAAACTCTTCGACCGCGCTACTCGCGAGACAGCATCGCCGCAGCCTCCCGCTCGAGGTCCAGGTAGGGCTCTCCGCTGACGTCGACGGCGACCCGCTTGATCGTGCCGCCGCTGAAGCCGTACGGATGCGTGCCCGGGTAGTCACCGGTGACCGGCTCCCCGCTGTCACGCCCCACCGTCAGCCCCTCGCCCGCAAGCGAGAATTTGCCGGGCTGGGTTCTGATCCTTCCCTCGCCCATCTTGCGATTGCCGTAGTAGAGGGAAAGGATGCCGCTGGCGACTCCAGGCGCATCTTCGCGGTCTTTGCTGAACGAGGCCGAGAAGATCTGGTTGGGACCGACCGCGATTCTGTCGCCCGCCGTCACTCTCTGCTCCGCATTGCCGACGAAGTTGTAGACGTAGTTCAGCCGACCGTCCTTGATATACAGAGAGTGACCACCGAATCGTGACCCCTGGGCGAGGATGACACCAGCAGCATTCGGGTCTGTGATATCAACTTGCGCCCCGATGACATAGGACCGATTGCGGATGTTCACTGCCTGAGACTCGGGCAGCTCAGCCACCTCCGGGTAATAGATGTAGCGGTTGCGAGGGCGGCTCATCACGGGCCGCGGCGTGGTCACGATCTCCACTGCCGACCGGTCATCGAGCGGGAATGCATCGTTGGCGCCGGCCTCTGCGTACCAGAGGTAGATCATCTGCCGCAGCTTGTCCGGTTCTTGCGCCGCCACGTTGTGCAGCTCGGAACGGTCTGCCTCGACGTGGTAAAGCTCCCAGTTGTCCTGCTCGAAATGGCCCCAGCCGCTGAGTGTGGGATGATCCGTGACCGCCTTCCAGCCGTCGTGCCAGATGGCGCGCGAGCCGAGCATCGAGTAGAACTGCTTCGGGCGGGTCGTCTTGGCTGCAGCCTCGTCGAAGCTGTAGCGCATGCTCACCCCGTCGAAATCGCTCTGAACATAGCCGCCTATCGTCTCGGGCGCCTCGACCTGGAGGGCCTCGAGCATGGTTGGCACGATGTCGATCGCATGGTGATACTGGTGCCGGATCTCGCCACGGGCCCTGATCCCGCGTGGCCAGGAGAAGATGCACGGGTCGCTTGTGCCACCGTTGAACTCGTACCGCTTCCACATCTTGAAGGGCGTGTTGAACGCCATCGCCCAACCGTTTGGATAGTGGTTGTAGGTCTTTGGGCCACCAAGCTCGTCCAGCATCGCAAGGTTCGACTCCATGTCGTCGGGGATGCCATTCGCGAACTTGTTCTCATTCACGGATCCATTGGGCCCGCCTTCACCGCTGGCGCCGTTGTCGGAGACCAGTACGATGAGCGTGTTGTCGAGCTGTTCTGTCTCTTCCAGGTAGTCGAGCAAGCGTCCGATGTGGTGATCCACGTGGCCGAGGAATCCCGCGTAAACCTCGGCCATTCGTGCAAAGAGTCGCCGCTCCGGCTCTGAGAGCGAGTCCCAGGGTCGGGTGAAATCCAGCGCCGGGAACGGCTGCCCCTCTGGTCCCTTTCGAGTCTCAGGCGTGCCGATCGGGTTGATCGGTGGCAGCTCGGTGTCTGCCGGCACGACGCCCATCTGCTTCTGTCTCGCCAGGATTTGGGTCCGGATCGCTTCATAACCCATGTCGAATCGCCCCTTGAAGCGGGCGATCCAATCCTTGGGAGCGTGATGAGGGGCGTGGCAGGCGCCCGGCGCGAAGTAGAGGAAGAAGGGCTTTTCGGGCGCGATGGTCTTGGCGTCCTTGATGAACTGCAAAGCCCGGTCGGTGAGGTCGACGGTCAGGTGGTATCCCTCTTCAGGAGTCTTGGGCGGATCGGTCGAATGGTTGTCGTGGACCAGGTCGGGATACCACTGATTCGTCTCAGCGCCGAGGAAACCGTAGAAGCGCTCGAAGCCGCGCCCGGTCGGCCAGTTGCGCCGCGTCGAGGCCAGGTTCATCTCGGCGTCGGGACACAAATGCCATTTGCCGACCATGTATGTGTTCCAGCCGCTTTCGGCCAGGATCTGCGGGATCAATCCGTTCTCGGGCGGAATGACGCCGCTGGCGTTGGGGAACCCGATGGCGGCCTCGGTGATGCAGGCCATGCTGTTGCGCGTGTGGTTGCGTCCGGAGAGGAGACACGAGCGGCTCGGCGAGCAAAGGGCTGTGGTGTGAAACTGCGTGTAGCGAACGCCTCCGTTTGAGATGCGCTCGATGTTGGGCGTCTCTATCGGTCCGCCATACGGACTCATCGCCGAAAAGCCCACGTCGTCAAGCACGATGTAGAGCACGTTCGGAGCGCCCCTGGGTGCGGCCGGTGGCTCGAATGGAGTCCAGTCCGGTTTTGAATTCCTGATGTCGACGTCGATCACGCCCTGAAATCTCTTCTTAGCCATCGCTGCTCCCCAGATCGAATCCGGCAACAGCGTCACGATCTCATCGCATGCGATTCCCACACTGTCGTCGCCGCTGCGCACCTCGACAGTTACTTGACTGAGAGCGTTAGCCGGGCAACGATTCGTCTAACGCGCGTTGGTGCTCGATGCCGGTTGGCGCTGGACCCGGTGACAATCCAGATGGAATGTCCGTCCAACGACGTAGAGGGCCTGTTGCGCGCACCCGCAAGCGTAGACCTCATATGCGGAGCCCGTCGCGTAGCCGGCGTCCGAACGACTCGAGTCTCGCCATAGCCGTAGTGCGGCTGGCCGCCGGCGCTGTCAGCCTCGGCTCTGATGAGCTGTCACGCCGGCTGCGTACCCTGCCACGTGAGGTCGAGAGCGCCTCGAGCCGGCCCGAGGTCGCAGCCCGTGACAGCGGCCGCTTCAGCCTTGCTGGCTTCGGGGTGGGCATTGCTATGGAGACCGCACAGCTGGCGTCCCGGCTGGTTTCGACCGCCGCCGATGGCAGCCGCCGGGTAGTCGGGCAGATCGGACGCGCGCGAAGTTTGCCGGTTCTGAAAGGTGCGGCGGGCCCTGCGAAGCGGCGGTACGAGCGTTACGAGGCGGCCTTGCGCAGGCTGTCCGAGCGCGGACGCCGCGAACAGCTCATCGGCCGCCACATGGTCGAGCACTTGATCCGAGACACGACCTCGCGCTCGGTCAAGGACATTGCCGAATTTGCCGTCAACGAGGTGACGCACAGTCCTGAGGTGGCCGCGCTGGTGAGGACGCAGAGTACCGGCCTCGCGACCGACACCATCCTGGAGGTTCGCGCGAACAGTGAGCAAGCGGATGATCGTCTCGAGCGTCGGGTCCACTCGTGGCTTCACCTTCGCAGACCGAACAGCCCAGGTGCGGGCGGTGCGGACGGCCGCCCAGGCGCCTGACGCCGGCCATGTGACGGACCTCGCCCCGGCCGGCTTTGTGAGCCGGCTCCTGGCGATGGCAATCGACCTTGGCGTGATCGTCACAGTGATAGTGGTCGGCACGCTACTGGCAGAGTTGATCGGCCTGGTGCTGCCGAAATGGGTCTGGTTGAGCACTGCAATCCCCGCCGCGGTCGGAGCGGTCGTCTCGTTCGTCCCGCTGATCTACTTCTTCCTTGCGGTGGCCATCACCGGCCGGACGGCGGGCAAGGCGGTGATGGGGGTTCGAGTCGTCGGCCTGGACGGACGGCCGCTGCCAGTGGGCCGCGCGCTCCTGCGCACCGTGGCATATCTCGTCTCGCTCATTCCCCTCTTCGCCGGTTTCCTCTGGGTGCTGGTCGATGGCCAGCGGCGGGGCTGGCACGACCACATCGCCAGGTCGCGCGTCGTCTACGCGCCTCACGTAACCGACGCCTAGCTCGTGCCGGAGCACTCATCGACGGCCGAGATCGCCAAGCGCCTCCAGGAGGACAAGGACACAAAGAAGCGGGGCAACCTGGCGGTCGAGATCGTCGAGGGGCTGCTGCTGGCGGTCGTCGCCGTGACGACCGCCTGGAGCGGCTATCAATCGGCGGTTTGGGACAGCAAAGCAGTGGCGAGCTACGGCCTGTCATCAAAGTTGCGGGTGACGTCGCAAGGCGCCGAGACCACGGCTGGACAGCAGATGCTCTATGACTCGACCACGTTCGATGAATGGCTCGTCGCCGCGCAGGCCGGTAACACATCGCTCAGCACATTCCTGGAGCGCCGGTTCCGGCCCGAATACAAGATCGCATTCGACGCCTGGATCAAGACAGACCCCCTGCACAATGCTCTCGCGCCACCGGGCCCGGCCTTCATGCCGCAGTACCAGAACGCGAGCGCTAAACACGCATTGCAGCTGGACCAAGAATCGACGGCCGCATACGATGCCGGCAATCACTCTCGCGATGTCGGCGACGAGTACGTGCGCGTGACGGTGCTTCTGGCCGTGGTCCTTTTTCTGACGGCCTTGAGCCCGCGGTTCGACATTCGCAACGTGCGCCTCGGGATAATCGGGGTCGCGCTGGTGGTGCTCGCATACAGCCTCTTCTCGCTGGCAACCGTGGGTGGCTGACCGACTGGCGCTCAGCGAAGGCAGCCGTTATGGAATCGTCCTGGTTCTTCTTGCCTGCGCCGTGGGGACGGCCATCGTCTCACCGCCTGGAGCGTTGAGCTCCCTCATCACGGCGATTCTCCAGGGCGCCAGCGTCCTGGTTGCGATCAACCCTCGATCCGGCGCCAGACCTCGTCTCGCTCTTCTCGCCATCGTGCTCCTTTCGGTCGGCGGTACAGCCCTGGTGGGTGGTGGAGGATCGCTTGCACGGGGTATTGCCGACCTCCTGAACGCCGCAGCGATCGTCGTGCTGCCGGTGATCGTCGTGGCCCGCTTCCGCCGGAGCCTGTACGTCAGCGTGCAGGCTGTCCTGGGCGCCGTCTGCATCTACCTGGTCATGGGCATGCTCTTCGCCAGCATCGACTCAGCGCTCAGCCACCTGACAGGACAGGCTTTCTTCGCGGGAAGCCCACAGGTCTCGAGCTCCCAGTACATGTACTTCAGCTTCATCACGCTCACCACGGTCGGGTATGGAGACCTGACGCCCGGGACGGGCGCCGCTCGTGCCCTCGCGGTGGTCGAAGCCCTTATGGGCCAGCTCTACCTGGTGACTGTGATTGCCTTGATCGTCGGCAACTTCGGGCGTGCCCGAGAACCGAGGCGTGGGGCCGGCCGGCGCTGACTAGAGGGTGGTCGAATGTCCTGTCCAACCCTGGTGGACGCGATGGTATGGGGCGTTGCGATGCGTGCCGAGACTAGCGGTGAGAGGTCAAGGAAAACTATGCCACGCACCACAATGAGAGTCCGGGCCGCCCACGAGACCCCCGCCCCAGGTGACCACAATGGTGAGGGCGTAGAGCGCCTCGCGGCCGC
>DATINX010000036.1:0-5999 GCA_035473835.1 Candidatus Dormiibacterota bacterium | reverse complement strand
TCGGTTGCGGCCGACTGCGTGAACCCGTTGCCGCCGCCGTTGATGACGGCGTTCCCGCCGGTGATCGCCTGCAGGGTCACCGCGTCGACCAGCAGCTTGGGGCAGACGGTGGTCGGCGCTGCGGTCGCGAGGCACGTCGTGTCGTAGGGCTGGGAGACCTTGTTGGCGTAAGCCGGATCCTCCCAGTTGTCGATGTCGTGCTGCGTGAGGTCCAGCCAGATGGTCAGATGGCGCTGCGCGCAATTGGCGGATGCGGTGGTGTTCGGGTCCCCAGGGCAGGCAGTGACGTTGTTCTGGGTCAGGGTCGAGAAGAGGTCGGCCCCTCGCGAAGTGAACACGATGTTGACCACCCAACCGATGCCGTTCTGATCGATGACCGCCGTGGCGCTCGCGATGTCGTCACCGGTCAGGCCGGTGAAGGCCGGCTTATAGCCAGGTTCAATGCCTCCTGTGACTTTGGTGTCGGGTACCACGGGTACCCATTTCGTATAGACGAGCTTGTTCACCGCGCCAATGACTTTCTGGGCCTGGGCGGCGGTGACGCCGGCGAGGTCGACGGTGATGCGGTCGTTGTTGGTGCCCGCACCGCGGATCTCAGGCTCGCTGACCCCCAGGGAGTTGACGCGCTTCGAGATGACGCTGATCGTGCGCTGCTGTACGTCCGAGCGGGTCTGGCCCGCTGGGAAGTTCGTCAGCTGGTATTCGATGTGTGTGCCGCCCGCCAGGTCCAGCCCCTTGTGGAAGAACAGCTGCCAGCCGCCAAAGTTCGGCGGGAGACCCTGGACGTTTCCCGTGAGCGGGAAGTGGTTCGCGATCCGGTACACGTACCCGGCGCCGTCGACGAACAGGGAGAACAAGAGCACTCCCACGATGAGCACGCGGATCGGCCAGCTGAGGACTAGCTGCACAGCCGAGACAGTCTACGGATCACTGGGTCACCAATGCTTTGAAGGTACCGGGGTTACCGCCTGCGGAACAGGAGATTCAGGACCAGGGTGAGGATCACCGACAGGATCAGGCTGGTCGCGATCGGGACGTAGACGGTCACGCTGCCGCTGCGGAAGGTGAGGTCTCCGGGAAGATGGAACCGGCCGAAGAGCATCAGGATCCCACCCACGACGATCATCACGACCCCTGCCACGAGCAGCAGCCGGCCGGCGTCGGCCACACCTCTATTCTGCGACCCCTTTAGAGAAGTCTGGGTTGAACGGAGCCAGGATCTGGCAGATCGATGCCCAGGTGGCGGTACGCGAGCTCGGTCGCCACGCGCCCCCTGGCGGTCCGGGCCAGGAAGCCGATCTGGATCAGGTAAGGCTCGTGCACGTCCTCGATGGTCTCGGGTTCCTCCGAGAGCGAGGTGGCGATGGTGTCGAGCCCGACCGGCCCGCCCTTGAATTTCTTGATGACGGTCTCGAGGAGCTGGCGGTCGAGCGGTTCCAGCCCGAGCTGGTCGATGTCGAGCATCGCGAGCGCGAGCCGCGTCGATTCCGCCGATGCCCGACCGTCACCTCGTACCTGGGCATAGTCCCTGACCCGGCGCAGCAGGCGGTTCGCGATGCGGGGGGTGCCGCGCGCCCGTCTCGCGATCTCCGAGACCGCCTCGGCGTGGATCTCGATGTCCAGGATGCGGGCCGAGCGGCGGACGATGCTCTCGAGCTCGGCCTTGCTGTAGAAATCCAGCCTGTACACGGCGCCGAAGCGGTCGCGCAAAGGTCCGCTCAGCAATCCCTGGCGCGTGGTTGCGCCGACGCACGTGAAATGCGGCAGCGGCAGGGTGGCGGCGCTCGCCCCCACTCCCTTGCCCAGCACGGCGTCGAAACGAAAGTCCTCGAGGGCGGGATAGAGCGACTCCTCGACCACGCTGTTCAGGCGGTGGATTTCGTCGATGAAGAACACATCGCGCGTCGTGAGGTTGAGCAGGATCGAGCCCAGCGCCCCCTGGTGATCGATGGCCGGTCCGGACGAAACCTTGATGGCGACGCCGAGCTCGTTGGCGATGATGTGTGCAAGCGTGGTCTTGCCAAGGCCGGGTGGTCCGCAGAGGAGCACGTGCTCGACCGGTTCGCCGCGCCTACGTGCGGCTTCGAGCAGGATGCCAAGGTTGTCACGGACCTGCTGCTGGCCGACGTACTCCGAGAGCATGCGCGGGCGCAGCGTGAGGTCGAACTGCTCGTCGTCCGTGCGCGCGTCCAACACCGCGTCCTTGTCTGTCATTTCCTACCTAGTGCCTTCAGCGCTGTCGCCAGCGCTTCCTGCGTGGAGGGCGAAGACTTCCAGTCGACGGACTCGAGCCCGGCGCGCGCCTCCTGCGAAGAGAAGCCGAGGTTGCGCAGCGCCGATTCGACCGCCTTCGGGACGGCGCCATCACCGGCCAGCGCGGCCGCGCGCGGAACCACGTCGAGATCGGCCATCGCGTCGAGCTTGGGCTTCAGCTCGATGATCACCTTCGCCGCGGTGCGCTGGCCAACGCCACTGGCACGTCGTATCGGGGCGGCATCTTCGCTCACTATGGCGCGCTTGAGCACTTCGAGGCTGGCCGCGCTCAGGATGTTGAGGCCGACCTTGGGGCCGACGCCATCGACCTGGATGAGCATCTCGAACAGGTCGAGCTCCTCGACGGACGCGAAACCGTAGAGGTTGAGCTGGTCCTCGCGGACGTGGGTGTGGATGTCGAGGTCGAGGTCGCCACCGGGTGCCGGCACCTTCTGCCGAGTGGATGCGCTCACGCTGACCATGTAGCCGACACCCGCCACGTCGAGGACGACGAAATCCGGTCCCGCGCGCCAGACCTTGCCCCTGAGGTGCGCGATCACCGAGCTGCCGCCCGCGCGAACTGGCGGCTGCGCGCGTGGCACACCGCGATGGCGATGGCGTCGAGCGCATGGCTGTCCAGCTTGCCGTCGGGCAGCTTGACCTGCGCGGCGAGCATGCGGGCGATCTGGGTCTTGTCCGCCTTGCCGTAGCCGGTGAGGACGATCTTGACCTGCGCCGGCTTGTACTCGTAGACGGGAATCCGGCATTCCTCGAGCACGGCGAGAATGGCGCCCCGCGCCTGTGCCACGCCGATGGCGCTCGAGGCATTGCGGCCCATGAAGAGCTCTTCCAACGAGGCTTCGCCGGGTGGATTCTCGGCCAGCAGCTCGCGCAGGTGACGGGTGATCTTCAGCAGCCGGGCGCCGTCAGGTCCCGGCGTCGTGACCAGAGTGCTGCAGGAGAGGACCGTGCCGGGTCCTGACAGCAGCGCGAAACCGGTTCCGGCCAGCCCGGGATCGATGCCGAGTATCAGTCCGTTCGCGCTGCCCGGCATGTATCCATCAGGTTAGAGGCCACGGCCGGGGGCCTATACCTGTGCTGAGACGCGTTCAAGGACGTTGGTTGGGATGTCGAAATTCGCGTAGACCTGCTGGACGTCGTCGTCTTCCTCGAGAGACTCCATCAGCCGGAGCACCCCGACCGCCTTGTCTTCACCGACTGGAACGGTTTGCTGGGGCTGCATGGTGATCTCAGCGTTCTCGACAGTGACCCCCATCGTCTCCAGGGCTGACTTGACCTTCTCGAAAGCCGACGGCGGCGTGGTCACCTCGACGGACTTGCCATCAACCTGCACGTCGTCGGCGCCGGCTTCGATGGCGGCGAGGCCCACCTCTTCCGGGTCGTTCTTGCCGGCGTTGGCGCTGATGACGCCTTTGCGAGCGAACATCCAGCCCACCGAGTTGGTCTCACCAAGGTTGCCGCCGAACTTCGAGAAGCGGTGCCTGATCGAGGCGGACGTGCGGTTGCGGTTGTCGGTGAAGGCGTCGACCATGACCGCCACCCCGGCTGGGCCGTAACCCTCGTAGCGGACCTCTTCCAGCTTCTCCCCCGCCAGCTCGCCCGTGCCGCGCTTGATGGCGTTCTGGATGCGGTCGGTCGGCATATTGATCTCGCGCGCCTTCTGCATCGCGAGGCGAAGGCGAAAGTTGCCCTCCGGGTTACCCCCACCCTCTTTGGCCGCGATGGTGATCTCGCGGCTGGCGCGGGTGAATGCCTGGCCGCGCTTGGCATCCACGATGGCTTTCTTGTGCTTGATGCCGGCCCATTTCGAGTGACCTGACATTTAGTGACAGCCTCCGAACATGCTTTCGATGAATTCTATCGCAGGCGGATTCGAACGAAATTTCTTTTGCCGACCTGCAGGACGTCTCCCTCGCGCAGGCTGGTGTCCGCCGACACCTTTTCGCCGTTGATCCGAACCCCGCCCTGATCGATCAGGCGGCGCGCATCGCCGCGGCTCTTGGCGAGCACGAGCTCGACCAGGGTACCGACCAGGTCGTCGGCTCGGGACGCCGTGCGCTCAGGGATCGACTCGGGCAGATCCCGCTTGCGGAACTTGCGGTCGAAGTCCGCCTCGGCGCGGGCCGACGCCTCTTCCCCGTGCAGGCGTCTCACCAACTGGCGGGCGAGCGCCGCCTTCGCGTCGCGCGGCTTCATCGCCACCACCGTCTGAACCTCGTCGGCCGGAAACCCCGACACCAGGCGCAGGTACTTCTCGGTCAGGGTGTCCGGGATCGACATCGCCTTGCCGTAGATCTCTTCAGGTGGCTCGGTGAGGCCGATGTAGTTGCCGAGGGACTTCCCCATCTTCACCGACCCTTCGGTGCCCTCGAGGAGCGGGAACGTCGCGATGTCCTGCGGCTCCTGGCCGTACGCCTTCTGGATCTCGCGGCCGAATAGCAGGTTGAACAGCTGGTCGGTGCCGCCGATCTCGACGTCCGACTCGACCGCGACCGAGTCGAACGCCTGATTGAACGGATAGAGGATCTCGTGGGCTCCGATCGGCGTGCCCGCCTTCAGGCGGTCGGCGAAGTCTTCGCGCTGCAGGACCTGCTGCAGCGTGGCCTTGCCCAGCAGTCGCAGAACGTCCGCGCCCTTCATCTCGCCAAGCCATTCGGAGTTGCGGCGAACTTCGAGACGCTCGCGATCCAGAACCAGGTAGATCTGGTCGAGGTACGTGCGCGCTGCGGCCTCGACCTGCTCTCGCGTGAGAATCGGTCTGGTCTCCGAGCGTCCACTCGGGTCGCCGATCATGGCCGTGAAGTCGCCGACGATGAGGACGATCGTGTGTCCGTCGTTCTGAAACTCACGCAGCGCATCGAGCACGACGAGGTGTCCGACATGCAGGTCGGGCGCGGTCGGGTCGAGACCCAGCTTCACGCGCAGCGATTCGCCGCGCTCGAGGCGCGCGCGGAGGTGGTCCTCGACGTGAATCTCGACCGCCCGCTTACGCAGGCGTTCGAACAGCGCCCCGCTCACACGTCCTTAGGGGTTGACGGGGCCGGGGCCGAAGTAGATCTGGGGGTCGGGGGGCAGCACCGGCTGGAAGATCGCGATGATCGGCTTGCTGATCGCGTTGGTGAGGGGGACGGCGATGTGGGATCCGTGGACGGCGTCGCGGATGTTCGTCTGCAGGCCGTCCAGCTGCGAGCCTCCGATCGGATTGCCCGCCGCGTGAAGCTCATGCACGATGATCAGAGAGAGCAGGAGGCCCGTGAGCACGCCGACGACGGCGCCTGAGACGCGGTTGAAGACGATCGCCGGGAGCTGGATCTGGCTGTGCGCAAGCTGGGCGGCGCCGTCGATCACGATCATGACCGCGATCAAGATTCCGAAGAAACCATAGATGCGCGCGTCCGGCGTCGCCACGCTCGAGGTTTGCTGAAGAATTCCGCCCGCCTGTAGGCCCATGTTGGTGGCGGCCACGCACGCGATGTACAGCGCCACCAGAACGATCAGCCGGCGGATGACGCCGGTGAAGTAGCCAAGCACGCCGAAGCCGACTATCAAGACGATTGGAATGGCGTCGATCCACGTCATGCGCGGAACCTGGCGCCGTGCTTTTTTTCCAATGCGAGCCTGATGTCTCCTATGGCGTCGTCCACTTCGGCGTCCGTCAGGGTGCGCTCGGGGCTCCGGAAAGTCAAGGCAAATGCCACGCTCTTGTAGCCCTCGGGAACCTGCGC
>DATINX010000035.1:0-3974 GCA_035473835.1 Candidatus Dormiibacterota bacterium | reverse complement strand
CAAGAGATAACGGAGCAGGCGGTACTCGGTCGTCGTCAGCTCGACGATGTGCGGGCCCCGGCGTACCTCGTGTGCCTCATCGTCCATCTCGAGGTCGGCGAGGGTCAGCTTCCCGCTTTCGGGCCCGGTGGCGCCGTGCCGCCGAAGGACCACACGGACCCTGGCCATCAGCTCTTCGATGCTGAACGGCTTGGTCACGTAGTCGTCGCCGCCGACGGTGAGTCCGTGGACCTTGTCTTCCGTGGCGTCCTTCGCGGTGAGGAAGATGATCGGCACCTTGTGGCCGCCGGCGTTGAGGCGTTTGAGCACCTCCATGCCGTCGATGTCGGGGAGCATGATGTCGAGGATCACAAGGGCCGGCGAGAACTGCGTGACAGCGGTGAGCGCAGCGCGGCCGGTCGCCGCGGTCTTGACCGTGAAGCCCTCGTACCGCAGAGCCATGGCCAGCAGCTCGGTGATGTTCGGCTCGTCGTCGACGACGAGCACTCGCGCGCCGTTGGCCGGCTGGCTTTGCGCGCGCCCCGCATCTGTGCTCACGTTCAGAATGCTGCCTCGATTGCCTTGGAGTTTGCTGAGAGGTTCCTGGGATAGGACCAAGGATCCGAGTCTACGGCGTGTGCCGCGCCGGCCAGCCGGACACCCGGTGGACCACGCCGCCGCGGTCGACCAGCCGCGCAGGCAAGTGGTTGGCGGTGAGCCAGGCGATCGCGGATTCGCCCATCACGATCGCGGCGGTCGAGGCGATGTTGGCGTCGACGCAGGTCGCGGCAACCACGGTCGCCGTTCGCCAGGGGCCGTCCGCCGGCTGCCCGGTCGCGGGGTCGATGATGTGATGCAAGACGATCCCGCCGCGCGTCCAGCGCCGCACGGTCGTGCTCGACGTGGCGATGCCGCCCGACGTGATGCTGATCGTTTCCTCGGCGGTGTCGATAAGCGCGCTGCTGTCCTCGCTGGTCTGGACCGCCCAACCCTCGATGGGTGGGTCGCCCGCCACCGCGATGTCGCCGCCCAGGCTGACGAGCACCCCGCCTGAGCCAACTGCGTCCAGCGCCGCCGCCGCCGCGAGGTCTGAGGCCATGGCCTTGGCGGTGGCGCCGAGGTCGATCTCGACACCGAGGGGAACGCAAACGGTGCGCGCAACCTCGTCGAACTCGATCGCCCGCCAGCCTGGAACGCGGCTCACGACCAGCTGGATCGGCGAGCCATCCGCCGGGATTGAAGCGAAGTCACGGTCGTATCCGGCGAGCCGAACCGCCGATCCCACGGTCGGGTCGACCGCTCCGTCCGTCAGCCGGGCACCGCGCAGGCAGGCGGCCAGCGCCCGTGCCAGGAGCGGACTGAGCCGGAGCCTCCGGCCCGGCTCGCGATTGATCTTGCTCAGCTCGCTGTCGGGGCGGAACCTGCTCGCGGCGTCGTCGATGGCCCTGATCACGGCGTCTGCCGCGGCCTTGGCCGCGGCCAGCCCATCGGGGCGCGTGACGACCAATCGCATCGAGCTGCCCAGCGCACGGTCGTCGACGATGCCGAGGATCGTCGTGCTCATTTCGGCACCAATCCTCTTCTGAGCGAGAGGGCGAGCGTCGGGCAGGCGGCCACCGCGCGCTGCGCAAGCGGCGCCACGTGTTCGGGAATTGGCCCCTGCGCGATGATCGGATAGCCCCAGTCGTCAAGGCGTATCAGCTCGGGAAGAAGCTCTGCGCAGAGGCCGTGGCCATCGCACTTGATGCGGTCGATCGTCATGTGGAGGTCGTTCTTCACGCGGGCTGCTGCCTCCAGTGGGCCGGGTGCGAGGCGAACTCGTCCGCGAAGGTGGACAGCGCCGAGCGGAGAAAGGTCACCGCCCCGTCCGGATGCTTGCAAGCGCCACGTCCGTGCACTTCAATCGCCCATCTCTTCAGCCGCGCGAGATCGTCGCGATTGGCGCCGCGCTCGGCGACCCGGCTGCACGATTCCGAAAGCGCACGCAGACCGAAGAAGCAGGGGCCGCATTGTGACGAGCTCTCCTGGGCCAGGTATCGCATGATGCGAGCGGTGTCGCACACGCCACACCTGCCGGCCGGCTGCACGCCGATCACTCCACATCCGAGCGACAGGCCGCGGTCGCGCAGCGCGGCGCCGTCGAGCGGCAGCTCCCACGCACTCGCCGCCGGCACCCATGAGCCGAAGTAGCCTCCGATCAGGACCGCCGCGGCCGGTTCTGTGACGCCGCCCGCCATAGCGACTGCTTCTTCAACCGTCGTGCCCGCCTCGACCTCGAGGACGCCAGGTGTCTTGACGCCGCCGGCGATGGTGATCATCACCGTCCCGGCCGCACCGCGCCGGCCGGCAGACCTGTACCACTCTGCGCCGTATCGGGCGATCAACGCGATGTGCGCCAGGGTCTCGACGTTCTGGACCAGCGTCGGCGCGCCCGCCACGCCGCGCTCGCGGGGATGAGGCGGAGTCGTCGTGGGTGTCGCGACGCCTGCATCGACGAGATGGACTGCGGCGCTCGACTCCCCGGCGACGTACCGATGGGGCGCACCGGCCATACGGGCAGTGCGCTTCTCCGCATCGGGCCGCTCCGACAGGGCGCGACTCATCGCGGCCCATGCAACCTGGTGTTCTTCGCCGACATAGACGACCACCTGGCCGGCGTGCAACGAGCGCGCGGCGAGAAAGGCGCCGTCGAGGATGAGGTGAGGACGTGTCGCCATCAAAAGGCGGTCTTTGTAGCTCTGAGGCTCGCCTTCGGCGCCATTGGCGATCACCACCGCCGACCCCCTGGATACGGCGGCCACGGCCTTCCATTTGTGGCCGACTGGGAACGAAGCGCCGCCACGACCGGTGAGTCCGCTATGTGCGAGCGCCTCGATCAGCGGCTTGCCTCCGAGGTTTGGTGTTCCGAGCCTGCGGATGTGGTCGAGGTAGCTCTCGGGCCCTGATCTCATGTCGGGGCCGGCCAGCAGGCGGGGGCCGCTCATTGCTCCGTCTTCCTGGAGACGCCGGAACGAAATTCGTTGCGCGCGGAGGTGAGTGGATCAGTGGGCGGCTGCAGGAACCTATAGACGACGGCCGTGCACACGGCTCCGATGCAGACGAGCGAGACCACCATGAACCAGGCCGACAGAGCGTCGGTCCCCGTCCCGAAACCATGGATCACGGCCACAGGCCACGACGCATATGCGAGCCAGTGGATCAGCCGCCACGCGACCTGCCCGATGACGTTGCGGAGGAGGCTTGTCACCACGATCGCCGCGAGCAGCTCGAAGGCGATTGTGCCGAGGCCGAGCCAGAGGGTCCGGTAGTACGACGAGAAGGGGACGACCGCGGTCAGCCACCCGAGGTGCGTGAAGGGATCGACCACGGCCGTGACGATGTGAAGGCCCAAGAACACGAGCGTCATCAGGGCGAGATTGCGGTGCAGGCTGGTGGTGAGGAACCGCGGCCAGCCCGCGCTCTGAAAGCGCAGTGACGAAAGCACCCCGAGCACGACGACCCCGCTGAGCATGATCATCGAAACGGCGCCGGCTCCCCTGGTGGTGTACCAGAGAACGGTGTCGGTCACGACCGGTGGCTACGAGCCGCCGGAGACGGCGGTTGGCGCGCTCGACGAGGAGCTGACGGTTCCCGAGGAGGCTGACAGGCTGCCGGAGGATGTGCTCGACGAGGAGGTCGACGAGGTCGAGCTCGAGGTGCTGGAGCTCGATGCGCTCTGGCTCGGTGTGCTCGAGCCTGTCGACGTGGACGCGGTCGACGTGCTCTTGGTCGTGCCGGGGATGGTGTGGGCGCTGACGGTTCCGAAGATGCCCACGCCCGCGACGGCGGCGAAGGCGATGCCCGCGGTCATGTGGTTGAGGAGGGAGAGAGCCCGATCGCGAGCGCGGATTCTGGCGTCTGCAGACTTGTCGTGTCCCATAGTCATCAGGTTGCGCCCACCCTCTCAGTCCTCTCTGTGAGGAACCTGGGAAGGCGCTGAGAAGTTACGTAGCCAG
>DATINX010000034.1:0-15066 GCA_035473835.1 Candidatus Dormiibacterota bacterium | reverse complement strand
CACCACCGAGGCCTCGCCGACCTCCAGGCGTCCGGTGCGATGCGCCATGGCGACGCGCGCCTCCGGCCATCGCTCGGCGATCTCGTCGGCGATCTTGCGCATCTCGGTCGTGGCCATCTCGGCGTAAGCCTCGTACTCGAGATGTGTCACCAAGCGCCCACCCGAGCTGTCCCGGACGACGCCGGTAAAGGTGCAGATCCCGCCCGCTCCGCTGTGGGCGACCGCTGCCTCGATCCGGCGCGCATCGAGGGGATCCGTCGTCACCTCGAACAGGACGCCGACCGCATGCGCGCCGCCGCTCACCGGCGGGATGAAGGCCACCTCATCGCCCGCGGTGACTATGGCGCCCCAATCAGCGAACTCCTGGTTGACCGCAGCACGCACCGATTCCCGATTCACGTCGAGCGCCGGGTGCGACTTGCGCAGCGCGCTGTACACGTCGGCGACGGTTGCGCCGCTGCGCACCTCGATGTTCTCGCAATCCGTTCCCGCCAGCTCGCGCAGGCGGGCAAAAAGCCGCACCCGTACGGCGATCGCGACCATCACGCCAGTCTAGTAGCCGGGCTGATGAACACGTGGACTTCCTTGCCCGAGTCCAGGGCCCGGTCGACGGTTGCGCGGGTGCCCTTCGATGCGCCGTCCCAGAAGGCGACGAGCACGTCGCACGCATCGACCAGGCGCTGGTTGCGGGCGGCGGACTTGCTCGCGTCGGCCAGCTCGTCGAACGATGCCGGCATGACCTGGACAGGAATGCCCTTCGCGCGAGCCGCTTTGGTGGCGGCCGCATCCACGCCGCTCGCGCTGCCTGTGATGATGGAGGCGCCTTTCGGCAGCGAGCTCACGTATTCGGCGACCCGATCAGGGTCCGAGAAGCGTCTGCTGCCAACTATGGCAACGCGCACTACCCGGCGGTCGAGGCGTTCTTGCCGATCGAGTGAATGTTCTCTTCGAAAAGGCGTCGAAGCTTGAGGGCCTGGCGGTCGTATCCCTCGCGATCGGGCCACGCGTCGCGCGGGTCGAGCACCTCAGCAGGCACGCCGGGAACGCGGTCAGGAATGTGCAGTCCGAAGATCGGGTCGACGTGGGTTGGAATGTCGCGCAGCCTTCCCTCGACGACCGCGCTCACGATCGCGCGCGTGTGTGCGATCGACATGCGCTTGCCGATCCCGTAGGGTCCGCCGACCCAGCCGGTGTTCAACATCCACACTCGGGCCTCGTGGCGGTTGACGCGGTCGATGAGCATGTCGGCATACGTCTCGGGCGGCAGCACCAGGAAAGGAGACGCGAAGCACGTGCTGAAGATCGGCTCCGGCTCGGTCACGCCGCGTTCCGTGCCTGCGACCTTGGCCGTGTAGCCGGAGAGAAAGTAGAAGCGGATCTGATCGTGATCGAGGCGCGCGACAGGAGGCAGCACTCCATAGGCGTCAGCGGACAGGAAGATGACGTTTCGCGGGTGGCCGCCCACTCCCGAGAGCAGGGCGTTCGGAATCAGGTCGACGGGATAGGCCGCGCGCGTGTTCTCGGTCTTCTCGTCGGAGTCGTAATCGGGTACGCGCGTGCGCGGGTCGTACGCGACGTTCTCGAGGATCGTGCCGAAGCTCTCGACCGCGGCGTAGATCTCGGGCTCCGATTCCCTGTGGATGTGGATGGTCTTTGCGTAGCAGCCGCCTTCGAAGTTGAATACCCCGAAATCGCTCCACCCGTGCTCGTCGTCGCCGATGAGGCGCCGGCTCGGGTCGGCGGAAAGCGTCGTCTTTCCGGTTCCGCTCAGCCCGAAGAACAGGGCTTCGTTGCCGCCGTCCTCGTCCACGTTGGCGGAGCAGTGCATCGGGAACACGCCCTTGGCCGGAAGCAGGTAGTTGAGCGCGGTGAAGATCGATTTCTTGATCTCGCCGGCGTATTCGGTGCCCCCGATCAGGACGATGCCGCGACCCAGGTTGACGAAGATGAAGGTCTCGCTGCGAGTTCCGTCGACGGAGGGGTCGGCCTTGACCGACGGCAGCGCGATGACTGTGAAATCGGGCGCGAAATCGAGCAGCTCGTCGGCGTTCGGCCGGATGAACAAATTCCGAGCAAACAGGCTGTGCCAGGCGAATTCGGTGACCACCCGAACGCGAAGCCGGTGCCGAGGGTCGGCACAGGCGAAAACGTCCTGGGTGTAGACCTCGTTCGTGCGGGCGAACTCTTGCATCCGGGCGAGCACGGCGTCGAAGCTGGCCTGCGAGATCGGCTGGTTGCCTGGGTGCCACCAGATCGCGTCGCGGCTGGTGGGCTCCCTGACGAAGAACTTGTCCTTGGGCGACCGGCCGGTGTGCTTCCCGGTTTCGGCAGTCAGGGCGCCGGTCGACACGATGACCCCCTCGTCGCGGCGGATCGCGTGTTCGTAGAGGGCGGCCGGGCTGAGGTTGCGCCGCTCGGGAGAACCTCCAGGCGCCCCCCCAAGATTCGGGCGGCTAGGTGCGGCTTTCAACGATTACTCGTCTGCCTGGCGGGCACGTTTACAAGGATAAGCAAGCGGCCCCCGAGGCCGCGCGGTTCAAATGGACTGCTTTCTAAGCGATTCGCGACCGGCGGCTGCTGGCCCGCCGGCGCTGCTTTCCGCTGACGTAGTCGACCAGGACGTACTCACCCAGCCGGTCCGGCGAGACGAAAAACGCCCGGCCTTTGTTGATACGGGTCATCTGGTTGATGAACTCGGTCAAGTACGGGCCGCGCTCGAGCATGAAGGTGTTGATAACGATGCGGTCACGGGTGCACCGCCGCACTTCACGGAGCGTCTGCTGGATGGTCTTGAACGTGGGCGGGTACGCAAAGTACGCACGCCCGTTGTCCTCATCGATGTGGGCGGTCGGCTCGCCGTCCGTGATCATGATGATCTGGCGGTTGCCTCGATGCTTGGCGAGCAGCGAGCGCGCCAGCTGGAACCCGTGCTGCATGTTGGTGCCGTACACGTAGTCGTTGAGGGCCAGCTGCGGCAGCGTCTGAGGTTTGAGCTCGACCGCATAGTTGGAGAATCCGACCACATATAGGGAGTCGCGCGGGTACTGGCTGCGGATGAGCGAATCGAGGGCGATCGCCACCTTCTTGGCCGCGAGGAAACAGCCGCGCAGGAACATCGAGCGGCTCATGTCGATCATGAGCACCGTCGACGCCTGGGTGACGTGCTCGGTGCGGTGTACCACGAAGTCCTTCGCGTCCAGCCGGACCGGGACCTTCGGGCCTTCTCGCACCAGCGAGTTGAACAACGTCTCCTTCAGGTCGAGCAGGAAAGGGTCGCCGTACTCGTAGTCCTTGAGCTCGTCGGAGGCATCGTTGCCGATGCCGCCCCGGAAGAGCTGATGCTGCCCCATGCGGGTCTTCTTGAGCTGGTCGAAGATGTCGCGCAGCGCCGATTGGCCAATGCGTCGCATGCCCCGCGGAGTCAGCTCCATGCGCCGGCCCTTGCGCTCGACGTAGCCGGCCTTCTCCAACACCTCGGTGAGCTTGCGCAGCTGGTCGAGGGCCTGCCTTGCGTCGTCGCCGAGCAGCTCCTGCGCGAGTGAACGGTCGACGTCGTCGGGCCGGAAGCTGCCCCGTTCGAGCTGCGATTCGAGCCGGTCCATCTGCTGCAGCCGTTCCATGAGGCCCATTGCCTCGCCCATCGAGAGAGGGTCCTCGCCGAAGAAGGGATAGCGCTCGCTCATCTCCGACGGCGGCATCATCGCCTGCATGAATCCGGACAGGCGGGCGAGCTCGAGGCGGAGCGAGTCGTCCTGCAGGAGAGCGTCCATCATCTGGCGCAGCTCCTCGCGCGCCTCCGGGCTCATGCTCTGAAGCAGGGACTGCATCTGCGCCATCTGGCGCTGCAGGTGCTCGAGCAGCTGATCGAGGCTGTTGATTCCGGGCGGGAACATGTCGCCGTAGCGCTCCATGAAGCCGTTGAAGTCGGGCGTTCGACCCTCCATACGGTCCTCGAGCATCTTGTTCAGCTCGCGGACCATGTCGCGGACACGCGACAGGTCCTGCCCCTGCATCTGCTGAATCGAGCCTTTCAAACCCTGGAACATCTGGTCGACCATCTGTTTCTGCAGCTTCTGCATCAGCTCTTCGAACTTCTGCCGCGCCTGGTCGTCCACGAACTCGTAATTGCGCAGCGACTTCACGCGGCCGCCGAGGTCGTCGGGCATTCGCTCGAGCTGCTCGCGGCGCTGCCGGGCGATCCGCTCCATCAGCTTCTTGGCTTCGGGCGTCGCCGCTTCGTTGACGCGCCTGTCGATGCCTCCTTGCTCGGTGTCGATGACGTCCTGCACCTCCTGGCGCAGCTGCTCGACTGTGGAGTCGAGGTTGTAGCGGCCGAGCTCGCGCTCCCTCGCTTCGCGCAGCTGCTTGAGCAGCTGCTCGAGGCCCGGCATGTTCGGTGCGCCCCAGCGCAGGAGCCGCTGCAGGGCGGCATTGAGGTCGCCGTAGTTCATGAGGTCGTCCGACAAGGCGTCGAGAACGTCGCCGGCGTCGAGGTCGTCAAGGCGTTGCGTCCCGTCCCACCGGGAATACCGGAACTTCACGCGGACCACGCTAGCAGGCTCACGCGTTGGTGGCTGCGCCTAGACCGTGTCTCCCGGTTTGATGTCGAGCACCTCGACACTGGAGCCGACGAGCTCCTGCAGGGCGCTCGGCCGTCCCGTCAGCGGCGGGAACGTACCGAAGTGCATCGGCACGACGGTCTTGACGCCGAGGAGCGAAACGGCCTTGGCGGCCCGCTCGGGGCCCATGGTGTAAAAGCCGCCGATGGGCAGGAACGCGACGTCGAAATGGCTCAGCTCCGCGATCAGCGCCATGTCGCCGAAAACGTCTGTGTCGCCGGCAAAGTAGACGGTGAAGCCGTTCTCGAACTCGATGACGAAGCCACAGGCCTGCCCGCCGTACACGATCTGCGCGCCATCCGAGATGCCGCATGAGTGCTCGGCGTGGACCAGCGTGACTTTGACGCCGCCGACGTCGATGGTGCCGCCCTGGTTGCCGCCGATCAGGCTATCGCCATCGACTCCCTTGGATCCGAGCCACGTCGTGATCTCGAAGTTGCTGACGATCTTGGGCTTGGTGGCGCGCGCGATCTCGAGCGCGTCATGGATGTGGTCGAAATGGCCGTGCGTGATGAGCATGAGGTCGCACTTGTCGACCTTCTTCAACGCCTCTGGCGCCACCGGGTTGCCCATGACCCATGGGTCGATGAGGATCTCTTTCTGCTTGGCGCTGCGCACCTTCCAGGTGCCGTGCCCAACCCAGGTGAAGCTGACATGAGCGTTGAGCGGCATTCGCGATCCTCCTGTCGTTTCAAGAAGCCCGGAAGAGTCGATTCTCCCACAGCCCCAAAACGAACACAGCGATCGCGGCCACGGTCCAGAGGTTCGGGAAGAAGAGATCGCACGGCTGGCGCACGAAGCCGAGCAGGCAGATGGCCAGCAGAACAAGCGTCGTCGCGCGGCGCCGCTCGACCGCGCGTACGACCAGCAGGAGGATCAGCGGCAGCAGCGGAAGCCATTGATATGGCCACACCTCATTGGGAATGAGCGCGCCGAGCGCAAACCCGAGCGCCATGCCGTAGGCCGGATTCCACCCACTTCGCCGCGCGGCCCATAGCGCACCGGCGGCGAACAGGATCGCGCTCAGGTAGGAAAGGAAGAGCGCGACACCAGGCAGGTGGATGGGTGAAGACACCAACGTGAATCCGCTGCCGGTTGGCTGCGCGTAGGCCTCGCCGCCGACCGTCCGGGTGAACAGGGTGCGCACTGAGTCGTACGCACAGTCGGAGTTGTGCGAGGCGAGGGACGGGATCAGGACCTGCTCGTAGTAGTGCGCCGCGCCCCCCAGCCCGAGTGGAAGGAAGCAGACGATCGTGACTGCGGCCACCACCGCGAAGAGGCCGGCGGCGTAGCGGAGGCGGTGGGAAGGGCGCGGTCCGATGATCATCGCGGCCGGGTAGTACTTCAGCGCCGCGGCCAGTCCGCCGACCGCACCCGCAAGTGCCGGCCGGCCTGCTTCGAGCCAGATCGACGCCGCCGCGCCGAGGAGCAGAACGCCGCCTCGCTGGCCCGCCGAGAGGTCCGCGAACAGGGGTGGAAAGTATCCGGCGACGAACCAGAAGATTGGGGCCGCCAGCCGGTCGCGGGAGCGGACGACGCGGTAAAGGAGCACAAGGCCAACCAGCAGGGCGGCGAGGTCGATCGCCGTCCACACCTGAACGCCGACGCTCTTGGGCAGCAGCGCGACCGGTATCGCCAGCGCTGCCACAGGCGGCGGGCTGACGAAGGCGTCCAGGCTGCCTGGCGGCGCGATGACATGGGTGCGCGCGAGATAGGCCGCCGCCGCGTCGTACATGTGGGCAGGGTTCGTCAGGTATGCGTGCGCCCCTTCCCACATCCCCTCGGCGTCGGGACGGTGTGACGAGATGACGGTGAGGAGGAGGTCTCTCGCCCAGAAAATCGCGGCCAGGACCCAGTAGAGGGCCGGACGCGTGAAGACGTCGACGACAGCTCGCCGGAGCCGCTCCAAGCTAATCAGTGGGCGGCAGCGAGCGTCCGCGCCTGCCGTCTCGGGCCAGCCAAACCGGATCCTTTAGAAAGGCGATGAAGGCCTGTACGGAGGCCGGGAGGCGCCGGCGCCGGAGGTGGACGATGTGCCAGTCGCGGCGAATTGGAAAGCCGGTCACGTCGAGCTCGACGAGACGGCCGCCTGACAGCTCCAGCGCGCAAGCGTACCGAGAGAGAACGGCAAGCCCCAGTCCCGACTCGACCGCATGCTTGATGGCGCCGTTCGAGCCCAGCTCCATGGCGACGCGCAATTTGGCACCCGCCTTTCTGGCCGCCTTCTCGAGCGACAGCCGGCTTCCGGACGCCGGCTCGCGCATGACGAATGGCTGGTCCGAGAGGTCCTTGAGGCTCAGCTTTCGTTTCCCGACCAGCCGGTGGCCCGCCGGCGCGACCACGACGAGCTCGTCGGTGAGAAAAGGAATGATCTGCAGGTCCGGGTCCTTGAGCGCGGGGCCGACGACGGCGAGATCCAGCTCATTGCGCAGGACCTGCTCCTGGACGCTTGCCCGCGCGCCGATCTCCAATGAGATGACCAGACCGGGGTGCAGCTTCTTGAACGCTCCGAGGGCCGCCGGCAGGATGTAGATGCCGACCGTCGTGCTCGCGCCGACGCGGAGATTTCCGCGCTTGATGCCACGCATCTCCTCGAGCTCCAGTGCGGCCTCGTCGAGCACGTCGAGCGCTCGCCGCGCGTACCCGTAGAGGACGGAACCCGCTTCGGTCAGCTGGACGCGCTTGCCGAGACGGTCCAGCAGCGACAGGCCGAGGGCCTCCTCGAGCTCTTTGACCTGGTATGAGACCGACGGCTGGCTCAGCCGCAGCTGCTGCGCGGCAAGGCTGAAGCTACTGAGGTCGGCCACCGCCTTGAACGTGCGCAGCTGGCGCAGCGACATCGCCCGGTCGAGGTCGAGGGGCGGGCCGTACTCGGGCACGGCGCCTACGATAATGCCGAGATGGCGGCCCGCAGACCCAAGAGCCTGTCCCCAGTGCGGCGAACGACGCCGGCGCTGGAAGGAGTCGAGGCGCCGGAGCGGGCGACGGCTTCGGTTTCCGAGCAGAAGATCAACCAGTACCGCAAGCGCCGGTACCAGGCCCTTCACACCGAGAACGAGGCCGCCAACAAGCGCCGCGCCAAGGGCCTTTCCGGAGCGCGCGAGCGCGTCGAGAACCTGCTCGACGAAGGCACATTCGTGGAGCTGGATCTCTTCGCCACCCACCGCGCGCAGGGCTTCGGCATGGAGGAACGCAAGATCGCCGGGGATGGCGTGGTGGCCGGCTTCGGCGAGATCGACCGCCGCCCGGTCGCCGTTTACGCGTATGACGCGACCGTTTACGGCGGCTCGCTGGGCGAGGTCACTGCGGAGAAGATCGTCAAGGTCCAGGAGCTCGCGCTGCGTAACCGCGTGCCGATCATCGGCATCAACGATTCGGGCGGGGCACGCATCCAGGAGGGCGTGGTCGCCCTGGCCGGTTACGCCGACATCTTCTATCGCAATGTGGCTGCCTCCGGCGTGATCCCGCA
This sequence comes from Candidatus Dormiibacterota bacterium, assembly GCA_035473835.1. Lineage (GTDB taxonomy): Bacteria > Chloroflexota > Dormibacteria > Dormibacterales > Dormibacteraceae > UBA10449. Next base: position 6,978 of record DATINX010000034.1, on the reverse strand, counting down.
GATCAGCGTCATCGCGGGCCCGTGCACCGGCGGCGCCGTCTACTCGCCGGCGATCACCGACTTCATCTTCATCATCGCCGGCCAGGGCTACATGTTCATCACCGGGCCGGAGGTGATCCGGGTCGTCACCGGCGAGCACGTCAACTTCGAGGAGCTCGGTGGAGGTGACGTGCACAACGTGACCTCAGGCGTCGCCCATTTCCTCCCCAAGTCCGAGGAGGAGTGCGCGGCAGGTGTTCGCCGGCTGCTGTCCTACCTGCCGTCGAGCAACGGCGAGCGGCCGCCATTCGTGCCGACGACCGATGACCCGGAGCGCGCGGATCGCGAGCTGCAAACGATCGTGCCGGAGGCGCCCAACAAGCCCTATGACATGCGCGAGGTCGTCGCCCGCATCCTCGACGACCGCGAGTTCTTCGAGGTGCAGCCGTTCTTCGCGCCCAACATCATCGTCGGCTTCGGGCGGCTCGGCGGGCACGTCGTCGGCATCGTCGGCAACCAGCCAAAGGTCCTGGCGGGAGCGATCGACATCAATGCCTCAGTCAAGGCAGCGCGGTTCATCCGCTTCTGCGATGCGTTTGGCATCGGAATCGTCTCTTTCGTCGACGTGCCCGGGTACTTGCCCGGACGCGACCAGGAGCACGGAGGCATCATCCGCCACGGCGCCAAGCTCCTGTACGCGTACGCCGAGGCCACCGTGCCCAAGCTCGCGGTGATCACTCGCAAGGACTACGGCGGCGCGTACACGGTGATGTCCCCCAAGCAGATGGGTGCGGACCTCAACCTGGCTTGGCCGACCGCCGAGATTGCGGTCATGGGTCCGGAGGCGGCGGTGAACATCATCTACAAGCGCGAGCTGGCGTCAGCTCCCGATCCCGCCGGCCGGCGCAAAGAGCTGGTGGCCGAGTACACCGCGCGTTTCGCCAACCCCTACGTCGCCGCCGAGCGAGGCTACATCGATGACGTCATCGAGCCGAGCGAGACGCGCCGCGCGCTGATTCGGGGCCTGGAGCTCGGCCTCCGCAAGACGGTCGAGCGCCCCCCGCGCAAACACGGAAACATCCCTTTGTAGGTATGAGAGAAAACCTGCCGGTTTTCCCTCATCGCGGGTGCGGCTGCGCCGCAGCCGCTGCGTCTTTTCCCGCGGTTTGGATTTTCAAATTGTTTCTCCTCGCGACGGATGGAGACGCAAGTGCAAGCCGCGGGATGGCCGGAGTAAATCCGGCCTAGGCGCCACCCGCTAGGGTTCCCCTTTGTAGGTATGAGAGAAAGCCTGCCGGTTTTCCCTCATCGCGGGTGCGGCTGCGCCGCAGCCGCTGCGTCTTTTCCCGCGGTTGGATTTTCAAATCGTTTCTCCTCGCGACGGATGGAGACGCAAGCGCAAGCCGCGTGACGGCCGGAATAAATCCTGCCTAAGCGCCACGCGTCCGGTTTCAGGGGGTCGCGGCCGGTCTCGGCGGGAAGGTCGATAGCGCCGAGTGTCTAAGTCTCTCCGACTTGCGGCAGAACTCGTCGACCGTGTTGATCAGCTCGGCGTGCGACCAGGTCAGCGGGGACACCGAGAGAGGGGCGCCGGTGTTGGGATCGAGCTGCTCGGAGAGCAGACCGCCCGGAATCTGATGCGTGACGACCCAGTTGATGATGTCGCGCGCCGGCTTCAGGTCCTGGGCCGTCTTGGCGACTGAGATGTACCACTGGGCCATCCAGAGCGTGGAGATGAACCAAGGGTTGCCGGGGACCTTGCGCGTGTCCGGGTCGACTCTGAAGTAGTAGTCGTCCTTGTAGCGGGCGATCCCGCCCGTGGCGGCGTTGTTCGTGAGCTGATCGCGGATCGCGAGCATCGTCTCCGCGATCCGCGTCTCGTCGGGCGCGTACATGCCGAATCGCCACAGGCCGGTGATGGCGCTGTCGACGACCATGTCCACCGTCATCGTGCCGTCGTCCTCGACGGCAATACGCCGCGCGAACCGCCCGAGCTCGGATGTGTAGAGATGCGTGTCGGCCGCCTCCTTGAGACGCTCGGTCGCATCGCGGTAGCGCATCGCAGCCGCGGCATCGCCGAACAGCTCGGCAAAGCTGCGCGCTGCGTCGAGTCCACCCCATACAGAGCCGACCGTGAACGCGTGAACGCCCCAACGCTCCTCCCAGAGATCCCACGAGGGCTGGATCAGCCCGTTCCGCTGGTCGACATAGGAGACCATCCAGTCGGCGGCCGGAAGGATCAGCGAGGTGTACAGGCCGACGACGAAGTCGAGGTTGCGATGAATCCGGTAGTGCTGCCACAACGCCCACAGCACCAGCCCGGTCTCGTCCTCCTGGATCGGCAGGGTGCGCGCGCCGCGCGCGTCCACCCAGGGCAGCCACGAGCTGCCGGGATTTCCATAAGGGGTGTACTTGTGCAGGAAGAAGCCCTCTTCCACCAATGAGTCCTGGCAGAACAGGAAGAACTGTCGTGTGATGTCTTCATGGCCCGCACGGTCGAGGGCGTTCGCGACGATGGCACCGTCGCGAGGCCAGGCGTAGGCATACGTGTCGCGCGCGAACTTCGTGATGTCGAAGTCGATCGACGCGATGATCGCGCCATGGTTGTCGGCGTGGGTGCGTGCGGTGAGGATGCTGCGCCGGTAGAGGCGCGTGACATCCGCGCCAAGCTCCTCGTCGATGTGGCGGTGGTCCTTCTCGGACCACACCTGCCAGTACGTGCGCGTGCGCCCGTGGTAGACGTGCGGTCCGCGGCCGATGATCAGGTCCTGGCCGTACGTCGAAACCTCGCTGAGGCGCGCGCCCATGCAGACCCAGTGGGTCAACCCGCGCGCCTCGCCGGGCGCCGCGGGCCCTAAGTCGAAGCCGACGGTGCAGTCGACCGATCCCTGCTCGATCGGGTTGCGGCCGAGCACCCCGTCCTCGGCGTCGACCCACGTGCCCTGTAGCCCGCTGCCTTTCTTGCCGTTGGCCCAGGTGTCGACGCCGAACTCAGGCCCGGAGTCCCCGCCGACCAGGAAGTAGCGGTTGCCCTTGTACGCAATCACGCCGCGATGGCGTGGGTCGTAGGCGACGGTGTTGCCGATGTCCGAACCCTCGATGTACCAGTCGTAATGGAAGAAAGCGCGTCCGACGTTGAAGCCCTTGGAGCTTGTCACCTCCAGGTTGCGGATGAACCAGTTGCGGGCGAGGTCGACGTAGTCCTGGAACTTGGCCGTGATCCCCAACGTCGGGTGGTTCAGCGTGACGTCGGTGACCAGCGAATCCTCCACGTAGCCGATTTGCCGCTGCCAGGCGCCGTCGTCGAGCCAGGCGAACCCGCCGTCGATGAAGAACCCGGTGCGGCAGGCGTTGCCCATCGTCTGGTTGGCGTCGCCCACCCGGGGAAAGTAGATGTCTCGCACCGTATACGTGGCGTCGAAGCCCACGAGCACCTGGCCGTTTCCGATCACGAGGTTTCTGGGCACGGTTTGGTCGCAATCGTAGATAGGTGCAGTCGAGAACGCGCTTAACAACCAGGGTTTCCAAGCCAGGCGTGGCGCGCCTAGAATCCCGGGCAACACTCGTCCCAGCAACATCGGAGAACAACGCCTTGAACAGTCCCGCAAGCGCACTTCCGCCACCCATTCGAATCGTCGCCACCCGGAGGCGGCGCCGGACGGTTGCGGCGCGGCTCCGCGCCGGCGTCCTGGAGCTGCTCGTGCCCGACTGGATGTCGCAGGCCGAGCGCCAAAGGTGGGCCGAGGAAATGAGTCACCGCCTGCAGCGGCGAATCGAACGTGCAAGGCCCTCGGACCAGCGTCTGGAGGAGCGGGCGAGGTCGCTCAACGAGCGCCATTTCGGCGGGCGCCTGCGCTGGACGTCGATCACGTTCGCAGACATGTCGCACCTGTGGGGCAGCTGCACGTTCACCGCAGGCGCCATCCGAATCTCGACGCGCGCGGCCTCATTGCCGGAGTGGGTCCTCGATTACCTCCTGATGCACGAGCTGGCGCACCTCGAGCACAGCGACCATGGAGCTGCTTTCCGCGAGCTCGAGGCTCGCTTCCCGCTGACTGAGCGCGCCAGGGGCTACCTGATGGCGCTGGACCATACCGCCACGGCCGGAGCCGTCGACTAGGGGGTCAGAACTATCCTTAGCGCGGCGGGGACAGATGTCCCCTCCGAGGGCCAACCCCTCTCCTCGGCCACGTTGGGCGGCGTCTTGAAGGTGCACGTTTTGGGGGACGGCCGGAGTAAATCCGGCCTAAGGCTCCACTAAGGCTCTAGGGAGTAAGGACGATCTTGGTCGCCTCGCGAGCGTCGAACATGCGGTAGGCCTCGGCCGCGTCCTCCAGCTTCATGCGGTGGCTGATGATGGCTTCGGGCTTGATGCGTCTCGCTGCGATCAGGTCCAGGAGCGGCCTCATGTACGCCTGCACGTTGCACCAACCGGCTCGGAAGGTGAGCGACTTCAGCCAGATGTCAAGGTACGGGAACTCGCCCGACACCACGGCAGGGACGCCGACCATCGAGATCGTCCCGCCGCCCCGCACGCTTCGGATGGCGGTGTCGACGGCTGCTTCGGCGCCCACGCATTCGATGCTCGAGTCGGCCCCCAGCCCGCCCGTCTGCTGCTGGATCGTCAACACGGGATGGACTTCCTTGGCGTTGATGGGGATGCCGCCGAGCTCCTGCGCGATCTCCAGCCGCGAGTCCACCATGTCGACCACGAAGGTGCGTGCCGGCCCGAACAGCTGAGCGCACATCGTCGCCATCAACCCGACCGGCCCGGCGCCGATGACCGCCACCGAATCGCCTGGCTTGATCTCGGCCCGCTCGGCGCCGAAGTAGCCTGTGGCGAGGATGTCGCCGACGAAGATCGCCTGCTCGTCGCTCATGCCCGCCGGGATCGGCTCCATGGAGTGATCCGCAAGCGGCACGACGACATACTCGGATTGCCCGCCGCCGAGATCGCCGTAGTACTCGCCGAAGCCAAACGTCGCCTTTTCGACGCATTGGTTGAACCAACCCCTGCGGCAGTAGGCGCAGTGCCCGCACGACGTGAAGAAGCTGGACACTACCCGATCGCCAGGCTTGAACCGCTTGACCTCAGAGCCGACATCCTCGACCACCCCGACGAACTCGTGGCCGAGCACCTTGCCGGGGCTGATGGGGATGTTGCCGTGGTAGATGTGGAGGTCGCTGCCGCAGATGGCGCCGAGGGTCACCTTTACGAGGGCCTCGCTCGACCCCTTGATCGACGGCTTGGGCACGTCGATGACTTGGACTTCGCGCTCGCCACCGTAGATAGCCGCCTTCATGGTCGGGATTCTACGGCGCACCTATTCTTGCGGAGTGCGGCTGAAGGGGTCGGTCGTCGCCATCACGGGCGCCTCGAGCGGAATCGGCGAGGCGACGGCGATGGCTTTTGCGCGGGCGGGATCGCGACTCGCGCTGGGGGCCAGGCGCCTGGAGCGCCTCAACGCGATCGCGGACAAGTGCCGCGAGCTGGGGTCTCCGGACGTGAGCACCAGGCGGCTCGACGTCGGCAAGCGGGCCGACGCGCGCTCCTTCGTGGCCGCCACCTTGCGCGATCACGACCGCATCGACATCCTCGTCAACAACGCCGGCTTTGGTTGGATGGGCAGGCTGCACCAGATGCCCGAGGAGAAGGTGGACGAGATGGTCGCCACCAACCTGGTCGGTGTCATCGCCACCACCCAGGCCGCGCTGCCGTTCATGCTCGCGAGGCGGAAGGGCGTGATCATCAACGTCGCCTCGGTGGTGGGGTTCCGCGCGGCTCCCTACTCCGCCGTCTATTCGGCGACGAAGCACGGGGTCGTGGGCCTCTCCCACGCGCTGCGCGGCGAGCTCTCGGGCACAGGGGTAAAGGTTTGCGTCGTCTACCCGAGCTCCACCAAGACCGAATTCTTCGACGCGACCGAGGCCCCCATCGGGCCGCAGTACACGGCCTCGTGGGTGGCGAATCTGATCGTCCGCACGGCCCGCTTTCCGCGCCGCGACGCGATCGTGCTGCCCTACCGGTTGGCGCACCTGGCGGAGCCGATCTTCGGCGGTCTGGTCGACCACTCGATCGGCGAGGCACGGAGATTGAAGTCACCTCATCTGAGCGGAACGGGCCTCGTGCCCTAGATCCAGCTCCGATCGCCCCACCCGTCCGGATCGCTTCGCGAGCGGACGGCCTCCCCACGGTGTGGGGAGGTGACTAAATCTATCGGCCGGCTCGCTTCGCGAGCGGACGGCCTCCCCACGGTGTGGGGAGGTCACTAGATCTATTTCTGCCAGGCTTCGAGCAGCTTCTCGAGCTGCTTGGCGTTCTTGACCGAATAGTTGGAGTAGTTGTTGTTCATAAGCGCGTGGACCTCTTTGGCCGACTTCTCCATTGCCTTGATCCTCGGCACCCACTCCGTCAGCTCCTTGTCGCTGTAGTCGTAGCGGAACCGAAGGTTCGGTGGAGCTCCCTTCAGGTCCCAGGTCTCATGGTTGCGGCCGTGGAAGCGGACGACCGCGAGCTTCGAAGACGTCACGTCGTAGACCGGCGGCATGCTCGTCTTGTGTCCCTGCGGCACGTCGACGGCGATGAATGGAATGTCGCGCGAGCGCAGGAAGGCGATCGTGCCTTCGCGGTGGCGCGCGTCCATCCACTCGGGCTTGCGAAACTCGACCGCGATCTGATACCCGAACATGCGCTCCTGGCACTGCTCGATGTAGGCAAGCGATCGCGAGGAGGGCAGGAACCAGGGCGGGAACTGGAAGAAAACCGCGCCTAGCTTGCCGGCCTCCCGCAGAGGGTCCAGGGCCTCGCGAAACCGATCCCAGGACTCGTCCACGAGCTCAGGCGGCATCTGCTCGATATAGATGTTCTTTTCCCGCAGCTTCTCGGGCAGCTGGTCGCGGATGTCTTTGGGCAGCGCCATCGGCTTGGTGGGGTGGTTGGTGAAAAGCGAGAAGGATTTGACGTCGAACGTGGACCCCGCCGGCGTGCGCGCGACCCAC
>DATINX010000033.1:0-2284 GCA_035473835.1 Candidatus Dormiibacterota bacterium | reverse complement strand
CACCTCGTCGACCATCTGCGGCGGCAGCCCCAGCGACGGTTCGTCCAGCAGCAGCATGCGCGGCTTGCCGAGTAGGCCGCGTGCGATTGCCAGCATCTGAGCCTCGCCGCCGGACAGCGTGCCCGCGCGCATCTCCTTGCGTTCTCCAAGAATCGGGAAGCGCTTCATGACCGCCTGGATCTGGGTTGCCGCCGCCGGGCGGTCTCGCCGGACCCAGGTCGCCAGCTCGAGGTTCTCCAGCACAGTCTGGCGACCGAGAATTTCGCGACCTTCGGGGACATGGATCAGGCCGTGCCGCACGATCGCCGAAGCCTTGGCGTTGGTCAGGTCGAGGCCGTCGAAGATGGCGGTTCCCGAGGCAGGGCGCACAAGACCTGACAGGGCGCTGAGGATCGTCGTTTTGCCGGCGCCGTTGGCGCCGATGAGGGCCACGATCTCGCCGGCCGCCACGCGTAGAGAGGCTCCGCGCACAGCGTTGACCGCGCCGTAGTTGACCGTGAGGTCGTGCACATCGAGGATCGCGACTGCCGGCTCCGCCTGCTTCCTCGTGGTTCCAACCGACCTGCTTATCGCTTCTGATACCTCCTCGACGCCGGTCGCGCCCGGAGCGCTCGACACCTCGCGCTCGCTCCCGGTGCCGAGGTACGCCTTGATCACTCCGGGGTCGGTCGAGACCTCCTCCGGCGTGCCGTCGGCGATCTTGCGGCCGAAATTGAGGACGGCGACGCGGTTGCACACGCCCATCACGAGCTGCATGTCGTGGTCGATGAGCAGGATCGTCAGCCCCTGCTGGTTGAGGCGCTCGATCAGCTCGCGGATGCCTTGCTTCTCCGAAGGGTTCATGCCTGCGGCAGGCTCGTCGAGGATGAGGAGGCGCGGCTGCAGTGCCAGGGCGCGAGCGATCTCCAGCCGTCGCTGGTCACCGTAGGGAAGCGTCCCTGCGGGCCGCTGCGCGACCTCGGCGGGATCCAGGCCCGCGGCCTCCATCAAGCGGTGCGCCTCGTTGAACCGCGCTCGCTGGTCGCGGCGAAAAACAGGCAGGGTGCCGATCTGCGCCAGGGTGTCATCGCGGCGGCGGGAGTGCATCCCGACGATGACGTTCTCGACGGCGCTCAGGTCTCTGAAGAGGCGGATGTTCTGGAACGTTCGGGCCACGCCCAGCCCGGCGATTCGATGCGCGGGCAGCCCGGTGAGCTGGTCCGACTCGAGCCACGCATTTCCAGACTCGAAGGGGACATAGCCCGTGATGACGTTGACGAGCGTGGTCTTGCCCGCGCCGTTGGGGCCGATGAGGCCCTGGATCGATCCCTTCTCGACCTCCAGCGTCACCCCGTCGACGGCACGGACCCCGCCGAAGTGACGCTGGACCCTATCCAGTCGAAGGAGCACTGACTTGCGTGCGCGGCCACCAACGCGGCCGAACGAATGTGAAGCCGCCGCGGCCGATGATGCCCTGCGGGCGGAAGATGATGACCGCGATCAGCACGGCTCCACTGACCACGCCGATGTAATCGCCGGCCTGCTGAAAGATGAATGGAAACGTGGTCAGGAACAGCGCGCCCACGACCGGACCCAGCACGTTGCCGGTGCCGCCGAGGACCGCAAAGCTCAGCACTTGCACCGTCCGCGGCACACCGTACTCATTGGGGTCGAGGATGAAGAAGAGGTGTGACTCGGCCGCGCCCGCATAGCCCGCGAGCAGCGCGCTGATCACGAACGCAATCAGCTTGTAGCGGGCGACGTCGATGCCCTGGCTGTGTGCAGCGAGCTCGTCCTGCCGGATCGCGATCCACGCGTAGCCAAGCCGGCCTTTGGTGAGCCTCCACAGGAGGAAGAGGACGATGGCCAGCGAGATCAGAACGATATAGATGCCGCCGACCGGGTCGGCGTTGATGTTCTTGAGCCCCAGCCCCTCGCCCGTGATCGGCAGGTTGAGGATCACCCCAAGGCTCACCGCCTCGATGAATCCGATGGTCGCGATGGCGAGGAACACTCCGCGCAGGCGCAGAACCGGCAGCCCCACGATCACGCCTACGATGCCGGCGAGCGCGGTGCCGGCCGCGAAGTTGACGGCAAGTGGGGTGTGCCAGTAGAGGTCCATCAGGACCGCGGTGTAGGCGCCGATGGCCATGAACCCCGGCGCGGCCAGAGACAGCTGTCCGGAGTACAGCACGATGTACATCGAAGAGGCGAGGATGCTGTTGATCCCGATCTGCGAGATCAGCAGGGTGTGCGAGTTCCAGAAGCCGACCGGATCGGTGACCAGTTGAGCCAGGAAGTCCAC
>DATINX010000032.1:0-10460 GCA_035473835.1 Candidatus Dormiibacterota bacterium | reverse complement strand
GGGCTCGGCAGCTGTGGCCCGCGCGCAGACGGTCGTCGTCATTGTGGTGATCGGCATCCTAACGCTGTTCGCCGTGACCACGATCGCCAACCTCCACCCCGGCTACCTGGCGCCTTCGGGGTATCCGCCAATCCAAAAGATAATCGGGAGCGTCGCGCTCACGTTCTTCGCGTTCCTGGGCTTCGGCGTGGTGACATTCACGGCCCGAGACCTCGGCAACCCGGCTCGCGACCTGCCGAGGGCGTTATTCCTGGCGCTGGGAACGGCGACCGTCATCTATGTTGCCGTCTCGGTCGGCGTGTTTGGGACGCTCACCGTCGAGCAGGTGATCTCCTCGAAGGGCACCGCGCTGGCGGTGGCCGCGCAACCGGTGCTCGGCGACGCGGGCTATTGGCTCATGACCGTGACTGCGCTCTTCGCCACCGCCGGCGCGACAAACGCGGGGCTGTACCCGATCAACGGGCTGTCCGAAGGGATGGTCGCCATCGGTCAGTTTCCGAAATTTCTAGCGCGCAGAATCTGGGGGCGGGTCGCGATCGCCCTGCTCCTCACAGCGGTGGTTTCAGCCGCACTGGCGGCGTTGTTCAGCCTGAGCAACATTGCGTCGCTTGGCAGTGCGCTGGCGCTCGTGATCTTTGCGCTGGTGACGGCCGGACACCTCCGCGTCCGGGCTGAAACCGGCGCCAGCGTCTGGATACTGATCCTGGCGCTGGCGAGCACCGTCATCGTCCTGGTCGCGTTCATCTTCACGACGCTCCTCAGTGAACCTCTGACTGGAATCGCGATTCTCGGCCTGCTGCTCCTGGGAGTGGTCTTCGACTTCGGCTGGAAGCGAGCGCGCGACCGCCGATCGCGACCGTCAAAGCTGGAGGTCGAGTAGCGGCATTTGGCCAGCATTTGTCTAAGGCCGCGCCTGGGCGGCAGGCCCGTCGTTTGGACCGAATTTAAGGTGAGGAAGAGATGAGCGAGCACCGGCTGCCCGGCCGGGCGGCCGACGGGGTTGGGCCTGCGACGCCGGCTGCACAAGCGGCCGCGAGTCAGTTCGGGCTCGGCACCGCGATCGCCCTGATCATGGGCAGCATCATCGGCGTCGGCGTGTTCAACCTGCCGACGTCGCTGGCGACGATCGGCCCGATCACGCTCGTCTCGATGGGGCTGACGACCATCGGCGCGTTGGCTCTTGCGGTCTTGTTCGCGGCCCTCTCGCGGCGTCTCCCTGCCGACGGCGGACCGTACGCTTACGCGCGCGTCGCGTTCGGAAACGGCATCGGATTCATGAACGCTTGGTCTTACTGGATCACGGCTTGGGCGGGCAACGCCGCGATCGCCGTCGGTTGGGTCTTGTACGTGGAGCACTTCATCAACAAGGGCCACAACACCTTTTTCTCGATCGTCCTGGTGCTCATCGGACTCTGGATCCCGGCCGCGATCAACCTGTCCGGCGTTAAGAACATGGGCGCCATCCAGGTCGTCACGACGATTCTGAAATTCGCGGCGCTGGCGTTCGTGTCGATCGTGGGTCTCTTCTTCATCAAAACGGCCAACTACCAGCCCTTCAACGTGAGCGGGCTGAATAGCGTGGTTGCCATCGGCAGCGGCATGGCCATAGCGCTGTTCAGCTACCTCGGCGTGGAGACGGCGGCGGTGGCGGCCGGCAAGGTGAAGGATCCCGATCGCAACGTTCCCAGGGCGACGATCTTCGGCACACTCGCGTGCGCGGTCGTCTACCTGCTCTCCCTGATCGTCGTATTCGGCGTCCTTCCCAACGACACCCTCAAAGAGTCGAGCGCGCCCTTCTCCGCCGTTGTGGATGCGATGTTCGGAGGCACTGCCTGGGGGAACCTGATGGCGGTTGTTGTGATCATCTCCGGACTCGGCGCCCTCAACGGCTGGACCATGATCTGCGCTGAAATGCCGCTGGCCGCCTCCAAGGACGGCCTCTTCCCGGACAGGTTCAAGCGGCTTTCCAACGCCGGCGTGCCCGCGTTCGGCATCATCGCTTCGACCGTGCTCGCCTCCGTGGCGATGATCGTCAACTACCTCGGTTCGAGCGGCGCCAACGCCTTCACGGTCCTTGTGCTGATGACCGGCATCACCGCCGCCATCCCCTACGCGTTCTCTGCGCTCGCCCAGCTGAAGTGGCGATGGACCGACCGCCAGAAATTTCGCACACCGCGGTTTGCACGCGACGCGATCGTGGCCGTCCTCGCTCTTGTGTTCTCGATCCTGTTCATCTGGTACTCGCGCAACACCGGCGCTGAGAACGCATGGGGGTACTGGGCCCCGTTCGTTCTGGCCGGTGTCGCGCTGTTGGTGGGCATCCCCATCTACCGGTCGCAGCGTGTGCGCATGACCCAGCCGGAACCCGTCCCCGAATACCGGTGATCGCGCTGAGCATTTGTCCAATGCCTTCGAGCACGGACATGGTCCTCACCGCGGCCGGTCAAAGATTGAGCCGCAAGGAGGCGACATGAGCGTCGAAAGCAAAACGGCCCCGGCCGCGTTGAAGGCTATGCACGGTCGCAGCTTCCTGAAAGAGCTCGACTTCACGCCCGACGAGCTGCGCTCCCTGATCGATCTTTCCGCCGAGCTCAAGGCCGCACGCAAAGCCGGTCGTGAGGAGAAGCGGATGCGGGGCAGGAACATCGCGCTCGTCTTCGAGAAGACCTCCACGCGGACTCGCTGCGCGTTCGAGGTCGCGGCTTACGACCAGGGAGCGCACGTCACCTATCTCGGTCCGGACAGCTCGCAGATCGGGCACAAAGAGTCGATCAGAGACACGGCGCGGGTTCTGGGTCGGATGTTCGACGCGATCGAGTACCGCGGTTTCGGTCAGGAAGTGGTCGAAGAGCTCGCCGAGTACGCTGGGGTGCCCGTGTACAACGGGCTGAGCGACGAGTTCCACCCGACGCAGATGCTCGCTGACATGCTGACGATGCGCGAGCACTCGAACGAGCCGCTCAACAAGATCGCCTTCTGCTATATCGGCGACGCCCAGTTCAACACCGGAAACTCTCTGATGATCACCGGCTGCAAGCTCGGCATGGACGTGCGGATCTGCTCGCCCGAGTCGCTTCGGCCCGATAAGAAGATGATCGAGATTGCGGAGTCGATCGCCGCGGAGACCGGCGCGTCCCTGATGGTGGACTCGGACCCCGACGTCTGCGTCCGTGGCGTCCGCTTCATCTGCACCGACGTCTGGCTCTCCATGGGCGAGGACAAGTCGCTCTGGAAAGACCGCATCGAGCTCTTGAAGCCGTACCAGGTCAACGCCGAACTGATCAAGAAGACCGGCAATCCCAACGTCCTGTTCATGCACTGCCTGCCCGCCTTCCACAACCGGCGCACGAAGGTCGGGGAAGAGATTTACGAGGAGTTCGGCCTCGACGCGCTCGAAGTCACCGACGACGTGTTCGAGTCGGAGCGGTCGGTGGTGTTCGATGAGGCCGAGAATCGGCTGCACACGATCAAGGCCGTGATGGTGGCCACGATCGGGAACGCAGCTTGAGCACCATCGTCATCGCGTTGGGCGGCAACGCCCTGTTGAGACGCTCGGAGCCGATGACCGCCGAGGTGCAGCGACGCAACGTGGTGCGCGCCGCACAGGCGATCGCCCCGCTCGCCGGCGAGCACCGGCTCGTAATCGCCCACGGCAATGGTCCGCAGGTCGGGCTGCTTGCGCTCCTCGCGGACTCGTATCCGGAGGTCGACCCTTACCCGCTGGACATCCTGGGCGCGGAGACCGAGGGAATGATCGGCTACATGATCGAGCAGGAGCTGGGCAACGTCCTGCCACCCGAGATGCCGCTCGCCACCCTGCTGACGATGATCGAGGTCGACCCCAAGGACACGGCTTTTGCCAACCCGACGAAGTTCGTCGGGCCGGTGTACGAGCAGGACGAGGCTCTCAAGGTGTCACAGTCGAAGCACTGGACCTTCAGCAAGGATGGAGACAAGTGGCGGCGAGTCGTGCCGTCGCCGCAACCGCAGCGCATCTTCGAGATCCGACCAGTGACATGGCTGCTCGACAAGGGAGCTGTCGTCATCTGCGCCGGAGGGGGCGGCATCCCGACCATGTACGACCCCAACGACCCGGCACGCCTCATCGGGGTCGAAGCAGTCATCGACAAAGACCTCGCCAGCTCGCTGCTGGCCGAGACCATCGGGGCAGATCTACTGGTAATGGCAACCGACGTCGACGGGGTCTACCTGGACTGGGGCAAGCCTTCCCAGCGGCGGCTCGATTGGGTCACACCAGACGAGCTTCTGCTCCATGACTTTTCGGCCGGCTCGATGGGGCCGAAGGTCGGGGCGGCGATTCGTTTTGCCACCAGAACAGGCAACCGGGCCGCGATCGGCGCGCTCGGGGACATCGCGAACATCGTGCGTGGAGAAACGGGCACGAACGTCACCGCCGACGCGCATGTAACCCAAAGCGTGGGTTCCAGGGGGATGAAGTCATGACACAGCTGGGCGTTTATTCCGAAGTTGGGCGTCTGCGCAAGGTGATGGTGCATCGCCCCGAGCTCAGCCTCGAGCGCCTTACGCCGGCCAACCACGACGACCTTCTCTTCGATGACGTGCTGTGGGTCGAGCGCGCCCAGTGGGAGCACGACCAGTTCGTCAAGATGCTGCGCGACCGCGGCGTCGAGGTCTACTACTTGCAGCAGCTGCTGGCTGAGACGCTGACGCTGAGCCCCATCGCCAAGACCCAGCTGATCGAGGCGGTGATCGACCATTTCACGGTCGGGCCGGCGATGGTCGACGACGTGAGGACAATGCTCGACGAGCTGCCGCCGGAGGTGCTCGCCAAGCATATGATCGGCGGTCTCACGATCGGCGAGCTCGACCCCGACTGGAGGCGTCTGAAGCGCCACTCGGCAATCGCAGCCGCGCTCGACGACGACGATCAGTTCGTGCTCCCCCCGCTACCGAACACCCTGTTCATGCGCGATTCGTCGGCCTGGATCTACAACGGCGTCACCGTCAACCCGATGTTCTGGCCGGCGCGGCGGCGCGAATCGCTGAATGTCCTGAGCATCTATCGCCACCACCCGATGTTTCAGCAGGACAGCAGCTGGCGTTTCTGGTACCCGCCGCTGGACCGTGAGGACGGCGAGCCGCTGAGCACCTCGATGTTCGGTTCGACCTCGCTCGAGGGCGGCGATGTGCAGCCGATCGGCAAAGGGACGGTGCTCGTGGGGATGAGCGAGCGCACCACCGGGCGCATGATCGAGGACCTCGCTCGCTCGCTGTTCAAAGACGGCGCCGCGAACCGCGTGATCGCGGCCGTGATGACGCGTGACCGCGCGCACATGCACCTGGACACCGTCCTGACGATGCTCAACGAGGACACGGTGACCGCGTACCCCGGCGTGGTGAACAACGTCAAGGCGATCAGCCTGCGCCCGGGCAACGGGAACGGAGGTTTCGATGTCAGGGTCGAAAAGGACCTTCTTTCGGCCATGTCCGACGCCTTGGGAGTCAATCACATCAACGTGGTCGAAACAGGCGGCGGCAAGTACCAGGCCGAACGGGAGCAGTGGGACGATGCCAACAACACGGTGGCGATCGAGCCCGGCGTGGTCGTCACTTATGAGCGCAACACCTACACGATCGCGAGGATGCGCAGCGCCGGGATCGAGGTCATCGCGATCGCCGGCTTTGAGCTCGGCAAGGGACGCGGCGGAGGCCACTGCATGACCTGCCCGCTCGCGCGTGATGCCATCTAGCGGGGCGCCGACTCAGGGGCGGCTACGCCGGCGACGCCTTTGATGCCCGGATCGCTTTTACGCGCCGGTCCCACAAAGCCGCATTGAGAGTCGCCGCCCCAACGGTGAGGCGGCCGAAGATGAACAGCCAAGCAATGGTGCTGGAAGCGGTCGCAAGACTGCCGTAGAGCTGCGACATGCCGCCGAGCCGGTCGGGGAGCACGAAAACAGATATGAATTGGAGCACGATCATCCCGCCGCCCCACGCCAGGGCACCAGGCACCAGACCCGTCCAGCGATCGGCCCGGTGCGGCAGAAGCCACGACATCACGAGCCAGAGCGCGCTGTTCAGGGCAACGCCCGCCGGCACCCCGACCAGCAGAAGGACGCCCGGCGGCAACTCCCGCGCGAGCGACGCAAGGCCACCGAGGATGGGGAACAGTACTAGCAGCGCGCATGCAAGGACGACGGAGCCGGCGTGGCTCTCGGCCGCGGTCATGTCCCACGTGACCAGATGCGTCATGTACAGGGCGCGATAGAGGCTTTGTGCCGCGTAGACGAGCAGGACGACTCCGACGATGAGCAGAACCCAGCGACCGCGGCGCGCGTCGCCCGACGACTGAGCCACGACCTTGACCAGGTTCGCGGTCAGACCGGCCGCACGGACTGTGCGGGCGGAGAAGTTCGGGTAGGTCTGGTCCAGGAAGCCGACCCCCGCCGCGAGGATGAATGCCAGCGGAAGAAGCATCAAGAACGTCCGCGCCGCGATGCCGGCGGCGAGGACGCTGCCAGCCCGCTGACGATCACGGCGGCGGAGCTCGATTGCATGGGTTGAGCCAGGCAGTGAGGCCGCTGCCGCGCGCAGCCTGGCTGTCAGCGCCTCGGTGCCGGCCTTCGGAGCTTGTGCTGGGGACGGATCGGGGTGCCCGACTGGTGGCGGTCCCTCGCCCTCGCGAGACGATTGAGTCGATCTCGCGTTGTGCTCACTCATGGCCTTGGATATGCGCAACCCCAGCCTACTTGGCCTCCTCGCATGCTCATTGCCTCCCCGTCGATCCCGTAGACAATTGGCTGAAAGCCATCGCCACCGGGCGGTGCATCAAGGTGCGAAGGCCGAGCATGAGACGGGCTTGGCCGAATTCGTTTCGGAGGGCCGGGAGGGACTCGGTCCCCAAAGCTTTGATCCAACCCACCTATCTGGTCACTGTCGGAACCAACCGGCAGTTGCATCCCGTAGATGATGCAGAACGGGATGGTGCCGTGGCCGGCCGGCCCAACCCGAAAGGAGAGCGAAAGATGGACGTCGTTCGAAGTGCACGACAATCAGCGACAGCGCCGTTCGCAATCGTCGTGGCGGTCTTCATCGCGCTGGCGATCGCAGCCGGCGTCTGGCACGCGTCACAACCGATCGCGTCAGCCACTACCCGGACTCAGTCCGTCGCGGCGACGGCGACCAGCCTCGGTCCGGACGCCGGAGATCGGAACTCGGAGATCCTGGCCGCGCATTTGGGCACAGCCGAGGCCACTCACGGTCACTGACGAAATGGGCAACGGAGGTGGAAGGCCAACAGCCGCCCTCCTTCGTTGCCCTGAAACCCTTGAGGCGCTTTGGAACGTACTAGATTCGCGCCCAGCACCATGACCCTTGGGCATAACGACCTTGTCACGCGGGCAAAGGCGGGCGATCGGCAGGCATTCGATGAGCTCGTGGGCCCGCTCGTGAGTCCGGCCTTCCGCCTCGGGTACGGGATGCTGCACGACCGCGAGGCGGCGGAGGACGCGGTACAGGAGGCGGCGGTCCGGGCGTGGCGCAAGCTCGGCAATCTCAGGCCCGAGACCGAGATGCGCCCATGGTTTCTTGCGATCGTGGCCAACCAGTGTCGTGACACGATCCGCGGCCGCTGGTGGTCGGTCCTTCGCTTGGCGAGCTCACCCGAAGGAGCGGCGATTGGTTTCGAAGACGAGATCGTGCGCGGCGCCGACCTGCGGGGCGCGCTGCGCCGGCTTCCGGTCGAGCAGCGCGAGGTGCTGGTCCTCCGCTACTACCTCGACCTGCCCCTCGAGGAAGTCGCTTCGATCACCAGGATCCCGGTGGGAACAGTGAAATCGCGCATCAACCGCGGACTGACGGCAATGCGCCCACATTTCACGATCGTGGAGGCATTGGTTTGATGGACGAGCTCATTCGCAGCAGGATGCACGAGGCCCTTGATGTAGAGCAGCCTCATGGCGACCTTCGCGCGCGTGTCATCAGCTCACTGCCTGCCGATGTCCGCCATGCGCACGGTTTTCGCGGCCCAGGTCGCGAGTGGACCTTGGGCGGGGTCGCGGTGATCCTCGCGGTCGCCGTCGTGGCTGGGCTGCTCTACACCCGTCCTCCACGCGCGACCATCCCCAGCGGTTCCGGACTACACGCTACCGCGCGAGGCGGGTTTGCCATGGTGACCCCGAGCATCGGTTGGGCGATAGGACCTGCGGCGCATGTGTTCCGGACTACGGATGGAGGCCTCCGCTGGAGGGACGTCACGCCCGCCGATTACTCATCGAATTCCATTGACACCTACTTCTTGGACGGCAATCACGCATGGCTTACGCAGTATGTCCAGTCGTCATCGTCGACGGTTGTGTTTGGCACCAACAACGGTGGCGCTAGCTGGCACAGGAGCCTGCCGATCAGCACCGCAGACCTGCACCGGACCTATGGGACAGTTCTGTTCTTCATCGACCCGACTCATGGCTGGCTTCTGGTCCCAGGCTTGGTCGGGGGGAGCCAGCTCGCCGATCCGTCTACTTCTACGCAGTTCGAATTCCTCTACCGAACAACTGACGGCGGAGCCCATTGGCAGCAGGTGTCACATACCACGAGCCGGCCGGGCGCCTGCGTATGGGGCGATGTCGTGTTCTCATCCCTAACGACAGGCTGGATCGTCAACTTTTGTCCGTCAGGCAGCGGGCCCGCCCTGTTCGTGAGCCACGATGGCGGTGTTACCTGGAACGTTCAGTCGCTGCCCGTGCCGGCGACCAGCCTGGATTCGAGCCCCGTCTTCTTCGATTCACAGCACGGGATCCTCGTGGTCGCGGGGGAGTCGTCAATGACGCTGTTGGCCACCTCCGACGGGGGAAGGACATGGAGCGTTCGGCCTCTTCCGGGCACAGTGCAGACCGGACTTAACTTCGTTGACGAAGCTCACGGGTGGGTGATTGGTGGCTCCAGCGATCAGCTGAGCAATGGCGCGACCGTCAGTGGCGTCGTCGTTCCGCTCTTTAGAACCGACGACGGCGGGAACAACTGGGTGGCAGTGCGGACCGATCTGCTGCTCGTGTCGACCTATGGGCGCGTGCAGGCGCTCGATTTCGTCGACCCTCGGAACGGCTTTGCCATCGCATTCACCGCTGTGCCTATCTATGGATCTTTTGCGTATCAGGGCGCCCTACTCAAAACTACGGACGGCGGAGTCACGTGGGCAGTGGTCGGGCAGCTCCCGTGATTGCGGTTCGCACCGCCTCCACGTCGAGGACTTGAGCCGGCGCCGACTGCGCGCCCGCGACGGGGTTCAGGCTTCACCGGATGCATTCCGCATCGTCTACTGCGGCAGCCAGAGTTCGAATTTCTCCCTCTCTGCCGGTCACCAACACCGTCCGTACGACGAGGGTTCGACTGGAATGTCCGCGGAGAGTAGAGACATCGCACACGACGCACTCAACGGTTCGGAGTCATCGGGCCGTCCAAGACCTTGTCTTGGCTGGCCGCGATCTGTCGTGGCCTGCAGCCCAGGACGGTCGACGATCCATGCGGATGTACGCCATCGGCATCTCGGCCGCCGTCGGCATCCTGGTGCTGATAGCGGCGGCGGTCTGGTTTGTGCGGGCTCGCCGCATTTGAGCGGCTGAATCGACTCACCCAGCCACAGGACGCACAAGGCAGCCGCAGCAATCGTCACGTGGTCGTTGCGCTATGGCTGAGCCCGCGGTACCGTGACATTAAGGGGCTGGGAGTTATGCAGGCAGGCGAGCGTGGGATAGCGGGACCTGGTCGGTGTACGGCCCAAGGCGGCTGGCGTTGAGCAAGGCCTCAACCACGGCTCGTGCTGTAGCTGCTCCTCCCCAGGTAAGTCACGATGGATCGTGGTACTGGGATGGCCGACTGTGGCGATCCACTGTTACAGCGGATGGGCGCTGGCGGTGGGATGGGCGCAGATGGACTCCCGTACGGAGCGAACAACCGAAATCGCGTCCAGCATCACGAAGCGTCCCCCTCTCGCTTCTTGTCGGACTCTTGGTATTGGATCTGGTTGGGTTCGTTCCCGGGGTGTCGATCGTGACCTCGGTTCTGGCCGCGGCGGTGCTTCTCGCCATGGACGCACGAGGGCTCGTGACCCTGAACGGATTCGTCAAGTGGAAGGGGATACGAGGTCGGCTAAGGATTCTTGTTGGTTTCCTGGAAATAGCACTGTTTCAGTTTGTTGTTCTCTTCTACTTAGGGCAGCGCCTGTACGGGATGGCGACGGGTGCTTATCGACCAACCGTGGTGGATCGTCCCAGCCCCATTCCGTCCGACAAGGGCGCGGTCGAATCTGTCCGTAAGACGGGCCTCGATGAGGGGATCTCTGCAACTCCATTGAATGCCGATGCGATTCGACTGACGCTCAACACTCTGCTTTCAGAGGCCAAGAACCGATTGCCGCAAGATCTGTTTGAGAAGGTCCTGGCCGTTGTTGGGGCGATTGGCGACATCCTGCCCGCCTACGG
>DATINX010000031.1:0-38094 GCA_035473835.1 Candidatus Dormiibacterota bacterium | reverse complement strand
GGGACGTGCACCGTGCTCGTCGATGGCAAGCCGGAGCTGAGCTGCCTGCTGCTACCGATCCAGCTGGAAGGGCGCCGGATTACGACTGTGGAGGGCATGGCCGTCGGTTCGGTGCTGCATCCCCTGCAGCAGGCATTCGCCGAGCTGGGCGCCGCCCAGTGCGGCTACTGCACGCCGGGGATCCTGCTGGCGTCGAAGTCGCTGCTCGAGGTCAATCCTCGGCCTTCGCGCGATGAAATACGCGAGGCCCTGGCCGGCAATCTGTGCCGCTGCACGGGCTACACCAAGATCCTCGAAGCGGTCGAGCTTGCTGCTGGGCGCATGAGATGAGTGAACTTCCCCACCCTGGCCTTCGGCCCGACCTCCCCCCGGTGGGGGGAGGTGAAAGCGTTCGGCCCGACCTCCCCCCGGTGGGAGGCGATGAAGGTCTTCGGCCCGACGTCCCCGCGGTGCGGCGAGGTGAATTCTCCGTGATTGGGAAGCCTCTTCCAAAAGTTGATGCCGTGTCGCGGGTCACCGGCCAGGCGGTCTACGCCGACGACATGCTCCTCCCCCGCACCCTCCACTGCCGGATCCTCCGCAGCCCCCACCCGCACGCGCGCGTCCTGTCCATCGACACCTCGGCGGCGCGGCGCATACCCGGCGTGCACGCGGTAATCACCGGCGAGGACCTGCCAATCAAGTTCGGCATCCTCCCCGTGACCCAGGATGAACGCGCCCTCGAGCATGTGAAGGTTCGATACGTCGGCGATCCCATTGCGGCCGTGGCGGCGACCGACGAAGAGATTGCCGCTGCGGCGTGCGATGCGATCGCTGTCGAGTACGAGATGCTCGAGCCGGTGATGTCGATCGATGCTGCGCTTGCACCGGCGAAGGACGAGCCCATCCAGGATTATGGCGGCCCCAACAACATCCACAAGCTGGTCGCGCTCGAGTTCGGCGACGTCGCAGGCGGCTTCGGCCGAGCCGACCATATAAGAGAGGACGTCTTCTTCTTCCAGGGCAGCACCCATCTGCCGATGGAGCAGCACAGCGCGGTCGCGACGTACGTTGATGGAAAGGTCACGCTGTGGTCGTCGACCCAGGTCGTTCATTACGTCCACCGCGCGCTCGCCAAGGTCCTGGAGCTGCCGATGAACCGGATCAGGGTGATCGGCGCCGCGCATGGTGGCGGATTCGGCGGCAAGACCGATCCGTTCGCGCACGAGATCGTCGTCGCCAAGCTGGCGATGATCACCGGCCGCCCGGTCAAATGCACCCTGACCCGCGAAGAAGTTTTCTACGCCCACCGCGGCCGCCATCCCGTGCTCATGTGGGTGCGCACGGGCGTGACCAAAGACGGGCGCATCACGGCGATGCATTTCAAGAGCGCCCTCGACGGCGGCGCTTATGGCTCTTACGGGGTCGCCTCTACCTTTTATACGGGCGCATTACAGCCGGTCACGTACGACATCCCGGCCTACCGATTCGAGGGCTGCCGCGTCTTCACTAACAAGCCGCCGTGCGGTCCCAAGCGCGGCCATGGCACCCCGCAGCCGCGATTCGCGATCGAGCTGCACCTCGAGAAGATCGCGCATGAGCTCGGGATCGACCCGGTCGATCTCAAGCGCGCCAACTTCGTCAAGCCGATGACGCGCACGGTGAACTGGCTGCGCATCACGTCGTGCGGCCTCGACGAGTGCACCGAGCGCGTGATTCAAGCCTCCGGCTATCGCGGGCGAAAGCGCCGGCCGGGCCGCGGCATGGGCTTCGCCATCTCCTCGTACCTTTCCGGCGCAGGCACCGCGATCTACTGGAACGACATGCCCCACTCTGAGGTTCAGATCAAGGTCGACCGGGGCGGCGTCACCGCATTCTGCGGCGCCATGGACATCGGCCAGGGCTCAGATTCGGTTCTCGCCGCGGTGGTCGCCGAGGAGCTCGGCCTCCAGCCGAAAGACGTCCGGCTGGTCACCGCGGACACCGACTCCACGCCGATCGACCTTGGCTCCTACTCGTCACGCGTGACATTCATGGTCGGCAACGCGGCCATCGAGGGGGCCCGCAAGATGCGCGGTCTGCTCGTCGAGGCGGCGGCAGCAAAGATGGATCGCTCGGCGGAAGACCTGAAGGTCGGCGGCGGCCGCATCGGCGATTTCAGTTTCGAGGAGGCCAGCATCCTCGCGGAGGCGCGTTTCGGAACGCTGAGCACCGCGGGCAGCTACACGCCGCCGAAGATCGCCGGGCCCTACAAGGGTTCTGGCGTCGGTCCCAGCCCCGCCTACAGCTATTCCGCGTGTGTCGTCGACCTCGATGCGGACGCGCGAAGCGGACTGCTGCACATCAACAAGGTGTGGATCGCGCACGACGTAGGCCGCGCGATCAACCCGCTGCTGGTCGAAGGTCAGGTTGAGGGCAGCGTGTACATGGGCCTGGGCGAGGCGCTCATGGAGGAGCAGACCTTTCGTAAAGGCCTTCACAAGTGGCCATCGATGCTCGAGTACAAGTCGCCGACGTTCCTCGACATGCCCGACGTCGAGACGTTCATCGTCGAGACCAACGATCCCGAAGGCCCCTATGGAGCGAAGGAAGCCGGGCAGGGCCCGCTGCTGCCTGTGATGCCGGCGGTGAGCGCGGCTGTCTTCGATGCACTCGGGGTGTGGGTCGACGAGGTCCCGGTCACGCCGGAGAAGATCGTCGAAGCACTGCGCCGCAAGGACAAGGGCGAGCCGGCTCGCTACGGCCCGCTGAGATTCCCGGTGATCCCGTTTCCCGAAACCATCAAAGTCGCACCGCCGCCTAAGGAGCTGGATCGTGCTGCGCCTGCCTCGATTTAAGTACCTGCGCCCGAAGACGGCGCGCGAGGCCGCCCGGATGGCGTCCGACCTTGGCCCTCGCGCGATGTTCGTCGCCGGCGGCACCGACCTCTTCCCCAAGCTGAAGCGCAGACAGTTCGAGGTCGAGGCTCTGATCGGTCTCGACTTTCTGGCGCGCGCGGTTCACACGAGCACCGACGAAACTGTCGTCGACGCGGGCGTCACGTTGAGCGCAGCTTCAGGCGACGCCGTGCTTCGCTCGGGATACGTGGGGTACGCCGAGGCGGCAGGTCTCGTTTCATCGCCGCCGCTGCGAAACGCGGGCACGATCGGCGGCAACCTCTGCGTCGACACGCGCTGCAACTACTACGACATGACCTACGAATGGCGAAAGGCAGCGGGCTTCTGCATGAAGAAGGATGGAGACATCTGCCTGGTCGCACCAAGCAGTTCGCGATGCTGGGCCGTGTCTTCGTCGGACACTGCGCCGGTGGCGATCGCGCTCGGCGCGCTCGTCACCCTCGCTGGACCAGAAACCGACCGCGAGCTGCCCGTGGCTGCGCTGTATCGCGACGACGGCATCGACTACCTGGCCAAGCAGCCGAACGAAGTGGTGACAGCACTTCGCCTGCCTCCGGCCGCCGGGACCCGGACTGCATACGTCAAGCTCCGCCGGCGCGGCTCGATCGATTTTCCGATCGCCGGCGCCGCAGTGGCGCTCCGCATGGACGGCCCGACGGTCACCAGCTGCCGGATCGTCATGTCGGCCGTGGCCTCCCACCCGCTGGAGGCTGCCGAGGCAGGCGAGTTCATGGTCGGAAGGCGGATCGATGAGGAAACGGTGAAAGCCGCCGCCGAAATCGCCGCCCGGCCGGCCAAGCCGCTGGACAACGCCGACCTCAGCCACTTCTGGCGGAAGCGGATGGTGCGCCTGGTCGTGGAGCAGGCGCTGCAACGCGCAAGCGATCAGTAATCCGGGTTCGAGGGTTAAGCTGTTAGGTCAACACCGGCAGTGAAACACATCAAGCGTCTGCAATCTGGACAGGGAATGGTGGAATACGCCCTCATTCTCGCCTTGGTCGCGCTCATCGTGATCGTCGCTCTGATCGCGACCGGCGGGCAGCTCATCAACCTCTACTCGAACATCAGTGCCACGATGTGCGCCCACCACGTAGGTTGCTGACCTGGCTTAGATCAAAGCAGTCCGGCCAGGGGATGGTCGAGTACTCGTTGATCCTCGCTCTGGTCGCCCTGGTCGTCGTCATCGCTCTCATCGCGACGGGCGGGCAGGTCAAGAACCTTTACTCAGACATCATCACGACGATGTGCAACAACCACGTGGGCTGCTGACCCGGCGCTAGTCGCCGCGCGCCGCCGTCGCGGCCGCCACGGCCCGGCTCGCCTTCTCGCGAATCCCGTCCATGTCGCGCCGGGCCAGCGCCTCCGCCGAGAACAGGGCGCTCGTGAGGCCGACCGCCTTGACCCCGAGTCTCAGGTAGGCGGGAATCTGTTCGATCTCGATCCCTCCTGAGGCCCAGATCGGCACGCCTCCCATCGGCCCCTGCAGGGCGCGTATGTAGTCGGGCCCGCCCGCCGGTCCGACCGGGAACACCTTGACCAGGTTCGCTCCCGCAAGGCGGGCATGGTAGATCTCGGTCGGGGTCAGCGCCCCGAGCACGCAGAGGATGTCCTCCTGCCGGCAGGCTTCGGCCACCTCGGGCAGCACGACTGAAGTGACCACGAAGTCCGCTCCCGCCTCCTTCGCCTCCCCGACCGCGCCGGGATCCCAGACGGATCCGACACCGATCGTGCATTTGCCGAGCGTGGTGCCGATGACGCCGCGGATGATCTCGTACCAGGACGGTACTGTCGTCGTCAGCTCGATTGTGCCAATCCCGCCCTCGAGAGCGGCTAAGCAGCCCTGGAACGCAATGTCGGCGTCTTCTGTATGCATGATCCCGCACAGCCCAGTCGGAAATACACGCTCGATGCTCCTCACTCACCGCCATTATCCCGTCCTCGGTTCGCCGACCCGAAACCCCTTCCCATTTCGAGCCGGCGGTGTGGTAGTACATACGTATGACCGGGGCGACCGCGACGGAAAGCACCCGAGATCAAATCATCCATGCCGCGGCGGAATCGCTTCTCGAAACCGGCTACTCCGGGACCAGCGTGCGCGCCATCGCCACCCGGGCCGGCGTCGCCATCGGCAACCTTCAGTACTGGTTTCCGACCAAGTCCGAGCTGCTGGTCGAGGCGTGGCGCTACCTGACCGCCCGCTCGGTCAACGAGCTGCGCACCGCCCTCAACCAGCTGACCGACCCGCTCGAGGTCCTGGAGGTCGGAGTCGAGTCGTTGTGGGATTCACTGCGCCGCCTGGGCGACATCCAGCTCGCAGCTTTCGACCTCCTCGTCCAGGCTCCCCGCACCGAGAGGCTGCGCGCCTACCTCCCTGAGCTTTTCACCCGGTACCGCGAGCTGATCCAGGAGCAGCTGGACCGGCTCGAAGCGGACGGCCGCATCCGGCTCACCGTCCCTCGCGAGGTTTTGGTCCCGCTCGTTCTGAATACTGTCCTCGGCTTCGGCCTTTATTACGTAGTGACCAGGGACGACGAGTCATGCGTCCGAGCGCTGTCGGCGTTCCGCCAGCTGGCGGCCACCCTGGTCGAGCCGGTATGAGCGTTCAGATACTGGATCGCGAGCTCGAACGCCTCGAAGGGCTCTGGGCGGAGGGCCTGTCCGAGACCTACCGGTCGTATCTGGAGGCGGTCGGCGGCCACGACCCCGAGGCCCAGCCCAAGCTGGCGCTCGCTGCGGCGCTCATCGAGGTCGGCGTCCGCCTTCAGGGTCTTGGCGGCCGGGCGGCTCCGCCCCCGACCCTTCTCATGGGCGACCTCTGCCTGGCGCGCGCATCCCGTCTTCTCGCCGACACCGCCACCCAGGCGGTCCAGGTTGCCTTCGCGCGAGCCATCGAAGGGCTGTCGGCCGCCGCCGCGTCTGAGCATCCGGGCCGCCCGGTGCGCGAGCTGCTCGTGAACGCGTTCGCGGCGACGGCATGATCTCCGGGCGGCTGCGGTTCGAATCGTCACGCGCCACGGAGTTCGTCGACCTCACGTCGCGAGTGCGCGATGAGGTGCGGAAGTCAGGCCTGCGGGCCGGCCGTGTCCACCTCCAGTCGATGCACACGACGCTCGGCCTTGCCATCAATGAAAACGAGCCGCTGTTGCTGACAGATTTTCAGCACCTGCTCGAGCGCATCGCGCCGGTCGGCGCGGGATATGAGCACGACGACTTCACGCGCCGCGTCGAGATCGCCATCGACGAGTCCGTGAATGGCCACGCCCACTGCCGCCAGCTGCTTCTCACGGGTTTCATGACGCTGCTCGTCGAGGACAGCACGCTGGTCCTCGGGCGCTGGCAGTCGGTCTTCGCCGTCGAGCTCGACGGCCCGCGGCATCGTGAGCTGGCCGTGCAGCTCGATGGAGACTTCTCCGCCTCCCCGTCGGGAGCTGAAGAGCTGGACGGCCATCGCGACGCCCGGCTGGTGGAGGTCGAGCTGGCGCGTCAGCTGATGGTCGACCCCGATCCCGTGGCGGTGCCCATGCGCCGCCTCATGGAAGCCGGTGGCAAGCGCCTCCGCCCCAAGCTTGTGCAGCTCACGTCCCAGATCGGTCCGCGGCACGACCCGCTTCGCGCCGCGTCGCTGGCCGCCGCCGTCGAGCTGCTACACAATGCCACTCTCATTCACGACGACTACGTCGACGAATCGACTCACCGCCGTGGGCGTCCAACCGTGGCCGCCGCGGAGGGAGCCGAGCGCGCGATCGCGGTCGGTGACTACTACTTCGCCAAGGCAACGCGGCTGATCGCCGAGATCGGCAACAGCGACGTGACGTTGACGATGGCCGAGGCGTTGGAGGCGATCTGCGCTTCGCAGATCGATGACGTCGCCTTGCGTGGTGCGTTCCCGGGCGATCACGACTCGTACCTGCGCGTGGTGCGCGGAAAAACCGCCGCCCTCTTCGCCGCCGCCTGCGCATCGGGCGCGCTTCTGTCCGATGCGCCGCCTGACGTCGTAGAGGCGCTGCGCCGCTACGGCGACCGGCTTGGGATCGCCTTCCAGATGGCCGACGACATGGTTGACTTCAGCCCGAGCTCAGGAAAGCCGGTCGGCCTTGACATCCGCCAGCGGGTGCTCTCCCTGCCACTGATCTACGCAGCCGAGGACCGCGCGGTCGGGCCGGAGGTGCGCAGGCTGCTTGCGGGCTCGCTGGGCGACCGCGAAGTCGGTCGGGTCACCGAGCTGGTCACGTCAAGCAACGCTCTGCAGCGCGTCGGTGAGGAGGCGCGCGGCCTGGTCGACGCGGCGGTTCGCGAGCTCGAGACGATCGAGCCCGACGGACTGCGCCCGATCCTGGTCAACCTGGCCAGGTCAGCGGTCGATCGGACCGCCTGACAAGAGCCCGACGGTCCCCGCCGCCAGCCCCACGTAGCGCACCGACGTCCACCCGGCGACCTCGGCAAGGGCCCGCAGCTCGTCTGCCGAGCGGTAGGAGTCGACGGTGTCGCTGAGATAGCGGTAAGCCGACGGCTGACCCGACAGGGCGCCGCCGATCGCCGGCAGAAGCGTGCGAAGGTAGACCCGGTACAGGGACCCGATCGGTCCTTTCGGTGGACGCACGAACTCGAGCACGACTGCCCGGCCCTGAGGCTTGACGACCCGGAGCATCTCGCTGAGACCGCGCACCGGATCCGCGAGGTTGCGCAGACCGAAAGCGATCGTGCTCGCATCGAAGCTGCCATCGTCGAAGGGAAGGTTCAGCGCATCGCCCTCCAGGAACTCGATGCCGGCATGTTCTCGCCGGGCGACTTCCAGCATCTGCGGGCTGAAGTCCAGGCCGAGGACGCGGCCCTTCGGACCGGCGATTCGCGCGAGCTGCGCGGTGAGCTTGCCCGACCCGCAGGCAACATCCAGTCCAGACCCTCCCGCGGCCAGGCCGGTCGCCTTCGCCGCGCGCTGCCGCCAGCCGCCGTCCGTGCCGGCCGACAGAACAGTGTTGACCAGGTCGTAACGTCGAGCGATGCGATCGAACATCGCTCGCACCGCAGCCGGATCACGCTCGGAGATGTGTCTAGTGTCCCGGACCGGAGGTCCGCCGCATACTTCGCGGCATCGGCGGTCGGAGCCAAG
This sequence comes from Candidatus Dormiibacterota bacterium, assembly GCA_035473835.1. GTDB lineage: Bacteria > Chloroflexota > Dormibacteria > Dormibacterales > Dormibacteraceae > UBA10449. Next base: position 30,108 of record DATINX010000031.1, on the reverse strand, counting down.
GAAAGGGTGGCGCCAGGAGGAGCGCATCCGTTGATGCGTGACGGCACCGCGCCGGGCCCCTTGACGCCGGCTTCAGCGCCCCGCTCGGGGTCCCCGCGGAATCGACAGATTCCGTGGGGTGAGCCTGCGCCCGGCCGTCTAGGCCGCGAAGATGCAAGGAACTTCCGGTCCGGGACACTACATCCTTTGCCAGATCGAGGCGATGCCCTGGCCGACTCCGATGCACATCGTGGCCAGTCCGTACTCCGCGTCGCGGCGAGTCATCTCGCGCACCAGGGTCCCTACCAGGCGCGCGCCGCTGCTGCCGAGCGGGTGCCCGAGTGCGATCGCACCGCCGTTGACATTCACATTTTCCACGTCCAGTCCGAGCAGCCGCATGCAGGCCAGCGACTGGGAGGCAAACGCCTCGTTTAGCTCGACGAGGTCGATATCCGAGGCATGGAGGCCGGCTTTGTCGAGCGCCTTCATCGACGCCGGGACCGGGCCGATACCCATGTAGTCGGGATGGACGCCCGCCGGCGCCGAAGCGACAAAGCGTGCTAGCGGCTGCAGCTTGCGTTCGCGCGCCGTGCTCTCGGACATCAAGACCAAAGCTGTCGCGCCGTCATTGAGCGGTGACGCGTTGCCGGCCGTGACGGACCCGTTGGCGGCGAACGCGGGCTTGAGCCGCGCCAGCGCCTCGAGCGAGGTGTCGTTCCGTGGACCCTCGTCATCAGTCACCTGAACTGGTTCGCCTTTGCGCTGAAGCACCGCTACTGGAACGATCTCCTCGGCGAGCCGACCCGATTTCTGCGCCGCCACCGCGCGCAGGTGGCTGCGCAAGGCGAAAGCGTCCTGGTCCTCTCGCGATACCTCGTACTTCTGGGCGACGCGCTCCGCGGTCTCCCCCATCTGCAGCGTGCCGTACATCTCGGCCATCTTCGGGTTGACGAGCCGCCAGCCCAGGGCCGTGTCGAAGGCGGTCTGCGGACCGCGCGGAAACGCCCCATCGGGCTTGGGCATCACCCACGGCGATCGCGTCATGCTCTCGACCCCGCCCGCGACCATGATGTTCGCGGCGCCGGCCTGGATCTCGCGGGCGGCGGCGATGGTCGCCTGCATCCCCGAGCCGCAAAGGCGGTTGACGGTCTGGCCAGGCACCTCAACAGGGAAGCCCGCGAGCAGTAGGGCCATCCGCGCCACGTTGCGGTTGTCCTCGCCGGCTCCGTTGGCGCAGCCCAGGATGACATCCTCCACCTCCGCCGGTTTGACATGCGCCCGCTCGCACGCCTGCCGGAGCACGATGGCCGCAAGGTCGTCCGGCCGCACGTCCTTCAGCTGGCCGCCGTACCTGCCCATCGGCGTGCGGGCGGTCGCGACGATGACGGCCTGTTGGAGTCCTGTCACTTCTTGGCGCGGCGGGCCAAGAATGCCTGGACGCCTTCGGCAAACTCGGGGCTGGCCGCCTGGGCCTCCTGCAGGTACGACTCGAACTCCAGCGCATCCTCGTAGCTCGACTCGAGCGCGTGGTTGACCGCGCGCTTTGCCGCGGCCATCGCCTGCCGAGGCTGCGAGGCCAGATGGCCGGCGAGCTCGCGCACCTCCGCCTCGAGACGGTCGGCGGGCACGAGTCGGTTGATGATACCCAGCCGGTGTGCATCTGCCGCCGAGAGAGGCTTGCCGGTGAAGAACATCTCGTACGCGATGCCGGTGCCGGCCATGCGAGGGAGCAGCCAGCTCACCCCGCCATCGGGAGCCAGGCCGATGTTCACAAACGCCTCCATCAGGTAGGCCTCCGGCACCGCGATGCGGATATCGCACGCCAGCGCATAGCTCGCCCCGATGCCCACAGCCGGGCCGTTCATGGCGGCGATCACAGGCTTGGGCATTGTGCGCAGGCGAGTGAGCATCGGCATGTACTCGTTGCGCAGAACGTTGCCGACGTCCTCGGGCGAACGCATTCCCCCTTCCTGCGCCATCTCCGTGACGTCCGCGCCCGAGCAGAAGGCTCGACCTGAGCCGGTGAGCACCACCACCCGCACCGCATCGTCGCGCTCGGCCTGCTTGATAGCCTCGCCCAGCTGCCGGCGCGTGAGCGCGCCGATCGCGTTCATCTTCTCGGGACGGTTGAGCTGGATCAGCCCGATCCCGTCGTGGACGCGAACCGTTACATGACTTTCGACTTCGGTGGCCATTTCGCTATCTACCTGCCTTTGAAATTTGCTTTCCGCTTTTCGAGGAAGGCGCGCATACCTTCCTTCTGATCCTCGGTCGAAAACAGGAAGTAGAAGCTCTTGCGCTCGGCGACGAGCCCTTCGGCGAGCGGTCCTTCGAACGCCTTGAGCACCGACTCCTTTGCCATCCGCAGCGCGAGCGGCGCTTTGCTAGCGAGCTGGCGTGCGACCCTCTTCGCGACCTCGATCGTCATCTCCGCCGGCACGACCTTGTTCACCACCCCAAGCTCCCTGGCGCGTGCGGCGGTGATGGGCGTTCCGGTCAGCACGGTCTCCATTGCCGCGTACTTGCCCGCCGTCCGCGGCCACCTCTGCGTGCCACCGGCGCCGGGAATGATGCCGAGGTTGATCTCCGGCTGCCCAAACCGGGCGGAGTCGCCGGCGATGATCATGTCGCACATCAGCGCGAGCTCACAGCCTCCTCCAAGCGCGTAGCCGTTGACCGCCGCGATGAGCGGTTTGGTGAAGGCGGTGATGCCGGCCCAGCGGCCCGTCTGGTCTCGGTGAAGCTGCTCAACCGCCGTGCGCTCGGCCATGTCTCCGATGTCGGCTCCGGCGGCGAAAACCTTCGGACCGCCCGTGAGGACGACGGCTCCGACGCTCGGATCGGCCTCGAGCTCGCGAAGGGCTTCGTTGACCTCGGCGACGAGCTGTGGGCTGAGGGCGTTCAGCACTTTCGGCCGGTTCAGGGTGATGGTGGCGATGGAAGGTTCCAGGTCAACGAGGATGTTCTCGTACGCCATCCGGCCTATCATCGGCCATGTGGGGACCCCAAGACTGAGGGACACCTATGGGCGGGTGGCGGACGACCTCCGGATCTCGATCACCGACCGCTGCAACTTCCGCTGCATCTACTGCATGCCAGCGGAGGGCTTGAAATGGCTGAAGCGGGACGACCTGCTCCGGTTTGAGGAGATCGGCCGGCTGGCGCGCCTGTTCGTCGAGCGCTACGGCGTGCGGACGATCCGGATCACGGGCGGCGAGCCCCTGGTGCGCGTCAAGGTCGAGGAGCTGGTGGGGATGATCAACGACATCGACCCGACCCTCGACATCACGATGACCACCAACGGAGTACTGCTGCGCGAGAAGGCGCAGCGCCTGAAGGACGCGGGGCTCAAGCGAATCAACATCTCGCTCGATACCCTGAACATGCAACGCTTCCACGACATCGCGAGAAGCGACGCCTTTGGACGTGTCATGGACGGCATCGAGGCATCCCGTGAGGCCGGGCTGTGGCCGATCAAGCTCAACATGGTCGTCATGAAGGGCAAGAACGACGACGAGGTCGTCGATTTCGCGCGGCTCGCCCGCGACAAGGGCTACGAGGTGCGCTTCATCGAGTTCATGCCGCTGGACGGGGACAACATCTGGACGAACGAGCAGGTCGTGCCCAGCCGTCGCATCCAGGAGCAGATCGAAGACCTCTTCCCCCTCGTCCCGGTCGCCGATCCGCGCCCCGGACCCGCTACCCGATTCAAGTTCGCCGACGGGACACCAGGTGGAGTCGGATTCATCTCATCTGTCAGCCAGGCTTTTTGCACCACGTGCAACCGCATCCGGCTCACCGCCGAAGGCGGGCTGCGCACCTGCCTCTTCTCGCTCCAGGAGACGCCGCTGCGCGACCTCATCCGTTCGGGCGTGTCGGACGACCATCTCGGCCGCGTGATCGAGACAGCGGTGTGGCGCAAAGAAGAGGGGCACTTGATCAACCAGCCTGGGTTCATCAAGCCGGCCAAGAACATGTCGCAGATCGGAGGATGATCCAGGAGCTCCAAGCGGGAGCCACCAACCTCGCGTACGAGGCAATGCTCGAGCTCCGACCTGACATCGGACCGGAGACCGTGTTCGTGGATCATGTCGACACGGTTTTGCGACCCGAGGGTTACCGGCTCGTGGGCTTCTTCGTCAAAGAAGATGTTCGGGCGGTCGCGGTGGCAGGGTTCCGCGAAGTCCATATGCTCGCATGGGGTCATACCCTCTACTGCGATGACCTCGGCACGCGATTCGAGCACCGGCGCAAGGGCTACGCCGGCCAGCTGATGGACTGGCTGGTCGACGAAGGCAAGCGTCTCCACCTCGATGCGTTTCACCTCGATTCCGGCGTTGGCCCGGACCGCACCGACGCCCACCGCCTCTACTTCGACAAGCGCATGCGGATCTCGTCGTTCCACTTCCAGCGCCCTCTCTGAAGAACCCTCCTCTCCCCATCGAGAGAGGGTGGTGGAGAGGGGCTTAAGCTAGGTGCAATGCTCCGGCCCGAGGAGGCACAGCGCCCTTATACGGTCACCGAGCTCGCCATCGAGATCCGCCGCGAGCTTCGGCCCCTAACCGCCCTGCTGGTCAAGGGCGAGGTCAGCGGCATGAAGCGCGGCGCCGCGGGCCACTACAACTTCTCGATCCAGGACGGGGCGAGCCGGCTCGACGCGGTCCTGTTCGCGGACGATGCTCGACGTGTGACGACCCTGCCGGAAGACGGGCAGGTGTTCATTTTCCGAGGACGCGTCGACTTCTTCGGCAAGACCGGGCGACTGAGCTTCATCACCGACCAGATCGAGTTCGATGACGTCGGCAAGCTTCGAGCCAGGTTGGAGGAGCTGAAGCGCCGCCTCGACGTTGAAGGTGCTTTCGCTCCAAACCGCAAGCGCCGCCTACCGTTCTTGCCCCAAGCGGTGGCATTGCTGACGTCGCCGACTGGGGCGGTCATCCACGACCTCCAGGAGACGATCTGGGAGCGCTACCCCAACATGGGCATCGTCGTATATCCGGTGCAGGTCCAGGGGGCCGCGGCGCCGATGAGCGTGTCTCGTGCTATGCGCCGCTGCAACGATGAGTCGCTCGCGGAGGTGATCGTCCTCGCTCGAGGTGGCGGCAGCTTCGAGGAGCTGTACGCCTTCAACACAGAGATCGTCGCGCGGGCGATTCTCGGTTCCAGGCTACCGGTGGTCACTGCGCTGGGGCACACATCAGACCGCACGGTGGCCGACATGGTCGCCGACTTCGAGGCGCGCACGCCGACCGAAGCGGGCTCGCGGGTGGTGCCCAAGAAATCGGACCTCATCGCGCTGCTCCGAGAACGCGAGCGCCGCCTCGACCGCGAAAGTAATCAGCGCCTTGCGCGCGAGACCGAGAGGCTGCTCGTCAAGAAGGCCCGCCTGTTGCGGCTGCTGCCGGCGCTGGTTCGCACGCGCATCGACCGGCTGGCGCACGCAGCTGCGAACCTGGCGCGGCTGAGCCCGGTGGAGCAGGTGGCGCGACGCGAGGAGGCGCTGCGCGACCGGGGCCGCAGGTTGACGTCGGCGGCTGTCGCCCGACTGACGCGGGCCCGCAACGCGTTCGCGTCGCGCCGGGCCGATGATCGCCTGGACCGCGCCATGACCCAGCGCTTCGCACGGGAGCAGCGGCGTCTCGATCACCTGCGACAGCAGCTGGCCGCATTCAGCCCTGAGGCCGTGCTCGCGCGGGGCTACAGCATCACCATCGACTCAGAGACCGGCCGCGTCGTGCGCTCGTCGAGCGACACCGCCGTCGACCGCAAAGTGGGAATCAGGCTTGCAACCGGGCGGCTGGGCGCTCGGGTAGAACAGGTCGACCCATGAGCGAGCAACTCACATATGAGCAGGCGCTGGAGAAGCTGGACGAGAAGCTGAAGCTCCTGGAGGACGGCGACCTGTCCTTGGAGGACGCGCTGAAGGCGGTCGACGAAGCACGGATCTACCTGAAGGTCTGCACCGAGCGCCTGGAGGCAGCCCGCAAAAAGATCGAAATCCGCCCCGACCCGGAATAAAACCCCACTCTGCCCGCAGAGGAGAGGGCGTGAACTCCTCTGAGCGTGTAAAGACACTTCCGAACAGAACTCCCCTCGCCAATCGACCGATAAGCGCCTAAGCTGGGGGGCGAAACCGAAAACGAGACACTGGTAGGAGGGGACGGGGACATGGCCACCATCACGTTCGATACTTTGCGCCAGCAGATACGAGGCGATGTGATCACCGCGAAAGACGCCGGCTACGACGAGGCGCGCGCGGTTCGCAATGCGATGATCGATCGACGTCCGGCGGTTGTGACCCGCCCGGTCAACGCGGGCGACGTGATGGCCGCCGTGAACTTCGCCAGGGAGAGCCACCTACCGCTGGCAATCCGCGGCGGCGGACACAGCGTGCCCGGGTTTGGGACGTGTGACGACGGAGTCGTCATCGACCTGTCTCGGATGCGGGGCGTTCGCGTGAATCCCGAGAAGAAGACAGCCCGCGCCGAGGGCGGCGCCACCTGGGGTGACTTCAACGCCGCAACGAACGCCTTCGGGCTCGCCACGACGGGTGGCATCATCTCGACCACCGGAGTCGCGGGCCTGACGCTCGGCGGTGGCATCGGGTACCTCGCCCGCGGATTCGGCCTGTCGCTGGACAACCTGAAATCTGCCGATGTTGTGACCGCGGACGGACGCTTCGTCGTCGCCAGCGAAAACGAGAACCAGGACCTCTTCTGGGCCATCCGAGGCGGTGGCGGCAACTTCGGCGTGGTGACGTCCTTCGAGTTCCGCCTGCATCCGGTCAAGGACATCTACGGCGGACCGATGTTCTTCGAGCTGAAGTACGCGGGCGACCTTCTGCGCTTTTTCCGCGAGTACATCGCGTCCGCTCCCCAGGCGATGGGCGCGTTTCCGGCCTTTCAAATTGCGCCGCCGCTTCCGTTCATCCCCGAGAACCGGCATGGGGACACGTTTGCCTTGATGGTGGCGTGCTGGTCAGGGCCGATCGCGGAGGGTGAGAAAGCGCTCAAGCCTTTCCATGACGTGGCTCCGGTGGTCGCCGAGCTCGTCGGCCCGATGCCGTACCCCGCGCTGAACAGCGCTTTCGACGGACTGTACCCGCCTGACCTGCAGCACTACTGGAAGGCCAACTTTGTCAAGGAGCTGACCGACGACGCGATAGCAGCGCATGTCGAACACGGAGCCAAGGTCCCCGCGATGACCTCCACGATGCACATCTATCCGATCAACGGCGCCGTTCACAACGTCGCCTCCGACGACACCGCATTCGCTTATCGCGACGCCAACTTCGCCACGGTGATCGCCGGCATGTGGCCCGACCCTGCCCAGAACAAGGCCAACATCAAGTGGGTCCGTGACTACTACGACGCGACCGCGCCGCTTTCAGAGGAGGGCGGCTACATCAACTTCATGGCCGAGGACGATCAGAGCCGGATCAAAGCCAACTACAAGGGCAACTACAACCGTCTCGTTCAGGCCAAGAAGAAGTACGACCCCGACAACCTGTTTCAAGTCAACCAGAACATCAAGCCGTAGGCCTGGGGCTCCCTTCTCGCGATCGGGGAGGGAGCCTTCTTACTTAGTCCCGACGGATGGACTGACGCCCCTCTCCCCGACCCTCTCCCTTTCGGGGAGAGGGGGATCCTCCTGCACCCCGGCGGACTCCAGCTGCTCGTTCATGACTCGGATTCGCTGGCTCAGGTTCCTCACGAACTCCAGCAGGACCTCAGGGTGTTCGTGCACCAGCGCGTGCAGGCGATCCCGCCGCAGCACTCGCACCGTAGTGTCGTCGCTCGCCTGCGCGCCGGCCGACCGCGGCTGGTCGTCGAAAACCGACATCTCGCCGACCACCGAGCTCGGACCGAGCCTGGCCAGCGTGACCTCCCTGCCTTCGTGGTCGAGGTTGATTCGGATCTCCCCATCCAGGACGACGAAGAGCTCCGATCCGACGTCGCCCTTGACGAAGATCGACTCACCCTTCGCGTAGTGCCGCGTGACCATCAGCCGGTCGATGCTCGACAGCTGCTCCAGCGTGAGCGTGCTGAACAGCGGCACCCGCTTCAGGGCGATCAGCTCCTTCATGCCTTCGCCGAGGCCGTTCGCGGCAGCGCCGGCCGCCTCCTGGATCCACCTGTCAGCATGAGCGGCGAGCGCCTCCAGCTCCGCAGGCGACAGGGGCCGCGCCGAGGCAGCATCGAATGCATCCTGGTCGAGGAGCAGCGCCAGAGGTCCGGCGAGCCATCCGGGGCCGAAGTTTAGCAACGTTTCCAGGCCCTCAACCCTCGCTTGCGGCTCAGTCGAAAGCACCCCTCGCTCCACAGTCCCAAAACCACGCTTGCCGTGAAGCGCCCTCATCGCGCCCAGGCCTGAGTCGGCCGCGTGCCCGGCATAGTCGTCGAGGGCCATGCGCAGAAACGCGTACGCCGCCGCGATGTCGCCACCTGCCGGCAGGCGCGCGCTGGCGGCGGCGTGCGTCGCCATCCGGGCCGACTTCGTGCCTTCGCCCAGAAGCCGCTCGAGGTGAGCGCGCACCCGGCGGAACAGCTCGGGACGGCCGCTCCGGATCAGGGCCTCGACGGCGGCCGCCGCAGTCTCCTCGCGAGATTCCAGAAGCGGCAGGGTCAGCGCGAGCGCTTCGGGAGCCTGGGCCGCCATGGCTTCAGACGCCAGACGTCTGACCTCGCGATCACCGCTCGCCAGCGAGGCGACCAGCGCCTCCGCGAACGCCTGACGTCCGTCACCGGCGGGCGCCCACCTCGCTGCCTGGCGCAGCGCCTCGCGCCTCACGTCAAAGTCGTCATCACCAAGGCAGGCGACCATCGATTCGTTGGCTTCGGGGAGGTCGGCTTTCACCTTCGCGAAGCTGCGGATCGCCTCCAGCCGCACCCGTGGGTCCCGATCCCGCAGCCCGTCGACGATCGTGCGCCGCTCATCGACGAGTGCGGACGCCCAGACTGCCGCGGCGCGCCGGTTCGGGTCCACGGAGTGCCACAGCCGGTGCAGGAGGAGACCGCTCTCATCCCACGGCGGGTCCTGGCCGGCGCCGGCGACGGCTGCTGCCGCCACCACCCAGCCATCAGGGTCGTTTTCCGCCGCTCGCAGCTGCTCGATCGTCACCGCCGAGGGCAGCGCGAGTTGGAGACCGAGCTTTCGCACCGACGCATCGGGTGAGGCCAGCACCTCCGGCAGCATGGCGGCGAACGCTTCCGGCGCCACCTTCGCCAGGGCGGCCGAGGCGAACGCGCGCGTCTTCTCGTCGCCGCCACGGATGAAGCCGCGCAGCTCGTCGATCTGCGCCGGCGTGGGCCGGCCGAGCGCGCGCTGGAAATCGCTGAGGGAGACGGCGTGGGTTCGCAGGCGCTCGTAGATCGCGCTGACGTACAGGCCGCGAACGCGGAGGGCCGCTGCGATGAAGAGCAGCGCGAGCACGATGCCGATCACCGCGAGCACTTCGACTGTGGCCGAGACCAGGCTCTGCAGGAGCAGGAGTCCCACCCCCGTGAGGACTGCGGCGCCGGGCAGAACGAGGTTGTCGAGCAGCAGCCTGAGCTTCGGGCCGACCTGAGCCGGCAGTGCGCTGCCGAGCACGCTCTCCGCCGGATCGTCGAGGCCTGTTTGCAGACCGTTGCGGACGATAAAAAGGAACAGTGAGGTCGCCAGCACCGGGTTCAGCGCCACCGCCACGAAGCCCACCAAAGCGAAGAGGGGCAAGGCCATGATCGCGTTCTTGACGCCGAGCTTTTCCAGCACCCATGGGGTGATGAAAAGGCTGATTGCCAGCTGCACCACGTAGCTGGCCAGCCAGGCGTTGCCGATGAGGATGGTCAGCGCCTGAAGGTTGTTGTGCGTGGCGTCGACGAAGATCAGCGCGACCAGGTAGTCGCCGACCCGGCTGGTCACCTGCAGCACCAACCCCAACAGCACCAGGGCCAGGACCAGGCGGCTGCTCGTCAGGTACTGGATCGCGCCGCGCAAGACCCTCATCACGCCCTGGCTCTCGCGCACCGCCTGGTCGTGCGCGAAGAGCTCGTCGGCGTCGTCGATGAATGACGGTCGGAACAGCCGGCGCTCGAGCCATTCGGACATCAACGCAGCCATCGCCGCGCCGATCGCCCACACGAACAGCAGCGGCTCGGTGGCATAGATGGCGACCAGCGTGGTGGTGAACCCGGCAAGGATGTAGCCGATGCTCGAGCCGGCCGCGATGACCGGGAAGATGCGCTTGCCTTCGAGCAGGTTGAAGTGCTGACTGACGAAGCTCCAGAAGTTGAGCATCACGAGCTCGAACGCGATGGAGTAGATCACGTAGACGGTGAAAGCCACCGTCGGCGCCTCCGAGATGTTGTAGACGATGAAGAGGATCGGCGCCAGGACCGCGTTGAGGACGAGGTTAAGGCGGAGCGCGCGGCCGACCCCGAGCCGGTGCGTCAGCCAGCCCTGCAGGGCGACCAGGGGCCAGACCGCGAGCGCCAGGACGACGAAGAACAGCGGATAGGCGTGAGGGCCCGCTTTGTTCAGGAAGATGGCCTGGGTCGCGTTGAAGGCCGTGTACATGGCCCAGCCGAGGAGGATGGCGAAGCCGGCCACCTGCAGGGTTCGATCCAGCTCACTGCGGCGGACGTGGAGGAAACGAGCAAGGAGGGGGGCGGCGGTCACGGTAGGTGGATTATCGCGGCCCGCCTTGTGAATTCAGCCGCCCCTCCCGGCGCTCTGCGCCGGCCTCCCCACGGTGGGGGAGGTTACGCTCTGCGCCGGCCTCCCCACCGTGTGGGGAGGTTAAGCGCTCCGCGCCGGCCTCCCCACGGCGTGGGGAGGTTAAGTTTGCTGAACGCTCGCGATCTTCTCCAGGGCGGCGATCCGCTCCTCTATGGGCGGGTGGGTGTCGAACAGATGGTTGAAGAAGCTGCCATGGTGCTCGGTCGGGTTGTCGATGAACATGGCAGCAACCGCGTGATTGAAGTGCGCCATCGGCTTCTCGTTGGCCGCGATCTTCTTCAGGGCGTTGATCAGCCCGACCGGATTGCGCGTGAGCTCCACCCCGCTCACGTCTGCCAGCGACTCCCGCTGGCGGGACAGCGCCAGCTGCATGATCGGGCCGACTATGAAGGCGATGAGCGTGAAGATGATGCCGATCGCGAAGACCACGAGCACCGCGCGGTCGTCGCGGCTCCGGATGCGAAACGCGCCGTTCCAGTACACGCTCGCGATGATGGCCGCCAGACCGATCATGGTCGTGACGATCAGGAGAAGCCGAACGTCGAAGTTCTTGATGTGGCTCATCTCATGGGCGAGCACGCCCTCGAGCTCCTCGCGGTTCATCATCTGCAGCAGGCCGGTCGTGACCGTGACAGCCGCGTGCTGGGGATCGCGCCCGGTTGCAAAGGCGTTCGGGCTCGGGTCTTCGATGATGTAGACCTTGGGCACGGGCAGCCCGTCACCGATCGCCAGGGTCTGGACGATGTTGTAGAGCTGTTGGAACTGGTGCGGATCGGCCTCCTTGGCGCCCACCGCCGAGAGCACGGTCGCAGCGCCGAAGTAGTAGGAGTACAGGGCGGCCAGCACCCCCAGGATGCCGAGGATGATCGCCCCGGTGATCGCGTAGTTGATGCCGCCCGCAAACTCGCCGATGACGAATCCGGCGAGCAGCCAGACGGCGAGGAACAGCACCACGACGATGATGCTGTTGCGCTTGTTGCGAGTGATCTGGTGGTACATGAGCCAGACGTGAGTCTACGAGGACGCCCGATCTTGTTTCCTGATCGATTGACGCACCGATTGCGCCAGCCAGCGCCCCCAGATCTGCGCCCAAACGAGCCCGTTGCCGAGGGCTGATTGCTCGTCCGCATGGTGCTTGAAGTGGTAAGTCCACATCGCCCGGTGCTCCTCGTAGAGCATCTGCCGCTGGTCGTGGCCGTCGGGTGCCTCACGGGCATGGTGAGTCGCGGTCGCCGCCGGGAGATAGAACACCTTCCAGCCTCCTAGCTTCAGCCGGTAGCAAAGGTCGATGTCCTCGCCGTACATGAAGTAGCGGGGGTCGAAGAAGCCGACCCGATCGAGCGCCGCCCGCCGCAGCATCAGGCAGTCGGCTGTCCCGGCGTCGATCTCGTGGACGTCCGTCTCGTCGAGGTGGCCCATGTTGTAGCGGCCGAACCGCGGGCTCTTTGGGAACAGCCGGCTGAGCCCGACCGTGCGATAGAAGAGCGCGCTCGGGACCGGGAAGGCGCGGCGCGTGGCGGGGTCCAGCTTGCCGTCCGGCATGAAGAGCCGTGGACCGACCGCTCCGGCGTCCGGGCGGGTAAGCATGAAGTCGGCCATGCGGCCGACGCACTGCAGGTCGAGGGTGACGTCCGGGTTCAGCAGCAGCACGAACCGGCCGGTGCAGCGCTCGAGTCCGACATTGGCGGCGCGGCCGAAGCCCAGGTTCTTCTCCTGGATCAGGACAGTCGCCTGGGGGTATTCGGCGGTGACCGCGGCGGCCGAGCCGTCGCTCGAATCGTTGTCGACGACGACCGCCTCGACCGGCACATCCGCGCTGGCGAACAGCGCGTGCATGCACTGCAGGAGAAGGTCCTTGGTGTCGTGGCTGACGATCAGTGCTGAGACGACCGGCTTGGGCGAATCTGGCATCGCTGGTGAATTATCAACGCCCGGACCTCGCATACGCCTGAACTACAATCCCGTGGACTGTGCAGACCGGCGCCGGATTGGGTCTACGCGAGCGCCTGGTCCAACTCAGCAACAACCGGTTGGTCCGGCAGAACGCCATCCTCTTCGCCGGCGGTTTGGTCGCGGGCATCGGCGGCTTCGTCTTCCACGCGATCGCCGGCCGCATCCTGGGACCGGCGATCTACGGCCAGGTCGCGTTCCTGATCGCGCTCTACGCGGTCGGGACCGCTCCAGCGCTCATCCTGGTCGTCGTCCTGGCCCGGTACACGGCCACGCTGGCCGCCCGGGGCGACGCCGGCGTGCGCACGCTGCTCACCCGGACCGTGCGCCTGATTACGATCCCGTGCCTGGTGGCGGTGCTGGTGACGAGCCTCATGGCCCGCCGCGTGGCCGAGTTCGAGCACCTGGGCTCGACCATCCCGATCCTGATCCTCGGCTTTTCGATCGCCCTCGTCTGGCAGGTGGCGATCCCGCGCGGGATCCTTCAGGGCCTTCAGCGATTCACCTCCCTTTCGCTGAACCTCTCCCTCGAGCTCGTCGTGCGGACCACCCTCGTGTACGCCCTGCTCGCCGCCGGTTACGCCGTCTCCGGGGCGATGGCGGCCGTGTTCATCGGCCTGGCCTTCGCGTTCCTGCTCGGGCTGTATTCACTTCGCGACCACTTCCGCGGCAACGGCGCACGGGTGCGGCTGCGCGTCATGGCCGGCTTCTCGCTGACCGCCGCGGCCGGCATTATCGGCGTGCAGATCCTCTACAACCAGGACGTCATCCTGGCCGAGCACTACCTGAGTAGCCACGACGGCGGCATCTACGGCGGGCTGAACAAGATCGGCACGATCCTGTTCTTCCTGACACTGAGCGTGAGTCAGGTTCTCTTTCCAAGGGTTGTCGAGGCCGTGGCCAAGGAGGAGCACCCAGGCCGCATCCTCCTGTACTCCGCAGGCATACTGACCGCGCTCGGCTCCTGTGCGCTGCTCGTTTTCGCACTCGTGCCAGGGCTGGTCGTGGCCATATTGTTCGGCCCCGGCTTCAAAGACGCCACCCCGTACGTGTTCGCGGTCGGCGTGATCGGGCTCGCCCTCTCCCTCGACAACCTGCTCGTGCAGTTCTTCATGGCCGTCCACGACCGGGTGTTCGTACCCATCCTGTTCGCCGCGGTAGTTGCCGAGGGGCTGCTGATATACCGGTTCCACGCCAGTGTCGGACAGGTGGTGATGGACGTGCTGCTGGCGCTGGTCGCGTTGCTGGTGATGCTCACCATCCGCTGCTACTTGCTCCTCCCCACCCTCCACGCGGAAAGCCTCGCCGAGCCGGACATATCCCTCACCCCATCGGCGAGACGCTAGGACAGGGGCTCAAGCCGCATTCCGGTATCCTTGTGCGGACGTGCGAATCGTAGTCAAGGACCCCGAGGAGTTCGAGCAGGCCCTGCGTGAGTTCAGGCGCAAGGTGCAGGAGCAGGGACTCGTGCGCGAGATGCGCCGCCGCTCGCATTACGTGCCACCCGCAGAGGCTCGCAAGATCAAGAGCCTGCGGGCCCGCCGCCGCCGAACGCGTTAGCGTTCGCATCTCCCCACCGCGTGGGGAGGTCGCCTCGCCGCGAAGCGGCTAGCGGGTGGGGAATGACTCTCAGCCTGATTGGTATAATTCCGGCTGTTCGGTGACTTTGGCGGAGGGGAAACACCCGTTCCCATTCCGAACACGGAAGTTAAGCCCTCCAGCGCCGATGGTACTGTCGGGGTAACCCGATGGGAGAGTAGGTCGTTGCCGAGCGTTCTTATAAGTCCCGCGACTCCGTGAGGGGTGGCGGGACTTAGCTTTTCCCCCTGTCCCCAGCGCAAGCACCGCGCTGCGAGGCTTTGTGACGGAATGCCCCCGCCGACCTCCTCACCGGGTGAGGAGGTCTCTAGCGGGGGAAGTGGATGTCTTAAATGTTCGGCCCTGTGGTCAGGGTCAGCGTTTTGGTGTGTGACGCGCCGCCCTGGTCGGTCCAGGTGATCGCCACGCTCGCGCCCGGCTTGTATGTGTGCAGCGCGCTGCCGAGGGTCGCCGAAGAGCTGACCGAAGTACCGCCGACGGCAGTGATCACCGACAGGGGCGCGATGCCCGCCTTCTCGGCCGGCGAACCCGCCTGGACGGCTGTCACCAGCGGACCCGAGGTGATGTTGAGACCGTTCGATGCGGCGATCTGCGGGTCGAGGTCCTCGATCGAGACGCCGATGTATCCCACGGGCCCGATGAAGACCGTGGAGCTGGCCCGGCCGGATCTGATCTGGTTGACGACCGACAGCGCGGTGTTGGTGTTGATCGCGTAGCCGGTGGTCGAGGCGCTCGAGCGGAAGCCCTGAGCCTCACCCGCGGTGATCATCCCGACCACCTGCCCCGCCGAGTTGACCAGTGCGCCGCCCGAGTCACCTGGGCTGATACTGGCGTCGCTCTGGATCATGCCGGTCAGGGTTTCTGAGCGGCCGTTGCCTTCGCTTGCGGTGATGGTCTGGTCGACGGCGGTGACCTGGCCCTCGGTGACCGAGGGCGCGCCGCCCGCGCCGCCCGCGTTGCCGATGGCGACCACGGTGTCGCCCGCCTTGACGGATGTCGAGGCGGCCAGGGTGACGGTGGGCAGGCCGCTGACGCCATCGATCTGGATGAGTGCGACGTCGGCTGTCGGCGACACGCCGATTACGTGCGCCGGGTAGCTGCCCGAGTGGCCGGCGATGGTGACGGAGATGCTGATCGACTGATCGACGACGTGGTTGTTGGTGAGCACCTCGCCGGACGAGGTGATGATCATCCCGGTGCCGGCGGCGCTGCCCGTCCTCCCGCTGGCGCCCTGAATGGTGGTGTTGATGTCGACGATCGCGGGGTCGACCCTGGCGGCGATCGCTTGCGGGTTGACGGTTCCGTTATTGGCCGACGGGGTGACGGCCGGAATCGGATCCGTGGGCGTGGATGGCTGGACCGTCGTCGGCTGGGTGGCGACGGACGCGATCGAGTGCCCTGATTGCAGGTAACGGGCCATGGTGAGACCGATGCCCAAGCCTCCGGCGCCGGCGAGGATGGTCGCTGCGATGGTGCCGACCGCGAGCCAGCGTCCCCACGACGGGCGTGATGGTGCGTGAGGCGTCCCAGGCGGCGGGGTCCACCAGCCCTCGGGGGCGGGCGGAGGTGCTGGTACCTGGGCCGGCATTTGCGGCTCCTGAGGCCCCAGCTCTTGCGAATTCGGATTCATCTCGGACATCGGGTCAACTCCCATTCTCCTCGCGGTGTTATGCCGACAACGATGCCGCCAATTTGTTTGAGGACTATCAGAGGAACCTGTGAGTTCACTGAGTGCCCGAACAGGGCCGTTTTACGACAGCCCGAACTCGCGCAGGACCTCCTCCGTGTGCTCGCCAAGCCTGGGCGCCGGCCTGGGCGCCACGGGGTCAGCCGCCCCGAAGCGAAATGGCGAGCCGGCCGTGGGGAACGTGCCCAGGCCGGGATGGTCGACCTGCTCGAGAATCGAATTCGAGGCCGACACGCGAGGATCCTCTGTGACCAGTTGTTTGAACGTTTGATAGGGGCCCCACATCACGTTATGCGCGTCGAACGCAGCCGCGACACTGGTGAGGTTGCGTACGGCGATCCAGTCCTGCAGCAGGGTGCTGATCTCCTGGCGCCCTCGCCACCGGTCGCCCTCGTTGTTGAAGTACAGGCTCAGGCGCGCCTCCAGGTTGCGAAACTCACCGCTGAGGCCCGTGGCTTCGACCAGGCTGCGCCACTGCCGCGGGGTCAATGCGAGCACCATCACGCGCCGGCCGTCGCGAGTCGTGAAATCGCGGCCGAAGGTGCCGTACACCTCGTTGCCGAATCGTCCTCGCGGCTCGTCCTCAAGAACAGCTTCGCCGATGAGCCCGAGGTGACCTGCCACAGCCAGCCCGACGTCGGCCAGGCTGAGCTCGACGAGCTGGCCTTTGCCCGTGAGGCGCCGGTGACGCTCGGCGGCGAGGATGGCCGTTGCCGCGAGGAACCCGGTCATGGCGTCCCAGGCCGGCAGGACGTGGTTGACGGGACCCTCGCTCTCTTCGGGACCGGTGATGGCTGGAAATCCGAGGGCGGCGTTGACCGTGTAATCGACCGCGGCGGTCCCGTCGCGATTGCCGGTGATGGTGACCATGATCAGGTCGACGCGCCGCTTCTTGAGCTCTTCGTACGACTTCCAGCCGGAGACCGGCAGGTTGGTCAGGAGGATGCCGCCACCCTCACCCGGTGCCGTGATCAGCTTCGCGACCTTCTCCTGGCCCGGCTCGAGGCGGGTGTCGATCGTGACCGACCGCTTGCCCTGGTTCAGGCCGGCCCAGTACAGGCTGCGCCCGCGATGGAGCGGCCAGCGGCCGATGTCGACGCCACCGCCGGGTGGGTCGACGCGGATCACGTCCGCACCCATCGCCGCGAGCGTGGCGCCGCCGATTGGAGCGGCGACGAACGCCGAGATCTCGACGATGCGAAGCCCGGATAGAATTCCCGCGCCCATGGGCGCGCAATTTACAGTGCTAGCTGCAACGTGCGCACCAATCTGACCGTCGACGACCTCGGCGACCTGATGTCGCAGCCGCTCGTGGCCACACTGGCCACGTACCGGACGAACGGCGACGTGCTGCTTTCGCCGATCTGGTTCGAGTGGGTTGACGGGGGGTTCAACATCGTGGTCGGCCGCCATGACGTCAAGGCGCAACACCTTCGTCGCGACGCGCGTGCGAGCGTGGCCGTCTACGAGAACGGACTTCCTCTTCGAGGTTTGGAGCTGCGCGGCACAGCCCGGCTGTTCACCGAGGGGCTGCACGATCTGCGACAGCGGCTGTACCGCCACTACATGGGTGAAGGCCCGAAGACACCGGACGAGGAAGAGATCGGCGTGCGGATCGAAGGCACGGTTCGCGCATGGGACTTCGCCGACTAGGCGAGATTCCTGGCGGTCACCTCAGGGTGGCGACGTGGCGACCCACAGCTTCCTGTAGGCGATCGGAAGACGGTCCAGTCTGCTCGACGCTGACCTCCCACAGTCTGCGCGCGATGTCTATGTCCCGGCCGGCCGCCGCGGGCTCGACACGCTTCTTGTTTGCGAAGTAGCCGCCGCTCACACCGTCGACGTCCGGTGAATCGACCAGCCACACAAGCGTCTCCGCCCCCTGTTTTGGGCTGCGCGAGAAGGCGTTCATGACCCTGACCGTCATTCGAGCGGCGCCCTTCAGGTCGCGGGTGATGCCACTGGCCACCAGGCCGGGATGGAAGCAGTTGGCGGTCACCCCTGTGCCTTCAAGCCTGCGCCCGAGCTCGCTGGTGAACAGAACGTTGGCCAGCTTCGTCTCCGCATAGCGGGCGAAGCCGGGCCCGGCGAGGCTGCGCACAGCGTATGCGCTCGTGCCGTCCAGGTCGTCGAACGGAATGGTTGCGCGGGCGTGCGCGTCAGACGCTGTCGTGATGATGCGCGCCGGCGCGCTCCCTTTGAGCTGTTCGAGAAGAAGGTTGGTCAGGAGGAATGGCGCCAGGTGATTGACAGCCCAGGTGGTCTCGATCCAATCGCTGGTCAGCTGCCGGGCCGTGAGGTAGACACCGGCGTTGTTGATGAGGACGTCGACTTTCGAATATCGCGCCAGGATCTCGTCTGCCGCGCGACGGACAGCGTTCTTGGAGGCCAGGTCGGCGATCACGACATCGGCGTCGAGGCGGTTGGCGAGCGATCTCGCTTTGCTATGGTCGCGGGCGACGATCGTGAGGCGTGCGCCGCGCATGGCCAGCTCCTCGGCCGCCGCGAGCCCGATGCCACTTGTCGCCCCGGTGACGACGACCCGTTTCCGCGCCACGCCTGTCCAGCCGCTCATGTCCCCCTCCCCTACTCCGCGAAGAACTTGACTTTGACGCCGTCGTGCTGGTGGTCGATGTCCACGGTGACGTCGCTGAGGTGGTCGATGACCTCGTTGAGGTTCTCCGGCTTGATCTGGGAGATGTCGAAGTCCAGTCCGTTCTTGCGGAGCTCTTCGTTCAGCCGCGTCTGGGCGCTGACCGGGACAAGACTTGCGAGCCTCACGCCCGCGCGCAGAAGCATGATCGGCACGCGCACGTTGATGTGCACTGGTCCCTCGTCCTTCTCGTTCGCGTCCACAACCACGCGCAGGTACTTCGGTGCCGGCTTCTGGCTGATGGCGGAATTGGTCTGCTGTCCTCCCTGCATCGCGCCGAGCAGGCGATCCGCCTCGTCGGCATTGATTTTTCCGGTGGCCAGCATCTCCAGGATCTGTCGTCGTTCTTCGGTCATGTCAATTTCTCCATTTCTTCAATAGCGTCTTCGGCGGAGATCTCGCCGCGACTGAGCCGCTCAAGAATCTCCACGCGCGACGGCTGCGGGTTGGTGTCGATGAAGTCGAGCGCGTCGCCGATGCGGTTGAGACGCGCCTTGATCGTCGGGTAGCTCACGCCGAAGATCCGCTCCATCTCCTTGATGGATCCGTGAGAGCGCACGAAGGCGGTGACGAAGACCTGGTCCTCGGTGCTGAGCCGGGCGAGCTGGGGCAGCTCCCATATGCCTTCTATGGAGGCGTTGTTTTCGACCAGCCTCACCCGCTCGACCGCGATCGGGCGACCCTGGGTGATCTTGCTTAGCTCCTGCCAATCCTGAGGTTTATCTAAACTCACATTGATATTATTAAGCTCTGGCCTAGCAGAAGTCAAGTTTCTTAAGTTTTACTGGAAGATCACAATTCGCGACTCTCGCTGCCGCATACCTTTAACCCATCCTTCACCGGACGGTGCCACAATGCTTGTATCCCCTGTCGCCACCCCCGAGGATGGGTCAGGTTGCTGGGGTTCTTTGACCAAGCGGAGATCGGGGCATTCAAGGAGGTTGGTCTATGGCAGACACCAAAACCGCGGTTGCGAACAAGCCGATGTGGGTCGACCTTGCAACCAGTGATGCGGGGGAGGCGCGCAACTTCTACTCGAAGCTTTTCGGCTGGAAGATCGAAGTCGATCCCGACCCGCAGTACGGCGGCTACGCGATGGCCAAGCTCGGCGGCAAGGACGTCGCCGGCATCGGCCCGAAGATGTCAGCCGAAGCACCTTCCGCGTGGACGGTGTATATCGGCAGCGCCAACGCCGCAGACACCGCGAAGAAGGCCGAGGCAGCCGGAGGCAAGGTCATCGCACCGCCGATGGAAGTCGGTCCTCAGGGCGTGATGACGATCATCGCGGACCCGAGCGGCGCCGTGTTCGGCGTCTGGCAGTCGAAGCAGATGCAGGGCGCACAGGCGATGGGCGAGGCGAACACATACGGTTGGGCCGAGCTCAACTCGCGCGGTGTCGACAAGGCGAAGCCGTTCTACAAGACGCTCTTCGGTTGGGGCGAGAAGAACATGCCGATGGGCGAAGGACAGGGGGACTACACCGAGTTCCAGTCGGGTGGCGAGAGCATCGCCGGCGGCATGGAGATGAACTCGATGGTTCCAGCCCAGGTCCCTAGCTACTGGCTCATCTACTTCACTGTGCCGGACGTCGACAAGGCTCACAAGAAGGCGACCGACGAGGGCGCGAAGTCGATGTTGGAGCCGCAGGAGTTTCCGGGCGGTCGCTTCGCGATCCTCAGCGACCCGCAGGGAGCAGCCTTCGGCCTCCTCAAGATGAAGAGCTAGGCAGAGACGCTGAAAGCGGGCCGGTCCGACGACCGGCCCGCCTCTCCCGCTCGGCGGGAAGAACGTATGTTCGATCGAACTGACACTTCCGGCCTCGCTCGCGCGTTAAATGGATTAGCTGTGGCCGGCTTTGTACCCCGCAGCCTGGCGCGGGGCCTCCTCATGGCTGTCGCACTGAGCGGGCTGGCAGCCTGCTCGTTCGGCAGCACGAACTCGATCAGCCCGGCGGGTCTCCCGCCCACGCTGAACTTCCAGCTGGTCGACGGCGGCCGGGTGGCGATGCAGGACGGCCAGCCGGTGCCCAGCTTCGGCCGGCAGCCCCGGCCCCGCCTCGACCTGAACAGCGGGTGGCGATTCCAGTCTGCCGACCTGAACGAGAACATGTCTTTCGCCCCACGCAGCCAGGCCATGGGCGGCCTCGTCCGGGAGGCGGCCGGCCGTGAGAAGCCGGGTTTCGATGACAGCTCGTGGGTGGCGGCCAGCGTTCCTGGCAGCGTGAATCCGCCCCCGAGCGGCCACCCCACCGACGGCTGGTATCGAGTGACGTTCACGGCGCCGGCCGAATGGTCGAAAGATGCGGTGACGCTCAAGTTCGGCAGCGTCAATTACCTGGCGGACGTGTGGCTGAACGGCAACTACCTCGGCTATCACGAAGGCGGCTGGACGCCGTTCGCATTCGATGTCCGCAAGGCACTGAACCCCGGAAAGGCCAATGTCCTCGCCGTGCGGTTCGTCGATCCGGCGCGCGGCACGCGCCTGGACATCGTCCCGTGGGGATTGGCGGATTCATGGGACTACGCCGGCATCACCGGTCCCGTCTGGCTCGAGTCGAGCGATGCGCTGCGCGTCGCGCGCGCGGATGTCGTCCCCCACCTCGATACGGCAGATGTCAGCGTGGTCGTCCAGAACTCGGGGACGCAGCAGGCGAACGATGTGACTTTGAGCATCGTTGTCCTGCCGGCCGAGGTGACCAGCGCCAACCTGCGCGACCCTGACCCGTTGAGCCTGATCGTGCCGCAGAGCGTGCCGATCGCCGTCCTCACCATCGACAAGCAGTCGATCGGCAACGGCGGGGCGATCCAGCGCAGCGGCACATTCGATTTTCGAAACTCCGACAGCTGGAGCCTTCAGAAGCCCGCACTGTACGTGATCGGGGTGATCGTTTCCAGCCACGGCACCGTGCGCGACCGCTACTTCGACACGTTCGGTCTGCGCCGCATCCAGGTCGACCCCAGCTCGCCACGTCTTCTGTTCAACGGAACGCCGACGGCATTCACCGGCGTGGCGGTCCATGACGAGAAGGTGTCGCCCGCCATGGATGGACAGCCGGCCGGCGGCACGCCCCCGTCAGTCGACGACGAGTTGATGCAGATCCGTCACGCGCAAGCCATCCATGCCGATTTGCTGCGCACCAACCATGTGCCGGGCAACCCGGCACTGCTCATGCTGGCGGATCGGCTCGGACTGGGCGTTTGGGAGGAGATACCCATCAACCACTACACGCCTGAGACGTTCTCTCTAGTGATGCAGAGAGGAATTCCGCAGCAGATGCTAGCCGAGATGGCGCTGCGCGATTTCAACCGGCCGTCGGTGTTGTTTCACGGCTTTGCCAATGAGTCGACCGGTGTCGTCGAGCGGACCAGCGCGATGCAGACGCTGCACGACCTCGACCGGAAGATCGACGGCACCCGGCTGACCGGGCAGGCGATGTATGGCTCCAACCCGACCGACCCCACCTCATCGCCTCTCGACGTGGCCGGCTACACCTTTTATTACGGGGTGTTCTACGGCGGCACTTCGCCGGAGCCTGGGACTTCACACGCTCTCGAGCTGGCTCACGAAACCTATCCGCACAAGCCGGTCATGATCCTGGAATTCGGCGACTGGGTCAGCGACGGCGGCGGGGACCTGCAGCAGCAGGCGCTGTTCCGCGGAACGTACCCCGCCCTGGCGGCTCACTTCGACACCTCTACCAGCGGCTATGTCGGTTCGGCAGTGTGGTGGTCGCTCGAGGATTACTGGACCGACGTTCCAGGCGTGACAGTCGAGCACTTCGGGCTCTACCGCCCAGACGGAACTCCACGCCTGGTCGCGGCCGACGCGCAGGCCGGGTTCGGTGCGGTGACGGCGCCCGCCGCGCCGCCGGCGGGCATTCCGTCGCGCGGTTTGGGCGTGCCGGCGCCTGAGCCCGCCTCCGCACACCTTCCTCTATATGTGGGCTACGCGCTCGTGCTGCCCGTGGTCCTCCTCGGTGCCGTCACCTTCGGATTGATCCGGCTGCGACGCCGCCGCCTGGCCGATCCTCACCTCGCGCCGGAGGGGTCGTCGTGAACATCGGGACCCAACATTTCCGCGTCAAGTCCGTGCCGCTGGGCCCCGCACTGGTGACGGGCGCCTGGGCCGGGTTCGTCCCAGGCCTGTTCATCGGAGCGGTCCTCGGCGCAGTGATCAGCGTGGGAGCCGGCGCGATCCTGGACTGGATGCGTCAGCTGAGCTTCACGACCGGGATCGACCAGGCGCTGCTGCCCTTCGGTGATCGGATCGGCTTTCTGCAGACGCTGCAGGACGACTGGTTGGTGGTGGTCCCCGCCACCGCGCTGATCTTCGGCCTGCTGTCGGCCGTGATCGGCATGCTGACGGCGGCGGTCGTCAGCGCCAGCTATGGAAGCCTGATGCAGGGCCTGGACGTGGAGCTGGAGCCGACAGCGGAAGCGCACGCCCGCCGCGAGCGACGGCGCCGGCCACGCCGCCGCACCGACAGCGCCGCCTGACACGTTCGAGCGGGGAGCGAATTAATTTGGTTCCTCAACTCGCTCGGCAGCGTTGAATATTTGATTTTGAATCGCGCGGCTCTCTTTGGGCTGTTCGGGGTTTCGTCTAAGAGGGGGTCACAAGCCCTTAGACAGCCGGTTGAGGTTGGGCTAGGTTGTATTCAGGGACGGACGTCGGGGCCGAGGTTTTGTTGGCGCAAGCCTTCGGATCGGGGAAGGGGGCGTCCGTCCCGCGGCGGTCTTGATGGGGTCATGGCAAACAACCGAAACCCTGACAGCCGGTCCTCCGCGGTCTATGCTGGCTGCGGGAACTGGGGTTCAGCGAGCAGGGCCGATGGGGGCGTTTGCCTCCGTTCAACTGTCGTCAGGGGTAACGGTCTCTGCGCCTGCCACCGTCCAGCTTCCCCCATCTGGCCGTCGGCCTGGCAAGAAGGTCGGCGGTCAGCCTGTTGAATCCCCTTGTCGGTTGACGGCCGCCTCATCGATTCATGAGAATTCGTGATCCACGGGTCCCGGAACGTGACGCATCCGCACACTGGTTGATCGATGACTCAGCGGGTCCTGGTGGTCGATGACGAGCCCGCCAACGTCGAGCTCTTGAAGGCTTACCTGGACCAGCTTGCCGACGAGGTCCTCGGGTTGACGGAATCCGCCGAGGCTGAGCGCGCGGTTGCGGAGTTTCGGCCCGACCTGGTCCTGCTCGACCTCCACATGCCGGAACCGGACGGCCTGGAGCTCCTGCGCCGTCTTCGCACCGCCCGCGCAAATGAAGGCTTCCTCCCCGTCATCGTCCTGAGCGCGGACGGCCGGACGGTGGCGCGCAACAGCGCTCTCATCCTCGGCGCCGACGACTTCTTGATAAAGCCGCTCGACCGCCTGGAGGTGCGCCTGCGAGTGCGCAACCAACTGCGCACGCGCCATCTCTTTCAGGAGCTGGCGCGCGTGACCGGAGCCTTGCCGCACGTCGCGAGCTAAGCGGCGCGCGGCCGGTTTACCGGCCGATGTCCTTGCGCACGAATCGCGCTGAGGCCAGGCTCAGCGCCACGACGCCGGCGGCAACAACGACCAGAGTGTCAAAGACTGGCAGGCCATTCAGGAGCGGTGTGCCGTAGTAGTAGAGGGCGGAGAGCCGCAGCGTCGGCTCCGGCCAGTTCAGCCCGGGACCGATGAAGCTGATCACGAACCAGATCACCAGCAGAAAGCTCAGAAGCCCGGTCTCCACCGCGGTGCGAAGCCAGCCCGCGAACAGGTAGCCGATCGCCGCCACGAGCAGGCCCAGAGGAATTATCGACAGGGTCGCCGCCGCCAGGTTGCCCCAATCGAGCGCGAGACCTGAAGCCAAGGCAGCCACCGCCGTGCTGGCCAGAGTCAGCACGGAGATAACGACGGCTGCAGTGGCCAGTGCGGCAAAACGCCCCAAAAGCACGCCAAGCCGCGGCTGCGGAGTCGAGAGCACGAGCTCCAGGCGTCCGTCCTCCTCGTCCGAGGACCAGCGATTGGCCTGGGTGACCGCAAAGGCCATCAGCAGCAGCGGCACAAAGACGAAGAGGGCGCTCAGAAGCGTTGCGTTGGTGGCCATGTCGCTCCCACCCAGCTTCAGGAAATCTTTCATCAAGCCAGAGCTCTGCAAGATCGTGCTGAGCTGCTTCTCTGTCTGCTTGACCACTATGACCATCCACCCGGCAAATCCGGCGATGGCCAGGGTCCACCAGAAGGTCGGCATCGCGATCATGGCGAGGCTGCGCGTGTAAACCGAGCGCAGCGACCACTGGCCCTGAAGCACGCCGCGCCTCGGCGGGCTCGTCTGTCGCAAGCGGGCCACTCCCGGCCTCGCCACGACGCCGCCGATGTCGCGTCGCACGAAGAGCCGCACCGCCGCCGCGGTCAAGACGACGGACAAGACCACCATCACCAGGACCGCGCCGACGTTGGTGCCATAGCTGGGCACCAGCGGCTTGCTCAAGTTGTAGTAGTAGACGGGCGAAAACGCGCTCAGCCAGACCGTGTTGGGAATGACCCGATGCACCATGTCCACCACGATCGACACGAACAGCACTCCGGCCGTCCAGCCTGCCGCAGCGCGACGCTCCTGCGTGAACTGAGAGATCAACAGCGCGACAGCTCCGAACACGCCGCAGACCAGCGCAAGGTTGAGGCCGAACAGGACCGCCCCGCCCAGGCCGAAGTCGGCGTTGGTCTTCGCCGCGCCGGCAAACGCGAAAAGCCCGATCACGAGCCCCATCGCGAGGAGAGCGGTCCACATGGCCGCCACCTTCTCCAGGGCTACGCGAAGGCGCGTGCGCGGCACTGAGAGCAAGACGTCGAGCGAGCCGCGCTCCTCTTCGCCGCGGAGCGTGGCGGTCTGGGCCAGGATCGGGAAGATCGCAGCCACGAGGAGCGTGAGGCCGTACTTCCAGGTCGCATAGCCTCCGGCGGTATCGATCTGGACCGGTTCCGCGAACCACGCGAACGAGGGGCCCAGCGCGACGATCGAGGCGCGGGCCGCCGGCGTTGCAAGAACCGAGGGCACGGCGGCGACGACCGCAGCGATCAAAACCCCGAGTCCCAGGCCCCAGCCGAGGATCGGCACACGGTAGTCCCGCACGGTCTTGAGGTAGATGCTCCTAAAGAACATTGGCGGCCTCCTTCGGCGCCACCCCGTCCCCCTCGTAATAGCGGAGGAAGACGTCTTCCAGGCTCGGCTCGTGACTCGTCAGCGAGACGACCGGATAGTTCGCCGCCGTCTTGATGACCGCGTCCGCGGGGCCGTTCATGGCCAGGCGCAGCCCGCGACCGTCGGCGACAGTCTCCGCATGCGTGACGCCGCTCAGCTTCGCGAAGGCGTCGGCGGAGACTGGTGTAGAGAACGTGATGGTGATCTCGTAGACCTTGATGTCCTTCATCTCGGCCACGCCACCGACACGCACCAGACAGCCCTCGCGGATGATGCCGACCCGAGTACACATCTGCTCGACCTCGCTCAGGATGTGCGATGAGAGGAATACGGTGCGACCGTCGCTCTGAACCTCGTGCACCATCCGTCCGAACTCCTGCTGGTTCAGCGGGTCGAGCCCGTTGGTCGGTTCGTCGAGGATCAGCACCCGCGGGCGGTGCATGAAGGCCTGGATCAGCCCGACCTTGCGCTTGTTCCCGGACGAGTACTGGCGGAACTTGCGGTTGGGGTCGAGGTCGAATCGCTTGATCAGCTGCTTGAGATACGCCTGGTCGACGCCGCCGCGCAGATGGCCGAAGTACTCGAGGATCTGCCCGCCGGTGAGGCTGGGGTCGAGCGAGAGCTCACCTGGCAGATAGCCGGCCAGCCTGTGGATCTCCACAGAGTCATTCCAGCTGTCCTTGCCGGCGATTCGCGCCTTACCTGAGTCCGCGCGCAGCAGCGCCATGAGCAGGCGGATCGTGGTCGTCTTGCCCGCGCCGTTAGGGCCGAGAAAGCCGAACACCTCACCTTCGTCGACGCTGAAGGAGACGTTGGTGATGCCGCGCTTGCCGCCGTAGGTCTTGGTGAGTCCCTGTGTCTCGATGATCGCCGCCATCTGTATCTCCTTCTCTTAGCCGAACCAGAAACGAAGGGTCGGCTCGTCGGTGAGAGTCAACGACCCTTTGGGAATGCCCAGAATCCGCTCGAACGCCTCGGTGTTGGCCGCGACGGCTCGCTGCACGGCCTCGTAGCTGACGGTGCCGTTCTGGCGAGCGACAAAGAGGTCGCCCGCTTGCTGCTGGAAGCCGAGCATGAGCGAGACCAGGACCATCGTGGTTTCGTCAGGCGAGGTCGCGTTGAACGCTCCCTCGGCGATTCCCTGCTTGACGACGGTGGTGAGGAGAGGGACCAGGCGGTCTACGGTCAGCCGGCGGAGCTTCTCGCGGAAGATGGCGTTGCCGTCCGAGTTCCAGGCTTCCATGATCGCGAGCACGAGATCCTTCCGCTCCGCCTTGAAGGTGGCGATGCCCGAGAAGACCCTTTCCAGCTTCCTGACGGCCGGCAGGTCGGGGTCGTTCAGGACCGGCGCTATCGCGGCCATGCCCCCGTCGGCCAAACGATCGACGACCGCCTCGAGCAGCGCCTCCTTCGAGTCGAAGTAGTGGTAGAACGCACCCTTCGACGCCTCGAGCTCGTCGAGCACGTCCTGGATGCTCATCCGCTCGTATCCCTTGGTCTGGACCAGGCGCTGCGCGACCTCGATGAAAGCGTCGCGGCGCACAGTTCGGACAGCTACGTTCAGGGTCCGGGCCACCTCGCTGCGACAATAACAGACCGACGGTCGGTCTGGTAATCACCGGCAGCGTCGCAGCCGCCGGATTACCATGCGTCCATGCCGTTCGTGACGGCCCCGGACGGAGTGCGGCTGCACTACGAGATCGAGGGCGAGGGGCCTCCCCTCCTCCTCCATCTCGGAGCCGGCTGCGACTCGGATCTGTGGCGCGCCGCCGGCTACGTGGAGCCACTGGCAAAGAAGTACGCGTGCATCCTCTTCGACCATCGCGGCCATGGCAAAAGCGATCGCCCGCTTGAGGTCGCGGCCAACCACATCGACAGGTTCGTCGATGACGTCGGCGCCGTGCTCGACCACCTCGGTTTCGACTCCACCCATTTCTGGGGCTGGTCGAATGGCCTGCTGGTAGGCTGCGCCGCCGCCGACCGATTTCCGCAGCGAATCCGCTCGCTCATACTCGGCGGCTCCGTGGGCAGACCGGTCAGCGCGGCAGCCTTGAGCGAATCGGCGGAGCGCAGGATCGGGCACCTTCGTGAGGGCGGCTGGGATTGGCTCATCAACGGCTTTGTGGAAGAAGAGGGTGCTTGCCCCCAGTGGATGAGCGATCGCATCCGGGCCACCGACCTCGAGCAGATGATCCTCTGGCAGCGCGCGCGCCTCGACTGGCCGCAGACCCCCTGGGACATGGTCGTCAACACGCAGGCTCCGACGTTGATCCTGGTGGGCGATCTCGAGGATCCAGAGGACCTGATGACTCAGGCCGCCGCCCTTATGAAAGATGCGACCGAGGTCCGTTTCGAGGGCCTCGGTCACATCAAAGCTTTTCTGGCGAGCGATCGCGCGCTACCGCATGTCGAAGGGTTCCTCGCCAAACATTCGGGTCAGCCGGCGGCTCACGGGTAGCTAACCACCGGGACCGGAACGTCCGGGTTGGCGATCGTGGACGAACCTCCCGTCTCATTCACCACGTGCAGGATTCCGCCCTTCCCGTGCACCTTGTCGAGAAACAGGGACAGCAGGTCGTGCAGGCTCCCCGCGGGCAGGGTCGCCGGCACCTCGAACGCACGCTCGGCGAAGATGTCCAGCCCCTGGTTGAAGAAGCTGTATGACCCCATGCCGTAACCGGTGAAGGTCTTGACGTTCGGCGCCACCTTGAACGCCGCATACCCGTCGACACCAGGTGCCTCCATCCACGCTGCCTGGCTCGGGACGTCGTATGGCATCTCGTTCTGGAAGAACACATCGGTGCCCCCGTTGCCTTTCCAGATCACCTCGTACTTCTGGTAGTGCTCGACGAACAGGCCGTAGGCGGTGACGTTGGCGCCGTTGACGATCACGCCCGTGTCGGCGGTGTTGGAGTTCCAGCCGACGCCGGTACCGTGGTCGGCGCGCCAGGCCCAGAGGTCGTCCAGGATCACGTTGTTGCTGTCGACGACGAGGCTGGTCGTCGCCTTGCCCGCTGCCGGTCCGCCGATGCGGAAGAACACGTCAGCGAGAAGAGACGGATCCGAGGCGTCGTTGGTGCTGCGGTTGTGGCGATCCCCCATCTGCAGCAGGACCGGAGAGTTGGTTGTACCGGCGTCGAAGAGGAAGCCGGACAGCAGCATCCCCTTCGCGCTGTCGACTGTCATCGCCGCATTGCCATCGGTAGGCTGCAAAGTCGCAAACCCGAGACCCAGCACGATCGAGTCCGGGCGGGTGACCTTGATGGCGTCGTCGAGGTGGTAGATCCCCGGTGTGAGGATCAGGTTCTTGCCGCGGCGAAGAGCCGCGTTGATCGTGTCGGCGGAATTGTCCGGCTCCGCCAGGTAGAACTTGCTGATCGGAAGCGAAGTGCCGGCCATCGTCCCACTGCTCCACGACGTTCCGGACGTGTTGTGCAGCGCGGATGGAACGAAGACCCGATACTTGCCCTCCGCGTCCACGTACAGGAACGGCGCCTCGCGCGTCACCGGGCTGGTCGCCAGCGTGGTATAGGTGGGGTTCGGGAAGCTCTCCGCCGGCGCGCCGATTACACCCGAGAAGACCTGGTTCCAGACCGCGTTGGTCCAGAAATCGATCTTGCTGTTTCTGGTCATCCACTGCTGCTGGGATCCGTTGAGGACGCCGTTCAATTTCGAATCGGCGATGAAACCGCCGCTCGCGAAGGCATCCGGCCCGCAGTAGTCGAACAGCGTTATGAAGCCGTTGATCGCGACGTGCCGCATGGGCGCCGCCTGCGAGACCGCCCACATCTCGTTCGAGTTGTTGCAACCCGCGCCGGCGGGATCAGGAGAGGCCGGCACGTATGTCGGCGCCGTCTTCGGAAGCGTGACGTTGATCGTCAGGTTCGACATTGAGCGCCAGAAGTTGGTCAGCGCGATGCAGCTCAATCGGCCGCCGCTACTCGAGCAGTGGTTGAACACATCGATCGCACCGTTGACGACCGTGTCGCTCGGTAAGAGCCCAAGGCCGGCGACGCTGGTGTAGTAGCCCACCTGGAAGATGAGCGGATTTGTTTTCGATCCGTACGTGCCGGGCTTGAACAGCAGCGCATAGCGCTGCTGCCCGAACTCGTTGTTGACCTGCTGGGTGGCGATCCCATCGACCGCGGCCTGGATCTGGCTCTGCGGCATCGTCGGATCGAAGACGTATACGTTCGGACCGAACTCCGGATCGCTCGACGACGCCAGCGCTGTGGTGGCAAAGGCTCCGGCGGTCGCCACCACTGCCCCGGCGACAAGGGCGCCGGCCGTCAGGATCGTATACAAGCGACAAAGAAATGTGCGCATGCTCATCTCCTCAACTCCTGGTCTG
>DATINX010000030.1:0-15225 GCA_035473835.1 Candidatus Dormiibacterota bacterium | reverse complement strand
TCCACGCGTCAAGCTTAACAGACTGTATGTAAATAGTCGGGAGTGGTTTCCCCCACCGCCCCGGCCGGTTCGCGTCCGAGGCGCATCCCCACGGTGTGGGGAGGTGAACCGGGTAAGGTCGCTGGGTGGGAAAGAAGCGCGCAAAGCCCGCGCCGGCGAAACCTGCAGCCGTAGACAACGCCCGCCTGCTTGCCTACGGAACCTTGCCACTTCGGATCTTTCTCGGCCTGACCTTCGTCTACGCCGGCCTCCAGAAGATCTCGGACCCCGGGTTCCTGCAGCCCGGTTCGGCCACGTACATCGGGACGCAGCTGCAAAGCTTCGTCGGGCACTCGCCGATCTACTTCTTGCTCCAATGGTTCGCCCTCCCCGATCCGCAGCTGGCGGGCGTGGGCGTCATCGCCGCCGAGCTCATCATCGGCGCGCTGGTGATGCTCGGCATCGCGACGCGCTGGGCGGCAGCTGCGGGCGCGCTCTTGAGCTTCGTGTTGTTCCTGACGGCCAGCTGGACGGTCCAGCCGTACTTCCTGGGTTCCGACAGCATCTACACGGTCGCCTGGATCACCCTGATGCTGGTCGGGGACCAGGGCCTCCTCACCTTGCGGCCGCTCCTCTTTGAGACGGCGGCCACCGCGAGAGGACGGGCGCCGCTCGACCAGGGCCGCCGCCGCCTTCTGCTTCAGCTCGGCGCGGGTGCGGTTGCTCTCGTGTGGGTGCTCGCCTTGCTGCCTCGGACGCGCGGATCCACGGCCGCGATTGCGCGGTCGAGTCCGACCTCGACCCCGCCGGCCGGCGAGACGCCATCGCCGGCTGCTTCCCCGAGCTCGGCGGCGTCACCGACGGGCACCCGCATCGGCACGACCTCCGACCTGTCAGGCGGTAGCTTCACGTTCAGCGACCCCACGACCGGTGATCCCGGAGTTGTCGTCAAGCTTTCCGGCGGAAGCGTGGTCGCGTTCGACACCGTCTGCACCCACGCGGGCTGCACCGTCACGTACGACGCATCCCAGCGGCTGCTTACATGCCCATGCCACGGGGCCCAGTTCGATCCCGCGCACGCGGCCGCGGTCGTGACCGGCCCGGCGGTGACTCCGCTGGCCGCGATCAAGATCCAGGTGATTTCGGACGGCTCGATCTACACCGCGTAGCGCTCGGTGGCCTCTCCGACGCGCCGACGACCTACCATCCGTTGCCGATGAAGCTCCCGGATCCGCTGGCTCTCGGCGAGTTCACGTCGCTGCTGCGGGATCCGGTGTTCCGTGGCCGGGGCGTGAAGCGAGGCGACGCTCGCCCGGTGCTTCTCATCCCGGGCTTTCTTTCGGGCGATTGGTCGCTGTCCGTCCTGAGTGGATGGCTGCAGCGGGTCGGATACAGCCCGCACACGTCCGGGATCTACCTGAACGTCCGCGCATCCGAGCACATGCTGGCGGGGCTGCGCCGGCGGCTGGCCGACATCCGTGAGTCCGATCCATCGCGTGTCACGCTCATCGGTCACAGCCGCGGCGGCCTGCTGGCGAAGGTGCTCGCGCAGCGGAGGCCCGACGCCATCGAGCAGGTGATCACGCTCGCGTCGCCGCTGGCCGATCAGTCGGACATCACTCCGCTGACCCAGGCCGCGGTGGGCGTGGTTCGCACCGCAAACGAGATCGGGTTTGGCCTCAAACTGCACGCGGAAGGACGGTTCGCCTACGACCTGCGCCTGGAGCCCAACGTGCCCACGACCTCGATCTACACGCCTTCAGACGACGTCGTGAACTTTCGAAGCTGCATCCGTCCTGACGTTCCATCGATCTCGGTTTGGGGCAGCCACAACGGATTGCTCGTCAACCCGGAGGTCTACAGGCTTCTCGGCCGGCTGATCGCGCGTCCCCGGCGACCGGCTTGATTCCGCTTGCGATCGCGCTGGCGCTTGCGTCGGCCGCGCTGCACGGCACCTGGAATGTGCTGGTCAAGGTCAGCGGCGACCCGACCAACACCCTCACCCGCGCAACCGCCGCGGCTGCCGTGTTGTTGACGCCACCGGCGTTTGTCGTCTGGCTCGTCGCCGGTCGTCCGGGCCTTTCGCCGGCGGCGGCGGGGCTCGCTGTGGTGTCGGCCGCGCTGGAGCTCGCCTACATCTTTCTGCTTTCGGCTGCGTACCGGCGTGGCGAGGTGTCGGTCGTGTATCCGATCGCTCGCGGGTCGGCGCCGCTGCTGTCGGTGCTCGCCGGGCTCGGCCTTCTCGGGGAGCGGCTGGCCACTCCGCAGCTGGTCGGCGTGGCGCTGCTCCTCATCGGGATCCTCGCGGTCACGCTGCCGCGGACTAGCGGCAAGGCGACGGTGCCCGCGCTCCTGACCGGCGTCGCGATCGCTGCGTACACGTCTGTCGACCGGGTCGGGGTCAGGCTCGCGGCGCCGTGGCTCTACGGATGGCTCCTCGTCGTGCTGCTGGCGCTCGGCCTGGTGGTGGCGGGATCGGTGCGCGCCAGGCTGGCCCGGCGCT
Source organism: Candidatus Dormiibacterota bacterium (assembly GCA_035473835.1). Taxonomy (GTDB): domain Bacteria; phylum Chloroflexota; class Dormibacteria; order Dormibacterales; family Dormibacteraceae; genus UBA10449. The sequence goes on along the minus strand of DATINX010000030.1, from coordinate 12,743 downwards.
CCGAGGCCGGGCTGCCCGCCGCGGCACACCCGATCACCTGGCGCCAGGCCTCGGTGATCGGGTTGTTCATGTGGGTCGCCTACCTGCTCGTCCTGCTGGCGCTGAGCATCGCCCCTCTTGCGGTCGTCGCACCAGTCCGTGAGACCGCCGTCGTGGCGGTGGCCGTCTGGGGCGTGTGGAGGCTGCGCGAGCGCCAGGCCGCCGCGCTCAAGCTTTCGGGCGCCTTCGCGACGCTGGCGGGGGTGGCTTTGCTGGCAGCTTGAACCCACATCCGATCTCAAAAACCGGGTTGGACGGGCGCCGGACAGGTGGTAAGGTAAGTCTGTCCCCCGGGCGTCGGGGCCGACGCACGCCGCGGTCGTCGATTCTTCTCGAAAGGACCGAGCGTTCGCGAGACAATCTTTCGAGAAGAGGAGACGGAGATGCCAACAGGCACCATCAAGAAGCTCGTTTCCGATCGAGGCTTCGGCTTCATTGCAGCCGAAGACGGTCGGGAGTATTTCTTCCACCGCACCGGTCTCGACCCCGCCGTGAACTTCGACTCGCTCGCGGGCGGGGAGCGCGTCAGCTTCGAGATCGAGCCGAGCCAGAAAGGCCCGCGCGCGAACCGGATCAAGCTCGCCTAGCTGAACCCCCGGGCCCCCGTGGCCGCCCGTAAAGATCGACGAGCTCGGCGCCTCGCAGCGCCAGGGCGGTGCGGACCTCGGCCGGCTCGAGCACCTCGACCATCACGCCAAAGGAGCTGACGAAGGCCACCGCCGGCTCGAGGGCTGGAAACGCGAGGCGCACAACACGCCGCCGCGGTCGCCCCGACACGCGCTCGCCGGAGACACGCAGCACCAGCGGCAGGTCCTCGTCCCGGGCGACCTTGACGACCACGTCGTACCCGGCTCGCCCCGCATCCCAGCTCGAGGACTGCTCCCGCCAGGCGCGGGCCAGGTCGAAGCGCTTCGGCCGCCGTGCCGGCTGGTCCAGCGCCTCGGCCGTCTCGATGCGGGAAAGGCGGAATAGGCGGCGGTCGCCATCGACTTCCGCCATCAGGTACCAGACGCCCGCTTTGATGATCAGCCCGAGCGGATCCACGATGCGCTCGACAGCCTTCGCCTCCGCCCGGCGGTAGGTCAAGCGCAGACGCCGATCGGCGAACACCGCATCTTGAACGACGCGAAGGTGGGGAGAGACCGCGCCGCGCCGGCCCCAGCCGGCGGAGTCCACCAGCAGGCGCTCCCGTATCCGGCCCGCCCGCCGGCCGCCCTCGCCAGGCAGCGCGGCCGCGAGCTTGCCCATCGCACTCTCGAAGGCCGGTCCGGCCGCGGACGTGAAGAGCGCCTCGACCTCGGGAGCCGTGAGACCCGTCAGGTCCGTCCGCCAGCCCGCCATCAGCTCGATCCCTCCAGTAGGGCCGGGGTCCGCGCGGATAGGCACGCCGGCCGTGCTGAGCGCATCCACGTCCCTGTACACCGTGCGCCTGGAAACCTCGAGACGAGCAGCCAGCTCGCTCGCGGTCAGGCGCCCACGCGCTTGCAACAGGAGGAGGAGAGCCAGGACGCGGTCAGCTCGCAATTCGTTTCAGATGATGACACTGGATGTCAACAATTGCGCCGCATATTCGTCTGATGAAAACGAGCACAGCGCAGCGAACCTTCGAAATTCAGCCCCTTGGCCCATACTCGCTCGCGGAATCGGCGAACTTCATCGGCGCCTGGCATGAGGCGCCATCTGACAGTGGAGCCGCGCCAGGCCACGTGCACCTTGCCTTTCTCACCGACGAAGCGTGGCGGCCAGCCGGTGTGTGCATCACTCAGGACGAATCGGGCCTGGTGCGAGGTGAGGTTTTCGGCAGCGCCGGCGTCGACGCCGTCGAGCGGCAGGTAGCGCGAATCCTCAGCCTCGACGTCGACGGCCGCGGCTGGCCCGAAGTCGGCCGGCGTGACCGGGTGGTGGGGCTGCTGCAGCGCAGGTTTCCCGGGTTTCGTCCCGTGAACTGGTCAGATGCCTATGAGGCGGCGGCTTGGTGCCTGATGTCCACGCGCATCAACATGCGCCAGGCCCAGGGTGTCAAGGACCGCATGTGCCGAGAGCTGGGTCATGAGGTGGATGTTCACGGCCATCGCCTGTGGGCGTTCCCGGAGCCTTCCCGCCTGGCGGCGCTGGAGTCGTTCCCAGGGCTCTTCAGCCGCAAGGTCGAGTACCTCAACCGCATGGGTCGGGCGGCGCTGCAAGGCGACCTCGACACCGAGATGCTCAGAGCGCTGCCTCGTGAAGAGTCACTCGAACGTCTGCGGCGCCTGGCCGGAATCGGTGAGTTCGGCTCCCAGCTGGTGAGGCTGCGCGCGCTCAGCGCAGTCGACGAGCTGCCGACGCGGGAGCCGAGATTGATGGGGGCGATTCGAACCGAGTACAGCCTCGAGTCAGAGCCCAACCTCGATGAGCTCGAGGCGCTTGCGGAGAGGTGGCGGCCGTACCGAATGTGGGTGGCCGTCTGTCTGCGGCGGTCCCTCGCGGGTGGCGCCGGGATGATGCACTCGCACGCGTCGGGCTAGCGCGAGGCGCGCGCGACCAACCCGATCGCTCCCACCCACGCCATCGTGCCCAGCGCCACGAGCGCCCACATCGTGGGCGCGATGATCGGAAAGTCGACCAGCGCGCCGTAGATGCACATTGCGGCCGCGCCCGCGAGAAGAAACGCACCCGGAAAAAGCAGCCACGCCGAATACCAGGGTGGCTGCACCACATCGCCGCGGTCGAAGCGACGCGCAACGAAGAACACCAGCGCGGCCGCCGCGATGGCGGGTGCCGTCAGCAGCACCGCCCAGCCCGGGCCGATCGATCCGGTGGCTGCTCCAAGGACGGGCTGCACGCCCGCCAGCGTGAGCCCTGCCGGCACCGCAAACGCGATCAGCCGCAACAGTCTGCTGGCGCGCGGCACGGCTACATCACCGGCCGACGATCAAGGAGCGGAGAGCGCGGGCACGAGCGCCGGCTTGGTGAAAACCGGTGAGGTCGCGACCCACCCCATCTGGACGTCGCGGTAGTAGTCGGGTTGCGAAAGTTGGGTGATGAACCAGTTGTTGTAGGTACGTGCGCGGTTGGCGAGTCCTACCTGGTCGGTGATGCCGTCGTTGTACGGCTGGCGCGGCAGCCCTGCGGCGAGATCAGGTGACGTGTAGAAGTCATCGGTCCCGTAGACGGATGTGGAGGCGTATGAGTAGATCGCGACGCCGAGCACATGATTGCCGCGGGCGGAGGGCGACGACACTCGCGCGATTTGGGCCAGGGTGCCCTCCGGGTAGTTGAGGAAAGCGCCCAAGCCGGTGACGATGCGACCGCGGTAGCCCGAGTCCTTCTCGAAATTGAGCCACTGCCCAAGCCAACCCTTCTCGACCGTGCTCCAGTCGCTGTCGTAGTTCATCGGGACGCCGAAGTCGAGGTAGCCCTTGGACAGCCAGTCGTTCCAGTCCTGGAACACAGAGCCGTACGCCGCCGTGTTCGTCCAGTCGGCGGCCGTAGCCGGTCCGCTGCCGAAACAGATCAGTGCGCCGCTGAGCTTGACGCCCGGCTTGACGCGCTGGAGGTCGTCATGAAGGTCGCGGACGAAACCGGTGACGCGCGCTCGGCGCCACGCCTGCCAGGTGGGATCGTTCGGCGATGGCGCCACCTGGGTGCCGGTCTCGAGCATGTACAGCGACACCGAGTCCGGGCTGTAACCCCAACCGGAACCTGGATAGCGAATGAAGTCGAGGTGCAGGCCGTCGACGTCGTAGTTCTTCGCGATGTCCATGAAGACCTTGTGCGTGTAGATCTGGACCTCGGGCACGCCCGGATCGAGATAGCCACTCGTCGAACCATCGCTGGCTCGGTTGCCCCACATATCGCCGTAAGCGAGATAGACCTGGCTCGACTCGCCGGCGAAGAAGGTGTTGACCCACGCGTGCACCTCGATGCGCGGAACGGCGGCATGGGCGAGCCGGATCACGTAAGCGAGTGGATCGAAGCCGGACGGCCCGTTGATGTCGTTAGCGCGCGGCTCGTCCGAGAGGTTGAAGTACGCGTCCCCGGCCTTGCGCACCTGGACGATCAATGCGTTCAGGTTGGCCCGATGCGCGTCGGCAACGAGCTTCTCGACCTGCGCCGGGGACTTGATCCCGTCGTGAAATGCGTCGACCCACAGCGCTCGGTACTGCGGCGTGCCGAACACGATCGGGCTCGGCGCCGGAGAGAAGCCGGGCACGGTTGCCGTGCCGGCCTGGTTGGTGCACGAAAGCAACATCAGGACGAGCAGCACGCCTACCGGCCGCGCCATTCCCTCTCGAGCGACGCCGCGACCGCGACGGCGGCCTGGTTGGTCGCGCCTACGACCTGGATGCCGACGGGGAGCCCGGAGACGGGGGCGGGCAGCGTCACCACCGGCTGCCCTGTGGTGTTGAAAGGCCGCGTGAACCGCGCCAGGCGCTCGCGCACCTCGCCGCCGGCGGTGATCGGCGGAGCGACGATCGAGGTGGCGGGGACGATGAGGGCGTCGACGGCCTCCGTCGCTCGGCGGGCCTCCTCACGCAGGCGCGGCAGCGCGAGCAGGGCGGCTTCGAAGTCCACCGCGAGGACCTGCAGCCCGCGCCTGATCAGGGCGATCACGTCGGCTCCGTACTTCTCCGGGCACTGTTCGGCCCAGCGCCGGTGATACGCCGCCGCCTCGACGAGCAGGATCGTCAGGCCGGCGTCGAACAGCTCCTCACGGGACGGAAAGGGGACCTCCGGCACACCCGCTGAAACCGTCTCCCATGCGCGGGCTGTCTCCTCGTCGAGATCCTTGACCCAACCCGACGGCACGCCCAGCCGCGGCGATCGGGCCGGCTCCCCCGCCAGCCGCTCACCGGACATCATCGTGTACGCCGCGGCTGCTTCGGCGACGTCGCGTGCGAGTGGTCCGAGCGTGTCGAGCGAGCGGCTCAGCGGCACGACACCCTCCGTGGTGATGCTCCCCAGCGCCGGCTTGAATCCGACCACGCCACACAACGAGGCGGGGATGCGGATCGAGCCACCGGTATCGCTGCCGATCGCCCAGTCGCACATGCCCATGGCCACCGCGACCGCCGAGCCACCCGACGATCCGCCCGCGACCCGGCTCGGGTCGTATGGGTTGCGAACGGGACCGTAATGCGGATTGACGCTAGTCACCCCGTACGCAAACTCATGCAGGTTGGCCTTGCCCACGACAACGCAGCCGTGGCGCCGAATTTGCTTCACGACCGGCGCGTCATCGGTTGCCGGCGTGTCGGGGAGGATGATCCCACCCGCCGTCGTGGCCATGCCCGCCACGTCGACCAGGTCCTTGACGGCGACCACCGTGCCGCTGCCGATCTCGTCGGAAACCGAGATGAAGGCGTTCATATCCGCGCGTTCGCGAATCCGGCGGCGCGCTTCCCCCAGCTCCATCAGGCCAATTCTGGCAGCCAGGGAGTTATCCTCCGGGGGCTATGGCTCAGCCGATGGGTTCGCTGAATCCGTCCATCACGTGGACGAAGGTCGATGTCATAACGGCCTACCAGCGCCTCACCGCGGAGGTCCAGGTTCGCGGCCGCCTGCGCGAGACGATGAACGACCCCGAGCCTCTGTTTCACCTTCGCAACGTGAGCGCCGAACCTCTGTTGGTCGGGGCGGTGCAGCTCAACGGCGTGCCCGAGGGCCTGTTCAACAAGGCGCAGATCGCCGGCATCCGCACCATCGACGCCGAGCCGGCCATGCCGGACCAGCCCGAGATCATTCGCCGCTATGTGATGTTCCAGGGTTCTTCGATCTTGGTCACCGGCGCTGCCGAGTTCGCGAAAGCGGCCGACCCCAAGATGCACAGCGAGCTCTTGATGAAAGACCGGTTCTTTCCCATGGTCGACGTGACTGTGGTCATCATCGGGGCGAACGGAAAGAGCTGGACGCAGCCCACCATCTGGGTCAACCGCGATCAGATGCTGGCGCTGTACCTCGGCTAGGCCTTAGCCCCGAACACGCCCCGGAGGCGGGCCCAGAGCACGGAGAACAGCAGGCCGAACGCGTTGACGGGTTTGGCAGTGGCCATCGGCGTCATCGGTGCCGCAGCCGTCGAAGGTTGAGGACCCGGCTGCGGCCCCGACCCTGACGTCGCGTTGCTCGTCGTCGCGCCGGAGCCCGATCCCCGGCTCGCCTCGCCGGCCTCGACGTTGGCCTTGATGCACGCCGCCATCTCGCCGACGAGGCGCTTGGACACGTCCTCCATCACGCCGCGGCCAAACTGAGCCACGCGACCGGCCACGTTGTAGTCGGTGACGATCTTGACGATCGAGCCGGCGCCGTCGGCGACCACGCTCATGTACGCCTTGGCGCGCGCAGACCCCGGCCCGGTCGTCTCGCGACCTTCGGCCTCGAGGGTGGCGGAGTGCTCGGTTTCGTTCCGGTCGACAATGCGCGCGGTGCCGCTGTATGCGACAGTGATCGGGCCGACCTTGATCTTGACCTTGCCCTTGAAGGTGTTCGGGTCCACGACCTCCGCCAGCTCGGCGCCCGGCACGCAGCCCGCGACTTTGTTCACATCGAGGAGGTAGGCGAACACGCGATCGGGCGGGGCAGCGACCGCAAAAGAATTTTCTAGTTGCATTTCACCGCTAAAAGTAGCCGAATAGAGGGGCTCGGTTCGGTTTCTTTTTGCCCGCTCCGGCGCGTTTGTGCGCGCCCATCGGCTACTGGGAGGACTTGGAGGACGCTATGAAGCACAAGGTCGCCACCACGATCAACGGCCGCAAGCACGAGGACGACGTCGAGCCGCGGCTTCTCCTCGTGCATTACATCCGAGACGTCGCCGGCCTCACCGGCACCCACATCGGTTGCGACACGAGCCAGTGCGGCGCATGCACGATCCTCGTCGACGGCAAGGCCGTGAAGAGCTGCACCATGTTCGCGATCCAGGCCGAAGGCAAAAACCTCACCACGATCGAGGGCATGGCCAAGGACGGGCAGCTTCATCCGCTGCAGCAGGCGTTCTGGGACGAACACGGTCTCCAGTGCGGCTACTGCACCCCAGGTTTCATCATGGCCGCCGCCTACCTCCTCTCCCAGAACCCGAACCCGACCGATGACGAGATTCGCAAGGGTCTTGAAGGCAACCTCTGCCGGTGCACCGGCTACGTGAACATCATCAAGTCGGTGAAGTCCGCGGCCAAGGCGATGGACGGAGCCGCTGCGACGCCGGCCCAGAAGTCGGCCGCCGGGAGGAGCTGACATGGCGGTCACGACCATGATCGGAGCCAGGATCCACCGGCGCGAAGACCCGCGCCTCATCACCGGACACGGCCGTTACGTCGACGACATGACTCGCCCGAACATGGCCCACATGGCTGTGGTTCGCAGCCCTCACGCGCACGCCAAGATCAAAACGATCGATCCATCGGCAGCCAGGAAGGCACCCGGGGTGCACGCGGTCTACACCTACGCGGACTTCAAGGACCACATCGCGGGCGGGCTTCCCGTGACGGCGTCGTTTGTGGCCGAGAAGAAGCAGTCGCCGAATCAGTTCCCGATCGCGCATGACGAGGTCGTGTACCAGGGCGAGCCGGTCGCCGTCGTGCTCGCGGACGAGCGATACCAGTCCGCTGATGCGGCGTCGCTGGTGCAGGTCGAGTACGAGCCTCTGACTGCGGTCATGGACCTCGACAAGGCGATGGAGAAGGGGAGCCCGACCGTGCACACAGGTGCCCCTGACAACATCGGCTGGGACTTGACTTACTCGCCCGACTCCGAGGACGCCTGGAAGGAGGCCGAGGTACGGGTCAAGGAACGGATCCTCCAGCAGCGGCTCTTCCCGATCGCGATCGAAGGGCGCGGCGTGGTCGCCGAATATGACCACTACGACAAGCGCCTCACCCTTTGGACCTCGAGCCAGATCCCTCATTTCGTCCGCTTGTTCGTGGGCACCGCCTGCGGGCTGGCCGAGAGCCAGGTGCGCGTCATTGCGGGTCCGGATGTGGGCGGCGGCTTCGGCAGCAAGATCCGGCCGTACGGCGAGGAGTACCTGGCTGTCATCGCCTCAAAGCTGTCGAGCCGGCCGGTCAAGTGGATCGAAGGACGCTCGGAGAACCTCGTCGCCACAACCCACGGGCGCGGCCAGATCTTCGACATTGAGGTGGGGGCCAAGAAGGACGGCACGCTGGTCGCGCTGAGGCTGACCCAGTACCTCGACATCGGCGCGTACCAGGGTGTCTTCGGAGCTTTTCAGGCGGTCGCCTGCTTGCTGGCTGGTGGCGCATACAAGTGGAAGCACATCGCCGCTCGCACAGTCGGGATACTGACCAACAAGACGTCGACCGATCCCTATCGCGGCGCGGGCCGGCCTGAGGCCACCCACCTCGTCGAGCGGGCGATCGACCTGGTCGCGCGGGAGATCGGTATGGACACGGTCGAGATCAGGCGCAAGAACTTCGCCACCGAATTTCCTTTCACCAACAACTTCGGGCTGGTCTACGACTCGGGGAACTACGACGGGTCGCTGGACAAGGCGCTTGAGCTCGCCAACTACAAAGACCTTCGCCGCGAGCAGGAAGCCCTGCGCAAGCAAGGTCGCTACCTCGGCATCGGGCTTTCGACCTGGATCGAAATCTGCGGACTCGGACCCAGCGCCGCGACGACGCCGGCGGCCGGGGTTGCCCTCGTGGAATCGTCGCAGGTGCGGATCCATCCGACCGGCAGCGTCACCGTCTACGTGGGCACGCACTCGCACGGCCAGAGCCACGACACGACGTTCGCTCAGATCGTGGCGGACACGCTGGGCGTGCCCTACGACTCGATCGAGATGCGGCATGGCGACACCGCCGAGGGACCGGCGATGGGCTATGGCACGTACGGCAGCCGCAGCCTGGCTGTGGGCGGCCTGTCGATTCGCATGTCCTGCTTGAAGGTGATCGACAAGGCCAAGAAGCTCGCGGCGCACGTCCTCGAGGCCGACGAGGCCGACGTCGTGTTCGATCAGGGTCGGTTCCATGTCAAAGGCAGCCCGGAGAAAGCGAAGGCCCTTGGTGAGATTGCGTTCGCCAGCTATGGCGCGGGTCTGCCCGAGGGGATGGAGCAGGGCCTCGAAGCCGTCAGCTATTTCGACCCGCCCAACTTCACGTGGCCGTTCGGAGCGCATATCTGCGTGGTCGAGGTGGACCCGGAGACCGGCGCGGTCGACATACGCAAATACATCGCTGTCGATGACTGCGGCAACGTGATCAACCCGATGATCGTCGAGGGGCAGATCACGGGGGGCATCGTCCAGGGCATCGCCCAAGCGCTCTTCGAAGAAGTCGTTTACGACGACGAGTCGGGCCAGCTGCGGACCGGGACGCTCACCGATTACATGATCCCGACGGCGAACGAGATTCCGGAATTCGTGCTGGACAGCACGCTTACGCCCAGCCCGAGCAATGCGCTCGGCGTGAAGGGGATCGGCGAGGCCGGCACCATCGCCAGCTCGGCCGCGGTCATCAACGCCATCGTCGACGCGCTCAGCCCGTTCGGCATCACGCATGTCGACATGCCGGCCAGCCCAGACCGTCTCTGGAAGCAGATCAAGGAGGCACGCAAGTGATCCCGGCCGCATTCGAATACTCCCGCGCGTCGTCCGTCGACGAGGCCTCGAAGCTTCTCGACAACTACGGCGATGAGGCGAAGGTGCTCGCGGGCGGGCACAGCCTGATCCCGCTCATGCGCCTGCGCCTGGCGCAGCCGACGGCACTCGTCGACATCAACGGCATCAAGGATTTGAACCAGATCAAGGTGCAGGGATCGAAGCTGCACATAGGTGCGCTCACTCGTCACGTCGAGATCCAGAACTCCGCCGTCGTGCAGGAGAAGCTCCCGATCCTCTCCGACGTCGCGGGCGAGGTGGGGGACAACCAGGTCCGGAACATGGGCACGATGGGCGGCGTCATCGCGCACGCCGACGCGGCCGGCGATTACCCGACGATCGCGCTGATGCTCGATGCGGAGATCGTCACCAACAAGCGCACCATCCAGGCGAAGGATTTCTTCCAGGACCTGTTCACGACGCCGCTGGCCGCCAACGAGATCGTGGTCGAGGTCGTGTTCCCGGTGGCAGAGGGCCCTCACAAGTACATCAAGTTCCGCCGCCGCCTCTTCGACTGGGCGATCGTCGGCGCGGCCGCGCAGAAGATGAACGGCGGCTGGCGCATCGGCCTGACCAACGTGGGCCCGACCCCGGTCCGCGCGAAGGCGGTCGAGGAAGCCCTGCACAATGGGGCCAAGGCCGAGGAGGCCGCACAGCACGCGTCGGACGGACTCAGCCCGGCGGGCGACCTGAGGGCGAGCCCGGAGTACAAGAAGCACCTGGCGCGAGTGCTGACGAAGAGGGCGATCGAACAAGCCACCTAGCCGCTCGGTACTCTTCTACGGGATGGCGGCTCCGGCTAGCATCGACGACGTCGAACGGCGCCTGCGCGAGCGCAGCTATATCGGCGACCGCGGTCTCGCCACGTCCATCTTCCTGGCGCTGAAGCTCGATAAGCCGCTCTTCATCGAGGGTGAAGCGGGCGTTGGCAAGACAGAGGCGGCCAAGGTCATGGCCGACGTGCTCGGCGCACGCCTCATCCGCCTGCAGTGCTACGAAGGCATCGATCTCGCCCACGCCGTTTACGAGTGGAACTATCCGCGCCAGCTCCTGCACATCCGCCTCCTCGGGGAAGGAGAGGACCGCCGCACCGCCGAACGCGAGATCTTCAGCTCGGAGTTTCTGCTGCGCAGGCCACTCCTGGACGCCATCGACAACGACGATGCCACCCCGCCGGTCCTCCTGATCGACGAGATCGATCGGTCCGACGAAGAGTTCGAGGCATTCCTGCTCGAGCTGCTCTCCGACTTTCAGGTCTCCATCCCCGAGATCGGCACGATCAAGGCGAAGAAGCCGCCGTTCGTGGTCATCACGTCGAACCGGACCCGCGAGGTGCACGACGCGCTCAAGCGCCGCTGCCTCTACCACTGGATCGACTATCCGGACCTGGAAAAGGAAGTGGAGATCGTGCGCGCCCGCGCGCCAGAGGCCGCGGCGGGCCTGGCCCGCGAGGTGGCCGCCCTCGTCCAGGGCCTACGCACCATGGAGCTGTACAAGGTGCCCGGAGTGGCAGAGACGCTGGACTGGGCGCGGTCGCTCGCCGCGCTCGGCGCAACACGCATCGACGCTTCGCTGGTCGATGCGACCCTGGGCGCCGCCCTCAAGTACCAGGAAGACCTCGAGCGCATCCGCCAGCAGGTGCCTGCCATGGTCGAGAAGGCGAGAGGTGCCTGAGGCCAGCTCCATCCGCCTGCAGGGGGGAGGGTCGGGGACAGGGGCTGGAGAATTCCAGGTGGATTTACTTCCCCGCCTGGGCGCTTTCGCCTGGCTCCTTCACGACGCCGGACTGGAGGCCGGCCCGCGCCGGCTCACCGACGCCACGCGGGCGCTGACCTTCATCGACCTCAAGAGCGAGCCGGACTTTCGCGGCACGCTGCGGACGGTGTTCGTCAGCCGGAAGGACGAGATCGCGACCTTCGAAGCCGCCTTCGACATCTTCTGGGCGCCCCCGAACCCTCGCGCCTCGGCGGGTGTCCTGCCCGGGCGCGCGCGTTCGCTGCCCATGTCACCCGAGCGCGCAAAAGCATGGGCGAACGCGCTCGGCCTGAACACCTCGCAGATGAACAGGGAGCAGGATGCGCGCACTGTGCCGGAGACATCGAGCGGCTACAGCGCGGAGGAGCTCCTCCGGCACAAGGACTTCGACGTGATGACCTGGGATGAGACCGAACAGGTCCGACGCTTGCTCGACCAGGCGCCGTGGCGCGTGGCCGAACGCAAGACTCGCCGGCTTCGTGCGGCAAACGCGGGGCGGATCGACCTGAGGCGCAGCGCCCGGCATGCCATCCGGTCGAGCGGCGAGCTGGTGCGCCTGTTCCGGCGCCGGCCGCGCCTGCGGCGCCGGCCGCTGGTCCTGGTCTGCGACGTCAGCGGCTCCATGGAACGCTACTCGCGGCTGCTCATGATCTTCGCGCACGCCATCGCGCGCCGCGAAGACCTCGAAGCCTTCGTGTTCTCGACGCGGCTGACTCGCGTCACCAGGCTGCTGCGACAGAGAGACATGGACCGAGCCCTGGCATCGGTGAGCAAAGGTGTGCACGATTTCAGCGGAGGCACGCGCATCGGCGACGCGCTTGCGGACTTCAACCGGCACTGGGCGCGCCGGGTCCTGGGGCACGGCGCAATCGTGATCATCGTCAGCGACGGGTGGGATCGGGGCGATCCGCAGCAGCTGACCGACGAGCTGATCCACCTGCGGCGCTCGGCGCACAGGCTCATCTGGCTCAACCCGTTGCTGGGTTCGGCGGGCTATCAACCGCTCACGCGCGGAATGATGGCCGCGCTGCCTTACTGCGATGACTTCCTCGCCGCGCACAACGTCAAGGCCCTGGAAGACCTCGGCCGTTTACTGGCCGGCCTCGACAGCCGTCCGGCCCGGAGGTAAGAACGTGCGCGAAGTTCTGAACGAGCTCAGAGCCTGGACCGCGGACGGCGAGGCAATCGCGTTGGCCACCGTCGTCGAGACCTGGGGCTCGAGCCCGCGACCACTCGGTTCGAAGATGATCGTCACGCGATCCGGAAAGATGGCGGGCTCCGTTTCGAACGGCTGCATCGAAGGCGCGGTGTTCGAAGAGTCACAGAAGGTGCTGAAATCAGGTCAGCCCAAGCTCGCGGC
>DATINX010000029.1:0-12392 GCA_035473835.1 Candidatus Dormiibacterota bacterium | reverse complement strand
CGGGGTCCCCCCGGCCGCGACCCGCGTCGAGCGTGGTCGCCAAGCGCGGCGAGGAGTAACCATTCCGAAAATCCCAACCGCGGGAAAATGAGCAGCGGAGCGGCGCAACGCGTCGCTCCGCGATGAGAGAAAACCGGCAGGTTTTCTCTCATAACGTCACAGCGGGATATTGCCATGCCAGCGGGGGTTGCGGCGGCGTTCTTTGCGCAACGCGATCCGCAGGGCTCGGATCAGCTCGATTCTGGTTCTCCCCGGCTCGATCACGTCGTCGATATAGCCCCGCTCGGCGGCGATGTAAGGATTCGCAAAGCGCTCGGTGTACTCGCTCACCAATTCGCGCCTGCGCCCCAACGGATCGGCGGCGGCGGCAAGCTCGCGGTGGAAGACGATGTTGACCGCTCCCTCGGGTCCCATGACCGCGATCTCCGCTGTCGGCCAGGCGATATTGAAATCAGCACGGATGTGCTTGGAGCACATCACGCAGTACGCGCCGCCGTAGGCCTTGCGCGTAATCACCGTCAGCTTGGGCACGGTCGCCTCGCTGAAGGCATAGAGAAGCTTGGCGCCATGGCGGATGATGCCCCCGTATTCCTGCGCCGTGCCGGGCAAGAACCCCGGTACGTCCACGAACGTGATCAGCGGGATGTTGAAGGCGTCACAGAAGCGAACGAATCGCGCCGCTTTCACCGATGCGTTGATGTCAAGCGCACCCGCCATCACCTTCGGCTGGTTGGCCACGACCCCGACAGGATGGCCGTCCAGCCGCGCGAAGCCGACCACGATGTTCATGGCGAAAAAGGTTTGGACTTCGAAGAAATCGCCGTGGTCGACGACCATGCCGATCACGTCCTTGATGTCATAGGGCTCCTTGGGGTTGTCGGGGATGACCGTCGCGAGTCCAGGCGCCGCGCGCTCGGGGTCGTCGGTCGCGGCCACGGTTGGCGGCTGCTGGTCGCTGCTCTGGGGGATGAAGGAGAAGAGGCGCCGCACCTGGGTGAAGCACTCGCCCTCCGACTCCGCGAGGAAATGCGCCACCCCGGACTTCACGTTGTGCACCTCGGCGCCGCCAAGCGAATCGAACGTCACGTCCTCGCCGGTGGTGACCCGGATGACCTCTGGGCCGGTGATGAACATGTAGCCGAGCTCATGGACCATGAACGTGAAGTCAGTCATCGCCGGCGAGTAGACGGCGCCGCCGGTGCATGGTCCGAGGATCAGGCTGAGCTGAGGGATCAAGCCGCTCGACTCGACATTGCGCCAGAAGATCTCCGCATAGCCGGCCAGCGACACGACGCCTTCCTGGATGCGGGCGCCGCCGGAGTCGTTGATGCCGATGATGGGAATCCGGTTCCGCAGAGCGATGTCCATCACCTTGATGACCTTCTCGGCAAAGACCTCACCGAGCGAGCCGCCGAAGACGGAGGCGTCGTGGCTGAACAGCACCACGTCGCGGCCGTCGATCTTGCCCATGCCGGTCACGACCCCATCCCCTGGCACCCGTTTCGATTCCAGGCCGAAGCCCTGCGCGCGGTGGGTGGCGAAGATGTCGATCTCCTCGAACGAGTTGCGGTCGACGAGTCGAGAGATGCGCTCGCGTGCGGTGAGCTTGTGCTTCGCGTGCTGCCGGTTGAAGGCTTCCGCATCGCCGTGGCCGGCCTCGTACTTGCGCTGGCGCAGCTGGTTGAGCGGATCGACTTTGGGGTTCTTCGGGGTAGATGGCATCACTCGCGCTCCATGAACATCCACCGATGGCCTTCGATGTCCTCGACGCGATAGCGCTTCGCCCTTTCGTCCAGATCGATCTCGGAAAGGATTCTCGCGCCGGCCTCGCGGGCGCGCTCGTAGTGCGCTGGGACATCGGGAACGTAAACCAGCACGCCGTCGATGATGTACGGCACCGACGACCACTTCCCAGCCTGTTCGCAGCTCTCGCGATGCTTCTTCGGCGCCTCGTAGTCCGGGCTCGGCGTGGCAAGCATGATCAGACCGTCGCCGGCCTCCATCTCTCCATGGCTGAGCCGGCCATCCGGCGTGACCATGCGCATGCGCTCCTTGAAGCCGAATGCGGCCGCCAGCCAGTCCATCGCCTTGGGTCCGTCCTCGTAAGCGATCATCGGGATCACCGCGGGGTAATCAGGCATTTGGTCCTCCTTGTCATCACGCCAGCGCGGGGGCCTGATACTCGCCCCAGACCTTGCGCAGCACCGCGCAGCACTCGCCGATGGTGACGTAGTCCGCGAGCGCCCCCTTCAGCGGGGGCATCAGGTTCCTGGTTCCACGGGCCGCGTCTTCAATATCCGCCAGCCGACGAGCGACAAGGTCGGGGTCGCGACCGGCGCGAAGCCTCTTCAACGCGCGCGCCTGCGCCGTCTGGTGGCGCGGCCCGACCCTCATGATCTCGACCTTGTCCTCGCCATCGGTCGCGTAGCGATTGACGCCGACCACGAGGCGCTCCCCCGCTTCGATCCTCGTCTGGAATCGATAAGCGCTGTCAGCGATCCGCCGCTGCGTCCATCCCGACTCGATGCACTTCACAGCTCCGCCGCGCTCGTCGATCTCAGCCATGATCGCGCGCGCCTCCTCCTCCACGCGATCCGTGAGGTTCTCGACGTAGTAAGACCCACCCAGGGGATCGGCGACCTGCGGCACGGCCGTCTCGTAGCCGATCACCTGCTGCGTGCGCAGGGCGAGTTCGGCGGCGCTCTGAGACGGCAAACCAAGCGCTTCGTCATATGCGTTCGTGTGCAGCGATTGCGTGCCGCCAAGGACGGCACTCATGGCCTCGAGGGCCGTGCGGACGACGTTGTTCAGCGGCTGCTGCGCGGTGAGTGTGACGCCGCCGGTCTGCGTGTGGAACCGCAACGCCAGCGAGCGCTCGTCCCGCGCGCCAAACCGGTCGCGCATCACATGCGACCACATGCGGCGTGCGGCGCGAAATTTCGCGACCTCCTCGAAAAAGTCCATGTGCGCCGCGAAGAAGAATGAGATCCGCGGCGCGAAATCATCGACGGTGAGGCCCGCCGCTTGCGCCGCCTCGACGTACGCGATCGCGTGGCTGAGCGTGAATGCGATCTCTTCCGCCGCGGTCGAGCCGGCCTCGCGGATGTGATAGCCGGAGATGGAGATCGTGTTCCAGTTCGGGAGGTTGTCCTGGCAGTACGCGAACAGGTCGGTCACGAGACGCATCGACGGCGCCGGCGGAAAGATGTAGGTGCCACGCGCCGCGTACTCCTTGAGGATGTCGTTCTGGACCGTGCCGGTGATCTTCTCGGGCGGGCAGCCTTGCTTCTCCGCCACGAGCTGGTAGAGGAGTAGGAGCATGGCGGCCGTGGCGTTGATCGTCATCGACGTGGAGACCCGGTCCAGCGGGATGCCCTTGAACAGGATCTCCATGTCCTCCAGCGAGTCGATCGCGACGCCCACCTTCCCCACCTCGCCGTTGGCCATGCGGTCGTCGGAGTCGTAGCCGATCTGCGTCGGCAGGTCGAACGCAACCGAGAGACCGGTCTGTCCTTCCTTCAGGAGAAACTGGTAGCGCTTGTTCGACTCCGCGGCGGTGCCGAAGCCGGCGTACTGGCGCATCGTCCACAGACGGCCGCGGTACATGTCCTTGTGGATGCCGCGGGTGAACGGAAAGACCCCCGGAGGCGGCTCTTCGCCGCTCCTGTCTTCAGGCTTGTAGACCGGTTTGAGGGGCAGGCCGGAGTCGTTGCTCACCTCTGTCATGTTTCGACCAGCTCGGTGAGGACGCCGCCCATCGTCTTGGGATGCACGAATGCGATCAGCGAGCCGTGCATGCCCCTACGGGGTGAGGCATCGATCAGCTCGGCGCCCGCGGCGCGCATCTGCTCGAGTGCCTGTCCGATGTCCGCGACGGCGTAGGCAACGTGGTGCAGGCCTGGCCCGCGTTTGGCGAGGAACTTGCCCACCGGTGACTCCGCGCGAGTCGCGGCCATCAGCTCGACCTCGCCGGAGCCCGTGCGTAGGAAGGCCGCCTCCAACCCCTCCGACTCATTCCGCTCGCGATGGACGAGCTCCGCGCCGAGAGCCGAGCGGTACAGGCCTATCGACGCGTCGAGATCCGCCACCGCGATCCCGACGTGGTGGATTCCACTGAGCACGTCAGTACTTGTACCAGCCCTCGCCAGACTTCCGCCCGAGCTTTCCCGCCTTGACCTTCGCCTCGAGCTGCCGCGACGGCCAGTACCGCTCATCACCGGTCGACTGGAACATGTGCAGCCGCGCGTTGTAGGTCACGTCGAGGCCGCTGAAGTCGCCGAGGCGAAACGGGCCCATCGGCCAGTTCAGCCCCTTCTCGACCGCAACGTCGATGTCCTCGAAGCTCGCCACTCCCGCATCGAAAAGGCGATAAGCCTCCTGGGTAGCTGCATGCAGGATGCGATTGACGATGAAACCGTCGATCTCCTTGTTGATGAGGACAGGCGTCCTGCCCATCCGGCGGGCCATCGACATGGCCCGCTCGACGGTATCGTCAGAGGTCTCGGGGCCGCGCACCACCTCGACCAGGTCCATCACCAGCACCGGGTAGAAGAAGTGCATGCTGACGCACCGCTCGGGCAGCGCGGTGCCGGCGGCGATCTTGCTGATCCCCATCGTCGACGAGTTGCTGGCGAGGACGGCGCGCTCCGGCGCGAGCCTGTCCAGCTCGGCGAACACCGCGCGCTTGATGCCGAGGTCCTCAAAAACGGCCTCGATGACGAAGTCCGCCTCGCCCACCGCTTCCGCGAGGTCGCGTGTCATCTGAACGCGCTCGAGCGCCACGGTGGCGTCGGCATCGGACAGCTTGCCTTTTTCGACCCGGCGCATCAAATGGCCGCGATTCGAAGCCGCCGCCTTCCGCAACTGCTCCTGGCTCTGGTCGTGGAGCATCACGTCGAGGCCGTGGAACGCGGCCTGCTGCGCGATCTGGGCTCCCATTGAGCCGGCACCAACGACTGCCAAGCGTATTACTGACCTCCCCGGCCCGCGGGGAGGGTCAGGGAGGGGCAGATCGGCCTCGTGATTCACTGAACGGAGAAGATGCGCGTCACCGTGTTGAGGGTCAGGACGTTGGGCAGGAGTCCATCGATCTTGAGGCTGCCGCGCAGCAGCTTCGCGGCGATGCTCCTCCCCACGCCGTCGTAGTACACCGGCAGCCCGAACAGGCCGATCTTGAGGTTGCTCAGGTTCATGACTGTGTCAGCGTCGGCGCGGATTGTCAGGGTGCGCCGCGGCCTGAGGCCGTTGTGAACGACGAGCCTGCCCCGCTTGAAATCGAGCGTGACGCCCTCGTTGATGTCGGTCACGAAGATGCCGACCCGCGCCACCAGCTGCCTGAAGTCGCGCTCCTTCTCGGGCCGGCTCCGGACGTTGGCCTCGATCAGGCCGCCGAGCATGGACGCAAATGCGCTCGGCTCGTCATCCGCATATGTGACAAGCGCCCGGCTGTCGACGTCGAGTTTGGGAGCCGCCTCACCCCTGGCGGCGCCCGCAGAACCCTCCGACTTTACTTTTCGTCGGGCCATTCGACTGCGACCCGCGTCGTGCATTCCGTCATCTCCTGCGAGGCCTTGGTGTAGCGCACGATCGTCGGCAGGTCGCCCTTCAGCTTGAGTTTGCCCTGCAGCATGCCCCTAGTGGCGTCGAGCTGCTTCGTCGCCACCTCCTTCCAGCGAGAGTAGGGCGCGGTGATGACGAAATCGCATTTCTGCGCGGCGGACGCCGGCCCGACGGTGACATCCCTGGCGTCGCCGTCGAACAGGTCCATGACGATTCCCTTCGACTCGGGGAAGTGTTTGTCAGGCTCCGCCTCGACCACCAGGCCGACGGTCCACTTCCAGCCCTTGGCCGCCGACTTGTACGTGCTCGACCGGTTCACCTCGTCCTTGAACTGCTTGGCCCACTCGTCCGAGAAAGCCTTGACCGCCATTGCTCCTCCTCACCCAAACGGAATCTCTTCGCAGTGCAGTTAGCTTAGTCCGGACCGCAGGGATCGCCGGCGGCGACCATCCCGGGTCGGGAAACCCGGCAGTACACGCCCATGCACGTATCGCTTGTTTCCGTCAGCACACGCAGCAGCTCGGGCGAAGCCTCGGTGGTGTCGGGATGCCGCGTGATGACGACGCAGCGCTCGCAGCGACTCACGACCTCGAGCTGCGAGCCGCCGGCACGGATGCTGCGACCCAACCAACGCAGCTCTTCCTCCGGCTGGAGCCCTTCCACGTAGAGGTTGGCTCGGAAGCGTCGGGTGTCGACCTCGACGCCGGCCGCCACGCCGAAGGCGGCGACTGTGGCGAGGTTGACGACCAGGACCGGCGAATCGTCGTGGTTGCCGCCCGCCGCGTCGCGAAGGAGCAGAGGCCGCGACGTTTCGTGGGCGAGGGCAGCGACCAGGCGCGCATCGAGCGGGCGGGTTTCACCCTCCGGCGTGACGACCTCGGCGCCGTCATCGACGAGCCTGGCCCGAAAGCGGAGCAGGCGTTCCACCTGACGGATCGTCAGCAGCTTGCCCGCGCGGTTCGCCTCGCCGTCGACCATTGCCCATCGGCGGTCTCCCTCCAGACCGGTCTCGGCAACGAAGCACGAAGCCACCCGTTCGCCGGCCATCGACTTGACCGGATAGCGCCAGATCTGCGCTACCGCGCCGTTCATTTCTGCAAGACTAGCCGCGCCTCGCCACAGGCGGGGTTGACCACCTAGGATCAGCGAGTGGCCGCGAACGCCCACCCTTTTTACGAGCCGCTCACCGCACGCGATGCATGGTTTCTGTATGCCGAGCGGCCCCAGACCCCGCTCGACCTCGGCACGGTATACGTCTTCGAGGGCGAATCGCAGTTGCCGGGGGGGCGAGGTGCGCTAGGGGTCGAGCAGACGATCAAGGAAAGGATTCACCTCGTGCCTCGATACCGTCAGCGCATCCATCACGCGCCGCTGCACCTGGCCCACCCGGTGTGGGTCGACGACCCTCATTTCGATCTTGGGGCGCACGTTCGGCGCGAGGTGCTGGCGCCGCCCGGCGATGGCGGCACGCTGCGCAAGTTGGTGATGCGGATCCTTTCGCGCCCGCTCGATATGCGGCGGCCGTTGTGGGAGATGACGATCGTCACGGGGCTGAGAGGCGGCCGCGTCGTGATCGTCAACCGCGCGCATCACGCCATGGTCGACGGCGTGTCAAGCGTCGACATCCTCACACTCCTGCTCGACGTCTCACCGGAGGGCTACACCCCCGAGCCGCCCGCGGAAGAATGGCAGCCGCGACCGCCGCCGTCGGACTGGCAGCTCATCCGGCCGATGCTGTGGAACTTCGGACCGGCCGCGAAGTCCGAGCGCTCGAGAGTGCCCGCGATCTGGAATACGACGCACATGCCGTGGACCGGCCTGCTCAATGTCGGCCGCAAGATCGTCACGCCGCGCCCGGATCTCTTCTTCAACCGAAAGATCGGGCCACAGCGCACGGGGCGCGGGTTGAAGGTGTCGCTGGCGGCCTTCAAGGCATTGAAAGATCGGTACGGATGCACCGTCAACGATGCGGTGCTCGCCGTGGTGTCGGAAGGGCTCCATCGATGGTTCAAGACACGTGGTGTGCGTGTGCCCGAGACGGTGCGCGTCTTCTGTCCCGTCAGCGTCCGCGCGGACGATGCGCGAGGCCGCGCCGGCAACCAGATCAGCGGCATGGTCCTCGAGCTGCCGACGGGCGACCTCATGATGGATGAGCGGCTGCGCCGGATCAAAGTCACGACCGGCGACCTGAAGCGCACGCGCCAGGCAGTCGCAGCCGACAAGCTCGCCGGGCTGGCGGATTGGGCGCCGCCGACCCTGCTCGTGCTCGCAGGCAGGCTCATGTCCAATCCGCAGGCAGGCGCGAACATCAACGTGACCAACATCCCCGGGCCGCAGTTCCCTCTCTACTCCGGCGGCGCTCAGCTGCTGGAGGTATGGCCGTTCGCCCCGCTCTATCCGTCGATGGGTCTCGGCGTCGCGATCGTCTCTTACAACGGCGCCGCTTATTTCGGGCTGACCGCCGACCCTGGCATCGTCAGCGATGTCGAGGATTTCGCCGCCTGCCTCCGCGAGGCGGCGGCGAAGTGCACCGCTCTAGCTACGAAATAAGGGAAAACCCGGCCGCCATTCCAGACTCTGTTCTGGAGTTACTCCTCGAGGGTGAAGCGGATCGTGTTCTGGCCGATGGCGATGAGGTCGCCGTCGGACAGCTGCCTCTCGATCACCGGCTCGCCGTTGACGAGCGTGCCGTTGGTGCTCCCGAGGTCGCTGATCCAGAACGCTCCCGCGCGCATCTCGATGCGGCCGTGGCGGCCGGACGTCGCGGGATCGCCGACGACGAGGTCGTTGTCGGGGGCGCGCCCGACCGTGACCATCTGACTCGGTAGGGCCACGACCCGCCCGGCAAACGGCCCGCTCTCGAAGCTGAGCTTGGCCAGGAACGGCTCGCCCGCGGCGATCGACTCCGGCGGCATCGCCTGGAGTGACACGGTCCGCTTGCTCTCGGACGGTATTTCGGCCGGCTGCCAGGCTGGGATGATCGAGGTCGCGGCCTCGCCGGTTTCGCTCTTTCCGTTTTCCTGCAGCTCTGGAATCGAGGAGGACGTAGGCCATCTGAGCATCGTCGAGGTGACGCTTGGGTTGGGCGGCGGCGGTTCTGAAGCGGCCACCACAGGTTCGAGCTCGGGCTCGGGCTCGGCGGTCACCGCCTCGGGTTCAGGCTCGGGCTCGGGTGCCGGCACCGCCGCCGATTCGGATTCAGGCTCCATGACCGCGGGTGCCGGCACCTGGGTCGCCGTCCAGGGCTCGGGCGAAAGCTGCACCGCACTGTGTTCGGGCACCTGCGTCGCCGCCCAGGGCTCGGGCTCGGGTTCCGCAACCGCGGGTTCCGGCACCTGCGTCGCCGCCCACGGCTCTGGTTCGGGTTCCGCGACGCGGGGCTCCGGCGCCTGCGTCACCACCCACGGCTCGGATGAAGCGGGCGGCGCCTCGGGTTCCTCCGAAGGGGCGGGCGCCGATTCCTCGATCGGAGCGGGTTCCGGAAAGACCGGCTCAGGCTCCGGGAAAACCGGGGCCGCATCGGCTTCGACTGGAAACGGCTCCTCAACGAGCGTATCGCCCGTGTCCGCAGAGTCGGCCGCCTCGGGGACCGGCTCAGCAACTGCCTCCGCCTCGTGTGCCACGAGCTCGGGGACCGGTTCTGGCTCGGGCTCGGGCTCCGGCTCGCGCTCGGACATGGGCGCCGGCTCTGCCTCGGCAACCGGGGTTTCCGCGGCCGCCGCCTCCACCTCCGTCGGCTGCTCTTCCAGGACGGTGGTGCGAATGACCTCTGTCGCCGCCTCCATATGGATGGTCTCGAGGACGGTGGTCGGCGCGGCCTCGCCGGCGGCTGCAGCCTCGTCCATGTGCGGGACCGGGAGCACCTGCGTGTCGGCGTCCGCCACCTTTTCGGTGGAGGCCGTCCCGAGGAACCGCTCGAACCACGCAGCGATGCGCTTCAGCCGCTCGACCCGGCGATCTGGCCGCCCGGTGCGAGAGAGGTCATGGGATTCCTCCGGAAACCGCACCATCTCGACCGTCTTGCCCAGGAACCGCATGGCGCCGAAGAGCTCTTCGGATTGCGAGATCGCGCAGCGCAGGTCCATCTCGCCGCAGGTGAGCAGCAGCGGCGTCTGGATGTTCTGCACGTAACGGATGGGCGATCGCCTCCACAGCTCGTCGAGATCCGGCCACGGTGGCGGCCCGAGCTCCAGCGCTCCCCACAGGACCACGTCGTGCTGGGCGTACTCGCTGACGAGGTTGGAGATCGACCGCATCGCGACGGCAGCGGAGAAGCGGTTGGTCTGCCCAATCGCCCAGTTCGTCATATAACCGCCGTAGGAGCCGCCGCCGATGCCCATCCTGCTCACGTCGACGCTGTCGGTGCGCTCGATGGTCTGGTCCAGCGCCGCCATGAGATCGAGGTAGTCCTTGCCGCCCCAGTCGCGCACGACCTGGCGCCGAAAGTGCTCGCCGTATCCGTCGGAGCCGCGAGGGTTGACGTAGAGGACGATGTAGCCCATGCCGGCCAGGACCTGCATCTCGTGCACGAAGGCCCACCCGTACTGCCCGTGCGGACCGCCGTGGATCTCGAGGATCAGTGGATACCTGCGCGCGGGATCGAAGTTGTCGGGCCGGAGCATCCAGCCCTCGACCACCCAGCCGTCCGGCGCCATGAACGACTCACGCTCCGGCTGGGCCACATAGCGCTCGCGGAGCCAAGGATTGAGGTCTGTGATGCGCGCCTCGGCCCCCTCGGTCACCATATGGAGCTCGCCGGGGTGGTTGACGTCCGACGCGCAGAAGGCGATCACACCCGAGCCCACGTCGAAGTCGTACACGCGACGCTGGCCGCCCACCTCGGGTCGGACGTTGCCCTGGAGGTCGCACGAGTACACACCGCTGACGCCGGGCCCGCTGGACTGGAAGTAGAGGCGGTCGCCCTCTGCCGACCATGCCAGGCGCGTGCTGTGACCCGCGCGCATGTCCGTGATGAGGCTGTCGCCCACCCCCTGATCCAGGCCGATCGTGAGGCAGCGCTGATCGCCGCCGGTCGACGGCACGATCCAGAGCCGCTCCATGAGCCCAGCGTCGAGGCCGTTGGGGGCGACGAACGCGATCTGGTCGCCGCGCGGGGACCACGAGGGGAAGCCGAGGTAGAAGCCGCCGACCAGCTTCGACCGCCTTCCCGCGAGGTCGACCAGATAGAGGTTGAGCGCTCTTTGAACATCTGCGTTGGGCTCGGCGTTGCCCGCCACCACGAGCTTGGTGCCGTCGGGCGACCAGTCGAAGCCGGTCACATCCCACGTACCGCTCGTGAGCTGCGTAACGTCGCCGCCCGCCGCGGACACTACGAAGAGATGGTGGTAGCGGCCGTCGACATAACCCTGGCCGTCGTGCTTGTAGTCGAGACGTCGGGCGATGCGGGCGACCGGGGCGCGTCGAAGCTGTTCGCGATTCTCGGGCGGCCGGGGGTCGTCGACCACGCCGTCCGGGTCGCTCAAGACCGCGGCGATGAAGGCGATCTTGGTTCCGTCGGGGGACCAGGCCGGGCTGCCTGCGCCCTCCGGCATCGAGGTGACCTGGAGAGCTTCCCCAGTTTCGGACAGGTCGAGCACGAATACCTGGTCCGCGGCACCTCGGCGGCTCACGAAAGCGATGCGGTTGCCGTCCCGAGACCATTCGGGCGAGTGATCGCGGCGCGGCCCGGCGGTGACCTCAACCGGCTCCGGTTCGAGCAGGCGCCGGATCACGATCCGGCTGCGGTTCTGCCGGACCTCGGGGTCGGCCCAGCCAATCTGGTAGGCGACGCGCTCCCCGTCGGGGCTCAGCCGGACGTGGTCGATCCAGCGAAACCGATACAGATCTTCGGCAACGATCGGAGCGGGCATCCGGTAAGCCGATTTAAGCAGCAAAGCGTTCACCTTTGTGCGCTCACTTAATTTCCCTTGCCCGTATCTTCAGTTGGTAATTCAACTTTGATGGCAATCGAAAGCCCCAGGCACGCGGCGCTGCGGGGATTCTGGTGGGGCGCGCTGGGCGGGCTGGCGTTGGTCGCCCTGATGTACCTGGCGAACACGTTCCTCGGCCTGCGCCCGCTTCCGCAGGCGCTCAGCGGGCCCCTGTTGGCGATCATGCCCGGCTTCGTCTTCGGCTTCCTGATCGACACCCTGCAGCACGCGGGCAAAGTGGTCGAGGAGCTTGGGCTGATCGTCGCCATGATCGCCGGACTGGGAGTCCTCGGAGCCGGTTGGGCCGTTACGAGCAGGAGGTGGCGGTTCGGGCAATCGGCTCTCGTTTTCGCCTTCCTGGGCTGGCTGGTCGTAGTGATGCTGCTGCTCCCCCTCTCAGGAGCCGGGTTTCTCGGCCTCAACGACGGCCCTACCACTCCCCTCGTCTGGGCCGTGCTGTTTGCTGTGTACGGCATGATCCTGCAGATGGGCGCGGGCAGCGGGCTGCCTGACGCGGCCGACCCTGGCCGCAGGCGCACGATCGGAGCCATCCCCATCGCCATCGGCGCCATCAGCCTCGGCACACTCGGGCTACGGCTGCTGCCGGCCTGGAATCAGGCGATCTTCAACCCACCCGAGGCGGTACTCAGCGGGGCATCACCTGAGATCACACCGGTCGCCAACTTCTATGTCCTCTCCAAGAATATCGGCGACCCGGTCGTGGACGGGAACACCTGGAGCCTTACCGTCGGCGGTGTGGTTGACAAGCACTTGAAGCTTTCGCTGGCCGATCTTCGCGCCCTTCCCAGCACGACCGAGTACGTGACGATGGAGTGCGTCAGCAACGACGTCGGCGGGCCGCTGATGAGCACGGGAAGCTTCACCGGCGTGAGCCTTCGCGAC
>DATINX010000028.1:0-11304 GCA_035473835.1 Candidatus Dormiibacterota bacterium | reverse complement strand
GAGCCGGATTGCCACCGTCGCAATCGGCTACGCCGACGGTGTCTCCCGCGCTCGCGCCAACCGCGGCGACCTCCTGGTCAACGGGCGGCGTGCACCCCTGATCGGCATGGTCAGCATGGACGCGATCACCCTCGACGTGACCGACATCCCGGGCGTCCAGGTGGGCGATGTCGCGACGCTGATAGGTCGCGACGGCGAGGGCCGGATCACCGCTGAAGAGGTGGCGGAGTGGTCCGGCACCATCTCCTACGAGGTGCTGACCAGCCTCGGTCCACGCGTCGAGAGGCGCTATTCGGAATAGCCGCGACCCCCTTGTGATTCCAGATGACGCAAGGCAGGTGACCCTAAACTGGCACTACTGATGGCGGAGAGTCCCGCACAAACTGCCTTCGCGGAAGAGGCACTGTCACACCTGGACACGCTCTATCGGGGCGCACTGCGTCTGACGCGGGACCCCGACTCGGCGCAGGACCTGGTGCAGGAGGCGTACCTGCGTGCGCTGCGGTACCAGCACAGCTACCAGCAGGGCACCAACATGAAAGCCTGGCTCTTCGCCATCATGCGCAACCTCTTTTGGGACCGTTTCAAAGGCTCCCGCAAAGAGGACGTCAGCCTTGACGACGTCGGTGAGTTCGTCCTCTACGACAAGCTTCGCGACGAGGGCGCCAAGCCCGAGGCGGACGTGCTGGACAAGCTGGCTGCCTCCGAAGTCGTAGCCGCCGTCGAGCAGCTGCCGCCCCTGCACCGGGAGGTGGTCCTCCTGGTCGATGTCGAAGGCTTTTCCTACAAGGACGCGGCTCAGACGCTTGGGGTGCCCATCGGGACGGTCATGTCGCGGCTGCACCGAGCGCGCCAGCAGCTCCAGAAATCCCTATATGACTACGCGGTCGAATCCGGTATCGTGCGCGCCAACGGCACCAAGGAGGTGCCCCAGCAATGAATTGCAGCGACTGTAGTGAGAAACTCGACAGCTACCTGGACAGGGAGCTCAGCAACACCGAGATGCTCGAGCTCCAGCTTCACCTCGAAGGATGCCCCCCGTGCGCGGACAACTACGAGTTCCAAGCGAGCATGAAGCGCCTGGTCAAGGTGTGCTGCGAGCAGGACAAGGCCCCCGCAGCCTTCCGAGAGAAGCTCCGCCAAATCTTGAGTTGATTTCACCTCCCCACACCGTGGGGAGGACGGCTCCGCTTGCGCAGCGAGCGCAGCCGGGTGGGGCGAACGACTAACGATGAAGGGATCTGAGCAGCTTTACTCGGCCCGGCTCTACGTCATCACCCCCGACCGGGCCGCCGAAGAGGTCGTCGCACTGGGGCGCGCAGCCGTGCGGGGCGGGGCAGACGTCCTGCAAATGAGACACAAGACGCTCGCGCGAGGCGAGCTGCTGGAGCTGGCCAGGCGCCTGCGCGAGGTGACCACCGAGGCAGGCGTGCTGCTCATCGTCAACGACCACGCAGACATCGCGCTGATCGCCGGCGCCGATGGCGTCCATCTGGGCCCCGACGACGTGAGCGTCGAGTCGGCCCGCGCCGTCGCCCCCGCCGGCTTTCTGATCGGAGCTTCAGCCTCAAGCCCGGCGGCAGCCGGCGCGGCCGTGAGGGCGGGGGCCGACTATCTCGGGAGCGGCCCCGCTTTCGCGACCCCGGTCAAGAAGGAGAAGGGCGTCATCGGCCCAGCCGGTGTGGCGGCCGTCGCGGCCGCCGTGAAAGTTCCAGTGTTCGCGATTGGCGGGATCGAGGAGTCGAACGTCGCCCAGCTGGCCGCGCTCGGGCTGCGGCGGGTCTGCGTCATTCGTGCCATCGCGGAGGCAAGCGACCCTGAATCGGCCACTCGGCGCCTGCGTGCCATGCTGGACGCGTGACGCGGGCCGAGGGCACGGGGGAGTCCGAGCTGCTACGGCGGATCATGCCGTTCCTGACCACCGGCGGGTTTGAGATCACCGCCGGGCAGGATGACGCCGCGGTGTGGAGGGAGAACGGGGCCTTCACTGTCGCGAGCACGGACCTGTCCGTCGAAGGCATTCATTTCGACCTGACCTGGATGGGTGCCGAGGACGCGGGCTGGCGGGCGCTCGCACTGGCGCTCGGCGACCTCGCGGCCAAAGGCGCCACGCCCTCGTGGGCGCTCACATCGGTCGCGCTGCCACGATCGTGGCGCGCCGACGACCTGGTCGAGCTGTACCGCGGCATGCAAGACCTGGCCCAAGGCCTGAGCCTGAGCATCGTCGGTGGGGACATGAGCGCCATCGACGGGCCCGCTGTCCTCTCGATCACGGTGGTCGGCCGCGCCGCCGTCCGGCCGCTGGCGCGAAGCGAGGCACGGCCGGGATGGGCCGTGGCCGTCAGCGGGCCGCTAGGGGCCGCTGCGGTGGCGCTGCGCGAGCGGTTGGCCCTCCGCCTGCTGCCGCGGCTGGACGAAGGCCGCCGATTGAACCAGGCCGGGCTCTGCTGCGGCGACATCTCGGACGGGCTGATGCGAGAGATGGAGAAGTTCGCCGACTTCTCGGGCGCCGGGTGCGTCATTCGGGGCGACGAGGTCCCCTGTGCCGGCGGCGCGACCCGCGAGGACGCGCTGACGAGCGGGGAAGAGGCCGAGCTCGTCTGCGTGGGGCCTGTGAACCTGGTCGAAGCGGCGGGCCTCACGCCGATCGGCGTCTTGACGGCCGAGAAGGTCGTGCAGGTGGTCGACGCGAGCGGCAGGCCGATCGTGCTGAGCCGGAGTGGCTACGACCACTTTGCTTGAGACGTCGTCGCCGGCGGAGACCGAAGCTGCCGGCGAGCGGCTCGGTCGTCGTTTGCGTAAGGGCGACCTGGTACTGCTCACGGGCGAACTTGGGGCTGGCAAAACGACGTTCGTGCGCGGAGTCGCCCGTGGCAGCGGCTCCACGGCTCCAGTGGCCAGCCCGACGTTCCAGCTCGTCCGCATCTACCCGGGGCGGCTGCAGCTGGCCCACGTCGACCTGTACAGGTTGGAGAGCCAGGATGGGCTCGGCGACCTCGGCCTCGAGGAGCTGCTCGACGCGGGCGCGGTTGTGGTCGAGTGGGGCGAGCGGATCGACAGCGATGAAGCCGCGCTCATCTCGATCGAGCACCTCGGTGGCGACCGCCGGCGCCTGCGCGTAGAACGCGACCTCCGCCGGTGATCCTGGTCATCGACACGTCGTCGGCGCGTTCGGCGCTCGCGCTTCTCGATGGGAAACGCGTTGTCGAAGAGCAGGTCGACCAGTCGGGCCCGGGATTCGACCTACCGGCGCGCTACAGGGCCATCGCGGGCAATCGGAACATCAGCCGCGTCGCGGTCGCGACGGGCCCGGGATCCTTCACGGGACTCCGGGTGGGCGTGTCGTTCGGTCTGGGCCTGGCGATGGGCTTGAAGGTCCCGATAGTCGCGCTTGCGAACCTGGGCCTCCAGGCCGCGAGGAGCGATATGGGCGTCCTGGCGGTCGCCGAGGCGGGCCGCGGCCGCGTTTACCACCTGGCACCAGGAGGGCGGCCCGGGCTGGCCGAGCCCGGCGAGCTTCCTCGCACTTGGCCGGTGGCCGGCTGGCTGCGGCCGGAGACTGAGCGCGCGCTACTTGCGGCCGGACTGCGGATGGCGCCCCAGGATGACCTGCTTTCTTTTGGCGCGGCGGCGGCAAGACTCGTGGAATCGGCGCCTGAAGTGGCCTATGGTAGTCTCAAACTCGAATACATGCAGTCCTTTTCCGCTCGCACACCCTGACCATGGTTCAGCTTCGTCACCAGCTGGCGCTGGAGATAATGCGCGAGCCGGACATTGCGACGGTCCAAGAGATCGAGCGAGAGATCTTCGCCACGCCGTGGCCGCGCAACGCGTATTACCGAGAGCTCGCCTCGCGCTCGAGCGCGCACTATGTCGTGCTGCGCGAGGAGGGCCTACCGGACAGGCCGCCGTCGCGCATCGCCTCGGAGCTCGATCCGACGATCATCGGCTATGGCGGTATGTGGCGCATGTACGACGAGGCCCACGTCACCACGATCGGCGTCCGCCGCGAGCTTCACCACCATGGCTACGGCCGGATCATCTTCGCCGGGCTCATCCAGGCCGCGTACGACATGGGCGCCAAGTGGGTGACGCTGGAAGTGCGCACCTCAAACGAAAACGCCATGCACATGTACGAGGGCTTCAGCTTCAAGGTGATCGGCCGGCGCAAGGGTTACTACACCGACAACGGCGAGGACGCCATCGTTATGTGGTCCGACTCGATCCACTCGCCTCGATTCCGCCGCGCCTATGAAGCCAACCTGGAGCGAATCGACTCCGAGGTCCGCGGCCTCCGCCGGGAGCTCCTGACAAAGGGCGAAGGCAGTAATTAGAAAGTCACCTCCCCACCCCGCGGGGAGGACGGCGCGCCGGGGCCCCCGCGAAGTCGAAGACTTCGTGGGCGCCGGGTGGGGCAGACCACTCTGCCGCTGACACTCGGAATCGAAACTTCGTGCGACGAGACCTCTGTCGCGCTCGTCGACGGTGGCCGGAGGGTGCTCTCCAACGTCATCCACTCCCAGGTCGACCTGCACAAGGAATTCGGAGGCGTGGTCCCCGAGCTTGCCGCGCGCGACCATCTCGAACGGCTGCCTCACCTGGTCGACCTCGCGTTCGAAGGCGCCGGCGCGGCCCCGGATGACGTCGACCTCATCGCGGTCACGCGCGGCCCGGGCCTGGCCGGCTGCCTGCTGGTTGGCGTCGGCGTCGCCGAAGGGCTGAGCGCATCGTGGTCCCGACCGATCGTCGGGGTCAACCACCTGTGGGGCCACATCTACGCCGCCATGCTGGCCCGCCCCGACCTGGAGCCACCGCTCCTGGGCCTGGTCGTCAGCGGCGCGCATTCAGACCTCGTGAGCATGCCCGAGCACGGCCGGTTCGAGGTCATCGGCCGCACCCGCGACGATGCGGCCGGGGAGGCATTCGACAAGGCGGCGCGGATGCTCGGCCTCGGCTACCCGGGCGGGCCTGCGCTAGATCGTCTCGCCAGGACCGGCGACCGGCGCCGGCAGCCCCTGCCAAAGCCGTCGCTTCCCGGCCTCGAGTACAGCTTCAGCGGGTTGAAGACGGCCCTCCTGTACCGCCTACGCGACCTTGGCGACCGCGTCACGTCCCAGGTCAAAGCCGACCTGGCGGCGGCTTTCGAGCACTCCGTGGTGGAGTCGCTGCTGGAAAAGCTGGACCTCGCCCTCGCCAAGACGCACGTTTCCGAGGTCGTGGTCGCCGGGGGCGTGGCCGCCAACTCGATGCTGCGCGCTCGCGCGGCTGAGGTTGTGGCCGGCCGGGCGCGCTTGACCCTGCCGCCTCTCGATCTGTGCACCGACAACGCCGCGATGATCGCCGCCGCCGGGTTCTTCACCTGGCCTCCCCACCCCGTGGGGAGGTCGCTCCCGCCCGCGGAGCGGGCGCAAGCGGGTGGGGTCCCACACCGTGGGGAGGCCGGCAGCCCCTCGCGGCTCCCGGGTGGAGCAGTACAGGCAACGAAAACGGTCGTCGATCCCTCATTAGGATGGGAACGATGACGACAAAGGGCTGGCAGGAGGTCTTCCGCGGGGACCGGCTGAAGGCAGACCTGGTGGCCGCCGTGCTGGAGGCGAACGACATCACGGCTGAAGTCTTCGGCGACACCGCCTACTCGGCGGCCATGAACTTCACCGATGCCCGGATCATGGTCCCCGACGCCCAGGCGGCCAAGGCTCTGGATCTGATCAGGCAGGCCGACACCGAGTCCGCCCCCGAGGTTTAACAGCCGAGTCCAGGCGGGTAGTAGAATTAGCACTCGACCCCACCGAGTGCTAAGCGCTTGGGCGGGGAGACTGCCAACCAAATCAATTCAGCCTGGAGGGGTGCACATGAATCTGAGACCGCTCGGCGACCGCGTAGTGGTCAAGCCGGTGGAGAAAGAGGAACGGACCAAGAGCGGGATCGTGCTTCCGGACACCGCCAAGGAGAAGCCCCAGGAGGGCATCGTCGAGGCAGTGGGGACCGGAAGGATCCTGGACAACGGCACCAAGGTGCCGATGGAGCTCAAGGTCGGCGACAAGGTGCTTTACGCCAAGTACGCCGGTAACGAGTTCAAGGTCGACGAGATCGAGTACCTGATCGTGTCCGAGAAGGACGTGCTCGCCATCGTCGGTTCCAACGGCAAGGCCAAGAAGTAAATAAGGCAAGAGGAAAGGTATATGGCAAAGACAGTAACTTTCGACGTCGACGCTAGGCAGGCCCTCAAGAAGGGCATCGACACCGTCGCCCAGGCCGTGCGGATCACGCTCGGACCGAAGGGGCGAAACGTAGTCCTCGAGAAGAAGTTCGGTGCCCCGACCGTGACCAATGACGGCGTCACGATCGTGCGCGAGATCGAGCTCAAGGACGCCATGGAGAACACCGGCGCGCAGCTTTTGCGCGAGGTGGCGACGAAGACCAACGACGTGGCCGGTGACGGCACCACCACGGCGACCCTTCTCGCTCAGACCATGATCAGCGAAGGCTTCCGCAACGTCACCGCGGGCGCCAACCCGATGCAGCTCAAGATCGGCATCCAGAAGGCCGTCGAGGCCGTAGTTGATGAGATCAAGAGGCTGTCCGTGCCCGTCAAGGGCCACGAGGACGTCGCCCACGTGGCGGCGATCTCCAGCCAGGACGAGCAGATCGGCTCTCTCATCGCCGATGCGATGGACAAGGTTGGCAAGGACGGCGTCATCACCGTCGAGGACAACCAGGCCATGGCGACCGAGCTCGAGGTCGTCGAGGGCATGCAGTTCGACCGCGGCTATGTGGCCGCTTACATGGTCACGAACCCCGACCGCATGGAAGCGGTGCTCGAGGAGCCGTACATCCTCATTACCGACCGCAAGATCTCTGCGATCCAGGACCTGCTCCCGGTATTGGAGCGCGTGGTCCAGCAGGGCAAGCCGCTGCTCATCGTCGCCGAGGACGTTGAGGGCGAAGCCCTTGCCACGCTCATCGTCAACAAGCTGCGCGGTACCTTCACCGCGGTCGCCGTCAAGGCGCCCGGCTTCGGTGACCGCCGCAAGGCGATGCTCGAAGACATGGCCATCCTGACCGGCGGCCAGGTCATCAGCGAGGACCTCGGCCTCAAGCTCGACCAGACCAAGGTCGAGCAATTGGGCAAGGCCCGCCGGGTTACCGTGACCAAGGACGACACCACCATCGTGGAGGGCGCCGGCAAGCCGGAAGGCATCCAGGCCCGGATCAAGTCGATCAAGGCCCAGGTCGAGGAGACCACGTCCGACTTCGACAAGGAGAAGCTGCAGGAGCGGCTCGCGAAGCTCGCCGGCGGCGTCGCCGTGATCAAGGTCGGAGCTGCCACCGAGGTGGAGCAGAAGGAGAAGAAGCACCGCATCGAGGACGCGCTGAGCGCGACCAAGGCCGCGGTGGAAGAGGGAATCGTCGCGGGCGGCGGCACCGTGCTGTTGAACGCGCAGAAGAAGCTCGACGGCGGGCTGGGCCTGAAGGACGACCAGGCGACTGGTGTCAATATCGTTCGCAAGGCGCTAGAGGAGCCGCTTCGCCAGATCGGCATGAACGCGGGCAAGGAAGGCTCCGTCATCGTCGAAGAGGTCCGCAAGGGCAAGCCGGGCTTCGGCTACGACGCCCTCAACGACAAGTTCGTGAACATGTTCGAGGCCGGCATCGTGGACCCGGCCAAGGTCACGCGCTCTGCGCTGCAGAACGCCGCGTCGATCGCAGCGATGGTGCTCACCACCGAGGCGATGGTGACCGAGGTTCCGGAGGAGAAGAATCGTGGCGGCGGCATGCCGGGCGGCGGCATGGGCGACATGATGTAAGTAAGTCCACCTCCCCACGTTGGGGAGGGTGGCGCGCAGGGCTGGGTGGGGCGACTCCCCTCAGGTTCTGCGGCTCAAAGGAGCCCCTCGCCTTGGCGAGGGGCTCTTTTCTTACTTACCCGCCTGCGGGGAAGTCGGCCGGCCGGATGAGGAAGTCCGGCGTCGCTTTTCTCGTCCAGACGGTTCGTCCACCGGGATGATCCCTCCAAGGCCCGCCATGCGCCGGCCCGCGAACGTGACCGCGAAGGGAAGCAGAAGCATGAACGCTGCCACGACCATCGAGAGCGAATCAGGCAGCCGGTGAGGATCGCCGAGGCCGAGGTACGTGAGATAGCCGCCGCCGGCGGCGGTCAAGGCGACGATCAGCACCGCCACGCCGACCGCCCAGGTGCGGTACTCGCGGTAGAGAGGCTGGGCGTGGAGGCTCGCGAGGCGGAGCAGCCACCAGGCCGTCAGCCCGTTGAGGACGAGCCCGCTGAGCAGGGCGCAGCCGGCGATGACGACTCGGAATGTGTAGAGGTGGGTCATCACGAAGGCGGAGGCGTTGACGGCCAGGATCCCGATGGGCGTGATGACGCCCAGTGTCAACAGTACGTATTCACGAAGCCGGCGCGGACGCTGGTTAGTGGCCGCAGCCGCAGGCTTGGGCGCCGCCTGCATCGTCGCCGGTGTCGAACGAGTGGCCGCAGGAACACGAGTGGACCGCGTTCGGGTTGTGAACTGTGAAGCCCGCCCCCATGAGACTGTCGACGTAGTCGATCTCAGAGCCGCGGATGTAGGGGGCGCTGAAGTCGTCGATCACGATGTGGACGCCGTCCTGGTCGATGGTGATGTCCTCGGGGCGGCGCATGTCATCGAACGCCATGCCGTACTGCATGCCCGAGCAGCCTCCACCGCTGACGAAGATCCGGAGCGCCAGCTGAGGGTTGCCCTCCTTGGCGAGGAGCTCCTTGAGGCGTAGCTGGGCGTCGGGGGTGAGTGAGACGACAGCTTGTTCGATCACGTTTCGGATGTTACCACGGGTATCCCGCGGGAGGTCCCAGCGCTCACATGATTCAATCTCAGGGATGAGCGCCGGCCATTCGCACTCCTCGGCGCACTACGGCAATAAGGACGCGGTCCGGGCGGTCATCGTCAGCGCAGTGGCGCTGGGCCTCGCCGCCCTGGCGGAGATCACCGCCTCGGCCTTGAGCGGATCCGCGAGCGTGCTGGCCGACGGGCTCCACAACGCGGGCGACGTCCTGACCAGCTTCATCCTTCTGTTCACGTTCGCCCTGGTCCGTAGGCCGGCAACCAGGCGATTCTCCTCCGGCTACGGGCGCTTCGAGGACGTGGCGACGCTGCTCATCATCGTCGTTATCATCGTGACCGCTGCGGTGGCGGCCGCCGAATCGGTGCTCAAGCTGCTGCACCCACCGACCTACTCCAACATCCCGCTCAGCCTCGGCGCGGCGCTGATCGGCGTGATCGCCAACCTTGGCGTCTCCCAGTACAAGCTCAGGGTGGGCCGCGGCATCGGTTCGGAGTCGCTGGAAGCGGACGGCATTCACTCCCGTGTCGATGCACTGGTCTCGGCAGGCGCCTTCGCCGGGATCGGGTTGGCCGGTCTTGGCTTGCGGATCGCGGACCCCATCGCCGGCATCCTCATCACGTTCGCCATCGTTTATGTCCTGGCCGGGACGGTGAAGCAGCTCTTCTATCGAATGATGGATGCTGTCGACCCGACGATCGTCGACGAGATCACGAACGCGGCCAGATCCGTCGATGGCGTGTTGCAGGTCCACGACGTGCGCGTGCGCTGGGTCGGGCGGGAGCTGGTCGCCGTGATGCACGTCGCGACCAATCCGAAGTCGACTTTGGAAGATGCCCACGCGCTGTCGATACGGGTGGAAGACGCCGTCTGCCATGAAGTGCCGGCGGCTCGGCTGGAGATCCATATGGATCCGGGCACGACCAAGCACAAGCACACCGTGGTGGGCAGTCCGGTGGAAGAGGGCCACGACCACGAAGGGTGAGGGGTTAGCCCCGGCCTAGCTTGAACCCCTTCTTGGCCTGCTTAGCCTCGGCTCCGGCGGTCGTACCCGCGATCAGCTGAGCCAGCTGCTCGGCGCCGCGCGAGATGGCGCTCTTCGGGTCGGTGAGAACGAGGATCTCGCCCCGAACGGCCGCCTCGTCGGGCTTGGTGCCGTCGAAGTCGATCTCGACCGCGAGCTCCTGCTTCAGCGTCCGCACCACATCCTCTCGACTGACCACCGACTTGGGGACCTTGTTGTTGAGGGCCAGGATCACGCGGCCGGGCACGATGTTGAGCACGTTGGTGAAGATCTGCAAGAGCTCGCCGACGTCCTTGAGGGACGACAGCTCCGGCGTGACCAGGACCAGCACCCGCTGAGAGTGGTCGAGGACGCTGATCACGATGTCCGTGAACGCCACGCCGAGGTCGAACACGATGTAGCGGAAGGCGTTGACCAGGATGCCCATAGCTCGGTTGACCAGGTCCACGGTGATGAGGTCGGCCTGCTCGGCACGGAGCACGCCGGGCAGCAGCATCATGCCGCCGGGGTGGTGAAGGATGGCCCCCAGCACGGCCTCCTCGAAGTTCGCCGGAGGCACCTGGCTGGCGGCGGCCAGGCATCCAGTCGGGGTCAGGTACGAGATGAGGGCCGCGTGGTTGTACGGGAGGGCGAGGTCGACGAGGAGGACTTCTCCCGGGAAGCGCTTGCCCAGGGCCGCCGCGAGGTTGACCGCCATGGTCGTGCGGCCGGAGCCGCCCTTGGGCGAGTAGACGGCAACGGTCGAAGCAGCCTGCTCGGGCGCGACCATGCGGGCGCGGGCGATCAGGTTCGGCAGGGTGTCCTTGCGCTGCTCGACAAGCTTGGTGAGCTCGATGATGGCGTCGGAGTCCGGGGGCAGCGTCTCGTACAGGGTCTTCCGGTCGAGGGTCAGCAGCTTGCAGTCCTCGAGGGCCCGGACGCTGGCTGTTCGCGTCTCTTCGGAGATCAAAGCCATCTCGCCGAAGAAGTCGTCCGGCCCCATCAGCGCGATCGTGATCGTGTGGCCGGGAGACTCCTCGACGTATACCTCGCACCGGCCCGACTCGACCACAAACATCGTGTCCCCGGGGTCGCCCTGGTGGACGATCACGGAACCCTTGGCGGCTGAAGCCGGGGCCAGCCGGCGGGCGAGGGCGTGGAGGATGTTGTCGGGCAGGGTGAAGAAGATCGCTACGCGTTCGAGGATCTGGAAACGCTTCCGGAGCTCGTCAGGCGGTCCCCCGCCGAGTTGATGGGTGTCGCTCACGCCGAAGGAATTATAGAAGTGGTGTCCGAATCCTCCCCCAGCTAGCGCCACAGCCTTCGCGGTGATCTGGGCCACGATCTAGCCGCTGGTAGACTTAGCCGCCGTCGGTCCCGTGGTGTAGCCTGGCCAAACACGCGGCCCTGTCAAGGCCGAGAACGCCGGTTCGAATCCGGTCGGGACCGCCATGAGCCCCAAG
>DATINX010000027.1:0-12570 GCA_035473835.1 Candidatus Dormiibacterota bacterium | reverse complement strand
GCTTTGTTGTGGCTGAACGGCTTGCTGCCGCGGCGGGCGGCGAGGCGCCTGGCGGTGGCAAGCGCGGTGCCGGAAGGCGCGTCCCGTTTGGCGGCCTGGTGCATCTCGATCACCTCCGCCCCATCGAAGTGAGGGGCGGCGATGTCGGCGAGGTGCATCATCAACACGGCGCCGATCGCGAAGTTCGGCGCGACGATTCCACCGACCCGCTTGTCCTTGCACGCCGCCTCTATACGGTCGACACCTTCAGGCGTGATCCCGGTGGTCCCGATCACAGGCGCCGCTCCCGCGGCGACCGCGGCGAGCGCGTTGTGAAGCGCGACATCGGGGCGGGTGAAATCGACGAGCGCTTGCGGCCGCCGCTCGCGCAGGAATTTCCCGAGGTCGTCGCCCTGGCCGACACCGCCGACGTAGTCCATGTCGGACTCTCCGGCCAGCGCGGAGACGAGGATCGAGCCGACCTTGCCGCGGTAACCGGCGACCGCGACCTTGATCGGCCCGCTCATCTGTGTGCTACCTGGTCGCGCTAATCGCGGCGCGGCCCGCGGCTGCGGCCGCCGCCGTTACGGCCACCGCGATCGCCTCCGCGGAAGCCACCCTCACGAGGTGGTGGCGGTGGGGACGCCAGGGCAGTGGCCATAGCCTCCTTGTCGATCCTCTCCTCGATCGGTTCGCCCTTGGCCGTGAGCTCGTCGATCGCGGCCTGCCGGCTGAGGTTCAGCCGGCCCTGGCTGTCGATCTCGGTCGCCTTGACGACGATCTCATCGCCGACGTTGGTCACCTCTTCGACCCGATCGACCCGGTGGTCTGTGAGCTTGGAGATGTGGACCAGGCCGTCCTGGTTGGGCAGCACTTCGACGAACGCGCCGAAGGGCATGATGC
The DNA here is from genome assembly GCA_035473835.1 of Candidatus Dormiibacterota bacterium. Taxonomy (GTDB): domain Bacteria; phylum Chloroflexota; class Dormibacteria; order Dormibacterales; family Dormibacteraceae; genus UBA10449. Next base: position 11,688 of record DATINX010000027.1, on the reverse strand, counting down.
GAACGACCTTGCCCTTGTAGATCCTGCCGACCTCGACCTCGTCGGTGAGTCCTTTGATCCAGTCGATCGCGCGCTGGCCGCCCTCCTGGTCGACAGCCGCGATGAAGACCCGCCCATCGTCTTCGACGTCGATCTGGGCGCCAGTCTCCTCGGTGATCTTGCGGATCATCTTGCCCCCTGGGCCGATGATGTCGCGAATCTTGTCGGGGTTGATCATGATCGTGGTGATTCGCGGCGCGTAAGAGCTCATCTCGCTGCGCGGTCGCGGCAGCACCGCGAGCATCTTGTCGAGCACAAAGAGCCGCGCCTCGCGAGCCTGCTCCAGCGCCTGGGCCAGGATCGCATGCGTGAGGCCTTTGATCTTGATGTCCATCTGCAGGGCGGTGATGCCGTCTTTGGTGCCCGCCACCTTGAAGTCCATGTCGCCCAGGTTGTCCTCGACGCCCTGGATGTCGGTCAGCACAGCGAACTTTCCTTCACGCGTGACAAGGCCCATCGCGATGCCCGCGACAGGCGCTTTGATGGGAACGCCGGCGTCCATCAGCGACAGGGTCGACCCGCACACCGCGGCCATCGACGTCGAACCGTTCGAGCTGAGGATCTCGGAGACCAGCCGCATCGTGTACGGCCACTCCTCGACCGGCGGGATGACCGCCAGCAATGCCCGCTCGGCGAGCGCTCCGTGCCCGATCTCTCGCCGGCCCGGGCCGCGCAGTGGGCGGGCTTCGCCGACGGAGAACGGCGGGAAGTTGTAGTGATGCATGTAGCGCTTGAACTCGTCTAGCGAGAGGCCGTCGAGCTTCTGCTGGTCGGACATCGAGCCCAACGTCGCAATCGTCAGGGCCTGCGTCTGGCCGCGTGTGAAGAGACCCGAACCGTGCGTGCGCGGCAGGACGCCGACCTCGACGGTAATCGGGCGGACATCCTTCAGGCCACGGCCGTCGGGACGGACGCCCTCCTCGACGATGCGTTCCCGGACCCGGTCCTTGAGCTTCTTGTCGAACAGCTTGCCCAGGATCTCGGCGAACTCCGGAAAGCGTTCACCCAGCTCCGCGATGGTGCGCTTGCGCAACTCGTCCACCGCGGCCTCTCGGGCGGCCTTGTCGGGGTTGAACGCGGCCTGGTCGAGGCGGAGGGCAAGATACTCGCTGACCACCTCTACGATCTGCTCGGGGTACGACGGTGGGATGTACTCGTGCTTCGGCCTGCCGACCTCGCGCTGCAGCTCGAGCTGCCCGGCGCAAATCTGCTTTATCGCCTCATGCGCCATCTCGAGCGCTTCGACCACGATCTGCTCGCTGACGCCCTTGGCGCCGGCTTCGACCATCAGGATCGCGTCTGCCGTGCCGGCGACAACGAGGTCGAGCTCCGATTCTCCGATTCGGGACATCGGGGGATTGACGATCAGGTGTCCGTCGAGATGACCCATTCGAACAGCGCCGACGGGGCCCGCGAACGGAATGTCGGAGATCACGAGGGCCGCAGAGGCCCCGTTGATGCTCAGGATTGTCGGGTCGTTTTCCTGGTCGACGGACAGGACCGTCGATACCACCTGTACGTCGAGCCGGAACCCATCCGGGAACAGCGGCCGCAGCGGCCGGTCGGTCAGGCGGGATGCCAGGATGGCGGCCTCGCTCGGCCTGCCCTCGCGGCGCATGAATGCGCCTGGGATCTTGCCCGCGGCGTAGAGCTTCTCCTCGTAGTCACAGGTGAGCGGGAACCAGTCGATCCCCTCGCGAGGCTCCTTCGCCATGACGGCGGTGCTGAGGACGACAGAGTCGCCCTGCCGCAGCACCACGGCACCGTTCGCTTGCTCGGCCACACGGCCGGTTTCGATCGACAGCCGCTTGTCGGCGACCTCGATATTCTTCGTGACTGTTGCCACGTGACCAACCTCCATGGGAGGCTGCCCTTGGGGCGCGACCTGGGTCAGGTTCCTAGCAGCTGCCGTCAAGGCCAATCGCCTTGATGAGAGCTTCTAAGAGCTGACCCGCGCGACCGAGAGCCCTCCCGAATTCACTTGCGTGCGCCCGGCGCGCGCCCGGCGATTGTGCCGGCTATCTCCTGATCCCGAGCTTGCCGACCAGAGCGCGATAGCGCTCCACGTCGGAGTCCCTCAGATAGTTCAGCAGACGCCGTTGCTTGCCAACAAGGAGGAGTAGGCCGCGGCGTGAGTGATGGTCCTTGGCGTGCGTTTTCAGGTGCTCTGTCAGCTCCCGGATGCGCGCCGTCGAGAGCGCGATTTGAACCTCGGGGGAACCCGTGTCCTTCTCGCCTCGCCGGTACTCGGCGATCACTTTGCTCTTGACTTCAGTTGCTTCTGCCAAACCGAACGAAAAGTATACGGGCCGAGGGCAACCGCCCGTTAAGTGGCCCACTCAACCGAGCCGTCCGATCGAGGATCGGCTCCCGCTCGCCACGCACGCCGCTCGTCGACGACGATCGCGTGCGCGTGGCCCAGCGTGTGGTGCCCGGGCGGCATCAGCTCGATCTTCAGACCGGAGCGGGCGAGCTGCCGCACGTTGGGGTCGTCCGCCTCCACCGACACCGCGCCGCCTTCTGCCTGCATGCGGAATCGCGGCCGAGCCACGGCTTCCGAGGGTTCCAGCCCCCGATCGACCAGGTTGATCAAGACCTGAAGCTGCAGCTGGGGCTGGGCCTCGCCGCCCATGGACCCAAAAGCGATCGCCGGCCGCCCGTCGCGTGCGGCCAGCGCCGGGATCAGCGTGTGCATGGTCCGCTTCTTCGGCTCCAGGCGGTTGACGTGGGCGGGGTCGAGCTTGAAATAGGCGCCTCGGTTTTGCAGCAGCATGCCTGTGCCTTCGGCCACCACCCCAGAGCCGAATCCGAACGCCACGCTCTGGATCAGAGAGACGAGGTTCCCATGCTCATCAGCCGCGCACATGTAGGTGGTGTCACCCCCACCAAGCGCATCCGTGGTTCCCACGACTGCAGGGCCTGGGTCGAGGAACGGCTCCAGTGGAGCTACCGCAAATTCCGGGTCGGTGATATAGCGGTCGCGCAGCGGATAGCACTCGTCGCGAATCGCCTTGAACGCTTCGACAAACGCGACGCCCGGCTCGAGCCGTTCCGGCGCGAGTCGATCAAGCCTCGCCAGCATGGCCAGCGCGGTAAGGCCTTGCGTGGGCGGGGGCAGCTCGAAGATCGTCAGGTCGCGGTACTTGACGCTGAGCGGCTCGACCCATTGCGATCGATGTGTGGCGAGGTCCCTCGCCGTCACCAGTCCATCGCGGCGGTGGATCGCGCCGGCGATGGCCTCAGCGATCTCGCCGCGGTAGAAGGACGCGATTCCGCCACGGCCGATGTCGCGCAAGACCGATGCGAGGTCTGGGTTGCGCAGCAGCATCCCGCCTTCCATCGGTGGATAAAGGGCGTGCGCCGCCGGTTCCTTTCCGAGCAACTCGGCGGCCTCCTTGAGAAAAGCCGACAGCTGCTCTGTGATCAGGTATCCGTTGGCGGCAAGCGATGTTGCCGGCTCCAGGACGGCAGCCATGCCGAGCGTCCCGAAGCGCTCGAGCAGCCTTCCCCAGGCTTCGACCGTGCCGGGCACGGTAACGCTGAGCACCCCCCGTTCCGGCATCGTTTCATAACCTCGCCCGCGGACGGCTTCGATGGTGGCAAGCTCGCCGGAACGCCCAGCCCCGACGATGCCGACCGGAGAGAGGGCATTCGCCGGCCACACGATCGCCATCAGGTCGCCGCCGACCGAGGTCATGTGCGGGTAGACCACGCACAGCACCGCGTCGGCCGCTATCGCCGCGTCGACGGCGTTGCCGCCGTCCCGGAGCACCTGCGCGCCGGCCTCCGACGCGAGCCGGTGCGGGGTTGCTATGACCCCCTTCGTCACAGACGAATTATCCGGGGGTTTCTATCGAGGCGTGATGAACTCGATCGCCCCGGGTTGGATCTCGAAGAGCGCGGGCGTGAAACCCGGATCTTCACCGTCGAGGTCGAGGCGCACCTGGTCCTTGGAGTCGACCGTGATGCGCTTGCCGTACATGAATTGGATGTGGGGGTTGTGCTCGTCGAGATGCTTGCCGCTGCTCACCGTGCCGATCCCCCTGATCGTCTCCAGCTTGCCCGCGTTGCCGACGAGGATGACGTCGAACACCCCATCGGTCGGTGATGCGGTCGGGGCCATGCGCATGCCGCCACCGAAGTACTGGCAGTTGGCGATCACGACCTGCTGGGCCTTGAGGTCGTGTGCGACCCCGTCCACGACCACGTTCATGGGCTTGTTCCTCCACGACATGAGCGACATGAAGGAGGCCAGCTTGAACGTGGAGCCGCCGAGACGCTTGCCGCCGTTGTTGACCCGGTGCACGACTTCGCCTCCCAGTCCGGCGTCGGCGATGTTGATGAAGTGCCGCACCCCGGTGCTTCCGTCGTTGGCACGGTATGAGACGCAGCCTGCGTCTAGTCGTCTCGGAACTCCGGTCTGGATGACTTGCACGGCGCCCTTCGGATCCAGAGGGATGTTCAGTGTGCGACGAAAGTCGCCGCCCGTTCCGAGCGGCACCATGGCGAGGCGTGTGGTCGTGGGAATCGGCGCCCCGTTGTGGAAGAAGCCGTTGACGACCTCGTTGAGGGTGCCGTCGCCGCCCACGGCCACGACCACCGCGCGCGATTCTCTCACCGCGCGCTCGGCGAGCCGGGTCGCCTCCATCGGACCGGTGGTCAGGACGGCTTCGTATTGGAGACCGGTCGACGGCAGCCAGCCTTCGATCATGGACCATTCGCGAGCGGCGCGTCCCGCCCCGGACGTGGGGTTGACGATGAAGAGAACGTCGGCGGCCATGCTACCGAGCACCCCCAACCGCGCGTGGATTCATGACCCCGGCCGGATCCAATGCTTCTTTGACCGACCGCCAGACTCGCATCCACCCTCCCATCTCGTCGGCCACCCAGCGAGCCCGAACCTGCCCGGTGCCGTGGTGGTGGCTGATGGTAGCGCCAAGCTCGAGTGCCGAAGTCATCGCGCCCTCCCAGGCTCGGTTGTAGGCCGAGCGAGCCTCTTCTTCCTTGTCTCGCGCGCCTGCGAACGAGAAGTAGGCACAACAGCCCTGTTCGTAGGCGTGACTGAAATGGCATAACGCCAATCCATCCACCGAAATTGCGGCTTTCACCCTCGTGTACAGCTCCGGCAGCACTGTCCAGGGCGCAGCAAGCTCGATCGTATCGACATACGCGCCGGGCGGTTCGAGGAGAGATTTGAGGCGTTCGGCAGAGAGATCGAAGCGATGATCCTGCCATCGGACCCACGGCTCCTCTCCAAGCTCCGTGGCGCCGGCCACGGTTCGCTTGACCGCATCGGCCTCGGCTTTGGCCACGGAATCGAGCCCGGCGGTGGCGACCACCAGCAGGCAGCCACCCGATGGCAGGTCGTAGCCGTTGAAGGCGGCGTCCGCGGGATCGTAGAGACGCATGACCAGCGGCCGGATCCCGGACTGCATGACCGTGCGCATGGCTTCCAGGCCCGAGGCCAGGTCGGCGAAGCCATAGCCTCGCCCGATCACACTCTCCGGCAAGCGATGCACCCTCAGGACTGCGCCCAGGATGACACCAAGCGCGCCTTCGGAACCCAGCCACAGCTCGTGCAGCGCAGGTCCGACGGCCGAACGCGGACCGGGCCGCGGGGCCGCGAACGTTCCGTCTGGCAGCACGACCGCGAGCCCGATGACCATGTTTTCGATGCTTCCGTAGCGGCTCGATTCCTGCCCCGAGGAGCGAGTCGCGCATAGACCGCCGACCGTCGTCTCCGCCAGTGAGCTTGGAAAGTGGCCGAGCGTCAGGCCGCGACTGTTGAGGTGCTCCTCGAGCGCCATGCCGTTGACCCCCGCTTCGCAGCGGCAGGTCAGATTGACCTCGTCGACCTCGAGGATACGGTCGAAGGCGCCCATGTCGAGCACGACCTCGCCGGTTTCGGGTGTCACCGCGCCACACACGCCACTTCCACCCCCGAGCGGCGAAACACCAACTCCATGGGCCGATGCCCACCGAAGGATGGCGGCGACCTGCTCACGGCCGGAGGGTCGCGCCACGAGCACCCGGGGCGGCGCGTTGCCGGCGCGTACATCCATGATCGCCATCGGCCACATGTCTCTCACAGGGCGCTCGTCGAGCGCGGCGGCGCCCACGATGGCTTCGAGCTCTTGCCTCACTTCGCTGCTTTCGCGGCCCAGCGGCCCGCGAGCCAGCCGGTGAGGATCGGCACCCCGAATCCACACGCGCCCGCATAGTCATAGCCGCCGATTACCGCACCGGCGGCGAACAGGTTCGCGTATGGGGTCCTGCCTTCATCATCGAGCGGATGGAGCTGGTTGTCGGTGCGCAGTCCGCTGCGCAGCTCCTCTGAGGCGTCGATGTACTGCAGGTGCTGCAGTCTCGTGCCCGCAGTCTTCACCGGCTCGCCATCGTGGAACACGCCGAGGTTGAGCAATGGTTCGCTTGGCGTTCGCCCTCCGTCGAGACCTCCACCGATGTGATGTCCAGTCGCGAGCACGAATGCGTCGCCGCGCAACGTGCGGTCGCCGGCTCGCACTGAAGTCATGCGACCTCTCGCCGACTCGACCGACTCGACCTTCGCCTTGATCGACCCCAGGCCGATGGCCTGCTGCAGCCGCCACCCGTGGGGTGAAGGCGCGGTCGAAAGCAGCTCGAACGAATCCGGCGGCAGGTTGGAGAACCCCGGCGGGTAGGCGGTGGTCGCCGAGCGCGCCTTTGTGAGCGTGGGTGCGCGCCGGCCGTACAGGTCGGTAAGAGCGGGCGATGCTGGGAGGTCCGGCATCGAGACCTCCTCGGCAAACGCCTGGATTCCATGCAGCTCGGTAAGCGCCTGCGCCGTCGCGGCGGCATCGTAATCGCCCACCTCGGTGATCCCCACCACCGCCACCCTCTTGCTCGTCAGGCCGCGCAGCTCGCCAGGCGCGACCGTCGCCGGCACGAGATTGCCCGGCCGGGCGAGCCCGTTGACGTCCGCATAGAGGCCGCGGTCACGCCACCTGCCCTCGACCTTCAGCCCGTCTTTCTCCAGCGCGATCTGGAGGAGCGGGATCGCTGTGTCGAGCTCCGACGACAGGCGAACCGCATCGAGCCCGAGGCGAGTGAAAGGGTGATGCGGCTGCGTCCGAAGGATCGAGTCGAGGTCGTCCAGCACCTCCATCGCCCCCGCATACAAAGCCGTGGCGCCCGGCGCGCGCGCCACCACCGTGACTTCCGCGCCCTCGCGGCGTGCCGCCAGCGCGGCGCAATAGCCGGCGATCCCACCCCCGATGACGACCACGGTCGTCATGACCGGCCGGCCATGCGCCGTGTGTCGGCAACGTCTTTCTTCAGTTGTTCCACGAGGTCTGCGACGGCGGGAAACGCGATGTCTGGATGCAGGTAGCGGACGAAACGAAGCTCGAGCTTCTGCTGGTACAGGTCGCCTTCGAAGTCGAGGAGGAACGCTTCGACTCGAAGTTGCGTGCCTCCGAACGTCGGCCGGTAGCCGACCGAGAGCGCGGCCACGAAGTCCCCTTCTGCCGCTCTTGCCCTTCCCGCGTAAGCGCCTAGGGCGGGCACGAGCTTGTTCGGCTCGATCGCAATGTTCGCGGTCGGAAAGCCGAGCGTTCGCCCAACCTTGTCTCCCGCCTCGACAGGGCCCGACATCGAGTACTCGCGCCCCAGCAGCCGGTTCGCGGTTTCCAGGTCGCCCAGGGTCACGTGCCGCCGCACGTCCGAGCTGTGCAGCGATTTTCCATCCTTGACAAGCGGTGGCACAACGTCCACCGGGCGGCCGTGTTCGCGCAACCACTCGGCGTTGCCGCGGCGCTCCTTTCCGAACGCAAAGTCGAAGCCGACCACCCAGCGGCGGACATCCGCCACCGCCTCCAGCTGGTCGACGAAGTCCTGAGGCGAAAGCGCTGCGAGGGCGCGATCGAAGCGCAGCACGATCGCGTGCTCGATGCCGCGCGACTCGATCAGCGCCAGCTTTTCTTGAAGCGTCGTGATGGACTGCGGGCAGTTTGCCGGGTCGAGCACACAGCGCGGGTGCGGCTCGAAGGTGATCAGCGCGGGTTGCGCATTCTCGGCTTTCGCAGCGTCCACCGTCTTCCTGATCACCTCGGCATGCCCGAGGTGTACGCCGTCGAAGCTGCCGATGGTGAGGGCGGCCGGGCCGATCGGGCTCGAGGGCAGCCCGAAATGAACCTTCAGCTCACCACTCCCTTCAGCTGAGGACCTTTTCCGGCACGAAGGTTCGGCGAAGCGGGTCCGCATGGCCGAGCGCAACGAGGCGGCCGCCGGAATCATGCGCGCGGATCAGGCCCGAACCGGGCTCGGGAAGCACGCGGACTGCGCGACCCTGGCGGACCATCGCCTCTTGCTCAACATTGAGCCTTACCCGCTCCATGTCCGGCAGTATGACCTCGGCCGGGAGCAGGCGGTCGCGGACCTCGCCGGCCGTCGTCTCAGCGTTGATGACGATTGCGGAATCAACGATAAGCGGGCCATACGCGGTGCGGACCAGGCGGCCCAGGTAGCCCCCCACCCCCAACCGCTGTCCCAGGTCGCGAGCGATCGAGCGCAGGTAGGTTCCGCTTCCGCAGCGGATCTCGACGCGTGCGACGGCTTCCGGTCCTGGCGCGAACTCGAGCAGCCGGGCTTCGTACACCTCGACCTCACGAGCCTGTGGCTTGGGCTCCTCGCCGCGGCGCGCCAGGCGGTATGAGCGCGTGCCTTCGATCTTCACCGCGGAGAAAGCGGGCGGCTCCTGGAGGATGCTGCCGATGAACTGCTCGAGGACGCGGGCGACGTCTTCGGCGGTCACGCCGCTGGGATCGCGCTCGGGCTCGCGGTCAGCCTCGGCGTCGTCGGTCGCGGTCACATAACCGAGATGGATGTCCGCGACATAAGTCTTGGGGAGGCGATGGGCGAACTCGGCAAGACGCGTGGCGGACTCGAAGAGGATGGGCAGCACGCCGGTGGCGAGCGGATCCAGCGTGCCGGCGTGGCCGACCCTGTGGGCGCCGGTCAGGTGACGCAGCCTGCGGACGACCTGGAACGAAGTCTCGCCTGCGGCCTTGTCGACGTTGAGGACCCCGGTAAGGAAGACCGCGTTGTTAGTGGTTCGCTGAGGCGGCACCGATCGCCTCCTTGGCGGCTGTGAGCACGAGCCTCACCGCCTCCTCCATCGGCTTGTCGATCTCGGCGCCGGCGGCGCGGATGTGACCACCGCCGCCAAACGATGCGCACAAGGCCGCCGCATCGACCGCGCCCCGGCTGCGAACGCTGATCTTCGTGAGGTCCGAGGACACTTCTTTGAACAGGATCGCCAGCTCGAGCCCGGCGATGCTGTTGAGGGTGTCGATGATGCCTTCGGATTCCGCCATGACCGCGCCGGCCTCGCGCAGCATTCGGCGCGTCACCTTGGCCCATGCGAGCCTTCCCTGCAGCTCGATGCGCATGGTGGCCAGCGCCAGGCCGCTCAGCTTGAGCGTGGTCTCCGGCCGCATCTTGTAAACCTGTGTCGCGATGTGGCCAGGATCGGCGCCGAGCCGGGCCAGCCTGGCCGCATCCTCGAGCGCCCTTGGAGTCGTGTTCTCGTGCCGGAAGCCGCCCGTGTCCGTGAGCAGCGCCACGTAGAGGTTGGTGGCCATCGAGCGAGTGATCGGATAGCCAAGGTGGTCGAGCAGCTCCATCACCATCTGCCCCACGGCCGACGCATCGGGATCGATGACGTTGATGTCGCCGAACTTCGAGTTCGACGGATGGTGGTCGATGTTGACGATCGTGGCGTGCGAGGCGATCTGCTTGACGCTGCTCCCCGACCGCTCGAGGTTGCCGGAGTCGAAGAAGAACACGAGCTCCGGATCGGTACCCGCCGGCGGTTCCTGATTGATCTCGTCGAAGCCCGGCAGGAACGCGTACATCTGCGGCAGTGGTGGCGGTATGACCACCCATGCGTGCTTGCCCGCCGACCGCAGGGCCTCCGCGAACGCGAGGCTGCAGCCCAGGGTGTCGCCGTCTGCATCCTTGTGTCCGAAGATCAGGATCTCCTGGTTGGACTCGATGAGCTCCTTGATCTCGTCGTACTGATTGCCAGACTTCTCGTTCTCGGTCGCTGTCGCTATGGCTGCTTCTCCTCCTCCGCGGCGGGGAGGACTGCCTTGAGCAGCTCCGAGATGTGGACGCTGTACTCGATCGATGGATCGAGCTCGAAGCGAAGGTCGGGCGAGAACTTCAGGTTCTGAAGCCGGCGCCCGAGCTCGTGGCGGATGAGGCCCTTCGCCGAGTCGAGGCCTTGGATCGACGCCTTCTGCTCATCCGGGTCGCCGAGCACGCTCACGCGCACGCGGGCCTGGCGCAGGTCGGGCGACATGCGCACTGCTGTGATGCTGACGAACCCGATTCGCGGGTCCTTCAGCTCGCGACGAATTATTGACATGATCTCCTCGCGCACCTGCTCTCCAACTTGATCGGCGCGGTAGCTCGTCATAGCGACCTCCGCTTTCAGCAAGTCAACGACTTGCTTAGATTTCTTCGCGCTCGAGGCGGTACGTCTCCATCGTGTCACCCGGCTGGAAAGCTTCGAATCCTTCCAGGCCGATGCCGCACTCCTGACCGGCCGGCATCTCCCGCACGTCCTCTTTGAAATGCTTGAGCGAGCTGATCCGGCCTTCGTTGACAAGCTCCTTCCCCCGATACAGCTTGACCCATCCACCGCGGGTGACCTTGCCCTCGAGCACGCGGCTGCCCGCGATGATGCCGAGGCGCGGGATCTTGATCGGGGTGATCACCTCGACCTTGCCTTCGCGGATCTAGCGGTACGTCGGCTCGCGCAGGCCCTTGGCGGCGCGCTCGACGTCCTCGGTGAGCTTGTAGATGACGTCGTAGTACCGCACCTCGACCTTCGCGCGCTCCGCCGCCGCCTGCGCCGCCGGTGTCGGCTTGAGGTTGAAGCAGACGATGATTGCGTTCGACACGCCGGCGAGCAGAAGGTCCGAGTCGCTGACCGCGCCGACGCCCTGGCCGACGATCTTGATCGCGACCACGGGGTCTTCGATCTTCTGCAGCGCCGCGAGCACCGCTTCGAGCGTGCCCTGCGCATCGGCTTTGACGACCAGGCTGAGCTCTTTGACCTCGCCTTCCTTGGCGCGGCGTGCGAGCTCTTCCAGCGTGATCCGCGGGGCGACGTCCTTCGCCGCCTCGAGGCTGCGGCGCTCGGTCAGCTTGGTGAGCGCGATCTGGCGCGCGACCTTCTCAGAGCCGACCACCTGGAAGATGTCGCCGGCCTGTGCGACCTCGCTCATGCCGGACACCACCACCGGGGTCGCCGGCGGAGCCGCGGTGACGCTCTCGCCACGGTCGTCGGTCAGCGCGCGAACACGGCCGTAGATGTGGCCGCATACGAAGTCGTCGCCGACCTTGAGCGTTCCCGCCTGCACCAGCACCGTCGCGACAGGGCCGCGGCCGCGCTCGAGGTGCGCGTCGACCACGGTGCCGATCGCATTGCGGTCGGGGTTGGCCTTGAGCTCGAGGATGTCAGAGGACAGCACGATCGTGGTCAGGAGGTCGTCGATGCCCTTCCCGGTCTTGGCGCTGAGGTGGACGCATTCGAGCTCACCGCCGTAGTGCCGCGTGACAAGACCCTGGGCTGCGAGCTCCTGATGGACGCGATCGACGTTG
>DATINX010000026.1:0-10037 GCA_035473835.1 Candidatus Dormiibacterota bacterium | reverse complement strand
GCGAGAAGACCGAATCGACGCTGATGCCGTAGATGCCGATGCCATCCACGACCGCCGCCTCGTGCCGTGACCGGAACTCGGTCAGCTCGGTCCTTCAACCACCCGTGAAATCAAGCACATAGAAAAGGAAGACGAGCGCCTAGTGCTTCGCGAGGGCATCCGCGAGCGTCAGCTCCTGTCCGCTCGTGGTCGGCAGCTTGAACTCGGGTGCCTTCTCCCCAACCTGCAGCACCACTAGAGTCTATCCGCGCTCGAGGATGTACCAGCCGGTGCGGGTCACGCCTGTGATCCGATACCCGGCGTTGAAAGCGGATGTCAGCGCGTTGCGCATGGCGGTCCGCCACGCGCGCGCCAGCTGCGGATTCGACCGCCGCATAGCGACGATGTCATCCGGCACTTCGCACATCACGACGCGGGCAGTCGACGAACCCGGCACCGGTTCGCCGCCTTCACCGATCGAGAGGAGAGCACCCGCGCTTTGTGCCTGCAGGTCGTCCGCTGACGGTTCGGTCGGACGGCCTGCGGCGGCTGCAACCGCTTTCGGCGAGTCGAGCCGCCATGCGATCAGGATGCGGTCGGATTCCTCACCCGCGTTGATGCCGTCCGCCATCTCTCCGTAGACGTTGACGAGGTAGGCGCCGGCGTCGGCCCCAAGCTTGTTGAGGTTGAAGTATGCGTTGCGGCGCACCAGTGGATCGAACGTCCACTCGATGACCTTCACGTCACGATCGAGGCACCAAGTACGTTGATGCTGCTTCAGCTCGAAGCCAAGCCCGCGCACCTGGCTGTCGGGCACGACGCCGAGGATGTGCGAGTGCAGGTGCAGGTGGTCCGACGGCGGTCCGCCCAGCCAACCGATCAGGCCGCCCACCAGGCGGCCATCCTCGCGCGCGCCGGAGACGTAGTTGCCGGACAGCACGAGCGCCATCAACACGTCCGAGTCGACGGGAGGCTCGTCCGGGCGCTCCCAGATAGCGGCGAACAGGCGCACCAGCGCCCGGAGGTCGTCGAGCTCCGTCACCTCAGAGATCACTACCGGACTCTATGCGATGGCCAGACGGCGGCCGGCGAACAGACTCTCGGCGGCGCCCAATCAGGAGGAGGCCAGAGGACCGGTCTGCACGCCCGCGTCGCGGAGGGCGGTGCGCACGGCCGCCGCCACCGCGGCTGCGCCTGGCGAGTCGCCATGCACGCAGATGGTGTCGTACTCACCCGAGCGCGCGAGCCGCACAGCCTGCTCGGCCGCCTTGGGGGCGTCGAGCACCGCGTCCTGCCACGACCGCCGGGCCAGGCTGCCATCCGGAAGAAGGAGGCGGTCGGCGAATCCCTCTCGGTATGCGGGCACGCCTGCGCGCCGCGCAGCCGCCAGGAGCTCCATTCCCGGCTGCCCGACCAGCCCGACCGAGTGCGCCTTCGCGACACGAGCCACAGCGTCTGCCGCGGCGGGGTCGAGCTGACAGCGGTAATAGAGCGCGCCATGAGGCTTCACGTAGACGATGGGCACGATCGCGGCGAGACCCGCGACCTGGAACGTGACGAGCGCCTCGATGTCGTCGGCAGATATCCCCGGCTCGTTGCGTCCAAAACCAGCACGGTCGTCGTAACCAGGGTGCGCGCCAACCTCCACACCAAGCTGGCGCGCCCGCAGCGCCGTCGCTATCGCTATCGACGCCGAGCCCGCGTGCACGCCACACGCGACGTTGGCACTATCGATATGAGGCAGGATCGCCTCATCAGCACCCGCGCCCTCACCGAGGTCCGCGTTGACGTTCAACTGTGCTTGGTGTCTCCGTGCAGGAGTTGAATCGCATGACCGACGACCGGCATCACAGCCTCCAACGATTCCACCGCTCCCTTCGGGCTGCCCGGAACGCTGATGATCAGAGTCCGATCGCGCACCCCTGCCATGGAGCGAGAAAGCGCCGCCATAGGCGTGCTGCCGACGCCCGCCCGCCGCATCGCCTCACCAATGCCTGGGACCTCATAGTCGATGACGGCCGAGAGGGCTTGAGGAGTCACGTCTCGAGGCCCGAGCCCTGTGCCTCCTGTGGAGACGACCAGGTCGACCCCGCGAGCGACAGCCGTCATCACCGCCTCCGTGATGCGCTCGACGTCGTCGGGCACGACCTGCGGTTGGCCGACCTCGAAGCCACCGCCGCTGAGAAGGTTCACCAGCGCCGGGCCGCTTCTGTCCTCACGCCGCCCATGGAACGCGCCGTCGCTCACGGTGACGACGTGGGCTTTGCTCACCTTCAGGCTTTGGCAGCTGGGCGCTTCCACGTCCCGGACCGCCCGCCCGATTTCTCGAGCAGCCGCACGGATTCGATGGAAACACCTCGTTCGATGCCCTTGGTCATGTCGATGAGCGTGAGGCCCGCGATGGCAGCGGCAGTCAACGCCTCCATCTCCACGCCGGTCTGGCCGACCACGCGCGCCTTTGCGAGCACGCGCACCCCGCCGCGGATGAACTCGAAATCGACGTCGACCCGGGTGAGCGGCAAAGGATGACAGAGGGGGATCAGCTCGGAGGTGCGCTTGGCGGCCATGATCCCCGCGACCCGCGCCACCTGCATGGCATCACCCTTAGGTGTGCCCTCGCGGACCGCGCGCAGCGTGGCGGGAGCCATGCGCACGATGCATTCGGCGAGCGCCTCGCGCGACGTGACCGGCTTGTCGCCGACGTCGACCATGCGGGCCGCCCCGTCCGCATCGAGATGGGTCAGCTGTTTCGCCGCGGGTTTCGCCACTCGCTCAGGATATTCGCCAGTGCCAGACATCGACGGCGTCCTGTTCGACTACGGCCAGACCCTGGTCACCTTCAGCTACCCGAAGGACGAGCTGCTCGAGGTCATCCGCAACTTCCGGCCGACGATCGAAGAGACCGTGGGCACGCCGGCCCCGGCGGCCGAGGTCATCCTCGACGAGGTCCTGATGCCGCTGGAGCGCTACGTCTCGAGCGAGAGCCTGGACGAGGTCGACTGGCTCGACGTAGCGAGGGCGGCCTGGGAAAACGCCGGCCTGCCGCTCCCTGACGGGCTGCTTTACGAGATCGTCGACGCGGAGCAGAGCTGCTGGGATGGGATCGTGCAGGTCGATCCCGACGTGGCGGCCCTGATGGCGTGGCTGCACTCGCGCGGTATCAAGCGCGGCATCTGCTCCAACGCTCCCTTCCCACCCGAACTGATGCGCCGCCAGATCGCCTCGAATGGGATCGCGGCGCTCATGGACGGCGTCGTGTTTTCGAGCATGGTCGGCCGCCGGAAGCCGGCCCCGGAGATCTACCGCGCCGCGCTCGACGCCATTGCCATCCCGCCCGAGCGAGTCCTGTTCGTCGGCAACCGCGTGGTCGAGGACTACGAAGGACCTGAAGGCATGGGTATGCGCGCCGTCATCTGTACCGCTCACAACACAGAGTCGCCGGCAGCAGGGATCCCGTCGATCGCCCGGCTCAGCGACCTGCGGGGATTGCTGTGAAGAAGCGGCCAGGCCGGCTGTGGCTCTTTTTTTACGGGCGCGCGCGGCGCGGCTTTCCGTGGCTCTTGGCGGGCGTACTGCTGGCGGTGCTCGTCTTTGCCCTCGTGTTCGCGATGCCCGGCGGGTCGGACGCTTCGCGCACGTTCGGCGGAGTGGTCCTCGGTCTGCTTCTGCTCGGAGCGGCTGCGTTCGTGATCCTGGTGGCGTTCTTTCCCCGCCGCCGTCCCTGAGCAGCCCTCGCGGCGATCAGCACCGCGGCGGCTCCGGCGCCGATGCCGTTGTCGATGTTCACGACCACGAGCCCCGTCGAGCATGACTGGAGCATCGTCCCCAGCGCCGCTTCACCAGCCCCGCCCCGACCGTAGCCGGTCGACACCGGCAGCCCGATGACGGGAACGTCGACCAACCCCGCGACCAGGCCGGGCAGCACGCCGTCCATGCCCGCCGCGACGACGATCACGTCGGCGCCCCACTCGAGGACTGCGGCCAGCGGGCCGACGAATCGATGCAGGCCGGCAACACCGAGGTCCGCCTCCAGCCTGGCTTCGAGACCGCATGCCTCGACGACCAGGCGAGCCTCTTGTGAAACCGGGATGTCCGAAGTACCCGCGGTGAGCAGGCCGACCTTGCCGTCCAGCGGCTCCGGCTCGAAGCCCTGGCGCATCACGCGCGCGCAACCGTCCAGGTCAATGACGAGCAGCCCGGCCGCATCTGCCGCGCGCAGCAGCGCATCGCGATGCGCGGCGGTCATGCGGCTGATCAGCCCCTGCCCTTGACGTTGCGCCAGCGTCACGGCGAGCCGGGCCGCATCGTCCGGCGCCTTGCCCGCCGCCAGCACAACCTCAGGTATGCCTCGGCGCATGAAGCGGCCCAGGTCCAGCTTCGCGCGACCGCTTAGCTCATCGAGCTGGAGGCTGCGCAGCTCGCTCAAGGCCTCGTCCTCGGTGAGCTCGCCTGCAATCAGCCTGCGCAGGACGTCTCTCATAGCCCGGCGAGCACCTCGCGCATGCGCTGCCAGTGCGTGCCGGCCCAGTAGATCCGTCCGCAGGCTGGACATTCGGAATATTTCGACTGGGTCCTGCGCACGTACGGCGGGACGCGCTCGGCCACCGTCGCCGCCATCCTCGACTGCAGCTCTGAGTTGCACTCTATGCAGCGCGTGAGCGCTTCCTTGAGCTCCAGCCCCAACTCCCTGAACACCTGCCGGAGCTGCGCGGTCACCTCGTCGTCACGAATCAGGATCGCCCGGACGACCCCGCTCTGGATCACGCGCCGCTTGGTCAGGTCTCGATCTCGTGTCAAAAGCACGCGGCTTTCGGCCGCGGCCTCGCGGACCAGCTCGGCGTCGTCGATGCGCGGATGGTAGGAGGCGTCATAACCGAGCGCGCGCAGCCAGCGCGCGAGGCGCCCGACGTTGCAGTCGGCCAGGAACCGGGGCTTCACCTGGTGTCCGGTTCCGGAGGTCCGCCGCAGATTCGCCGCAGATTCGCCGCATCGGCGGCCGGAGCCAAGGAGACGACGAGCCCGCGAGGGAGCGCATCGCGCAGATGCGTGACCGAGCGCGCGCAGGAGTCGACGCCGGCTTCAGCGCCCACCTCGGGGTCCCCGCGGAATCGCCAGATTCCGTGGGGTGAGCCGGCGCCCGGCCGCCTAGGCCGCGAAGATGCAAGGAGCTTCCGGGACCGGACACCAGCCAATCTTAGAATCGAGGCATGTCTAAGTTGGATGATCTGATGACGGCTCTCCAGCGAGAGGCCGGCTCGTGCTACTCGTGGTCCAACGGTCCGCATGAGCGCTACGCCGCCCACAACCATCCTTACGAGAAGGTCCTGTACTGCGTCGACGGATCGCTCACGTTCTTGCTCGAACGAGAAGGTCGGCGGATCGAGCTTAACGCCGGTGACCGCATGGTCCTCCCTGCCGGGACGGTGCACTCGGCGATCGTCGGCCCCGCCGGCTGCACCTGCATCGAGGGTCGGCGCTAGCACGATGCTCACCAACACGCGAGCGTAATATGGGCTTTCCGATGAGCATCATCGAGTTCATCCGCGATCGAGCGCGTTTCTACAACTGCCCGGTCTGCGGGCGCAGCTTGAAGGGCTGTGACATCCAGGTCCTCAGCCATGAGGAAGAGCGTTTCCACCTTCAGGTCACATGCGCCCAATGCCAGGTGACGTTCATCGTCGTCCTCGCGGTCGCGGGCGGCGCGGTCGAGGAGATCGAGAAGGCCGAGCCGATGCCGGTCGTGGACGAGGCGCCTCTGGCGCGCGAACCGATCAGCGTCGACGAGATCCTCGACCTCCATCTCTACCTGAAGAATTACCAGGGCACGCTGAAAGACCTCATCCACCAGCCCGACCACAGCCGGGGCTGAGCGCCTCCCCAAAAGATGGGGACGCTGTCTACGTGAGGCGGATTTACCTGGACGACGCCGGCGGCGCACCGATCCTCCCCGAGGTCGTCGACGCGCTTCGCGAACTGCCCGACGGCAATCCCTCGAGCCCTCACTCCGAAGGCAGGGCCGCGCGCGCGGCACTCGACCGGGCCCGCGACCTCTCAGCACAGGCAATCGGGGCTCGGCGCACCGAGATCACATTCACCTCTTCGGGAACGGAGGCGGTGAATCTCGCTTTGTTGGGCGCGGCCCGACGGCTGCCGAAAACCGGCGCGATCCTGACCTGGGCGGTAGAGCACCAATCCGTGTTGGGCGCCGTCCGCCGCCTCCAGGCCGAAGGCCGTCGCGTGGAGTTCGCGCCGGTCGACCATGCCGGTCGCGCCGACCCTGATGCCATCGCCCCGGGGACGGCGCTCGTCTCGATCGGTCTCGCCAACAATGAGGTCGGCTCGATCCAACCGGTGCGTGAGGTCATCCGTCGCGCCCACGACCAGGGCGCCCTGGTGCACGTCGACGCGTGCTCGGGGCCGCGCTGGATGCCGATTCCCGAAGGCCCCGACCTCATCTCTTTCAGCGGACACAAGCTCGGCGCCGGCCGGGGCGGCGCGCTGTTCGTCAAGGACGGCCTTCGCATCGATCCTCTCTACTACGGCGGGCCGCAGGAGTGGGGCCGGCGGGCTGGGCACGAAGACATCGCTTCCGCGACCGCTTTCGCCACTGCCCTGGCCGTCTGCGCGCATGAGTGCGACGCCCGCGCGAGTGTCGCGGAAGAGCAATCGAGCGTCCTCCGCCATCTCCTCGACGAGCTCGGCGGGCAGCTGACCGGCGCGAGCGAGCGGCTGCCTAATTTCGCGACCTGCGCTTTCGCCGACCGCAAGGGCGAGGACATGCTGCTGGCGCTGGACCTGGCCGGAGTTGCCGCGTCCAGCGGTTCCGCATGCGCATCGGGTTCCCTCGATCCCTCGCACGCGCTGCTTGCCATGGGTCTCAGCCTGTCCGCAGCCCTGGGCAGCCTGCGGCTCACGACTGGATACGCGACCACCGACGACGAGGTCTCTCGCGCGCGCGACATCATCTCTGCTGCTCTCGCCAGGCGCCCCGCGCATGCCTAGCGTCGAAGAGGAGCTGGCAGCCCGCCTGGCCCGGGGCGAGGAAGTGATGCTGGCGACCGTGATCCGGCTCGACGGTGAGCCGCCCTCGCGAGCGGGCGCCAAGCTCCTGCTGTCACGCGGCGCTACGCTGGCCGGAACGCTTGGCTGCAGCGAGTTCGACGCCGCCGCTCTCGAGGATGCCGGCTCCGTGATCGAGGCGGGCACTCCGCAGCTGCGAACCTACCGCCACGACCTCGGCTCGATCGAGGTCTACCTCGAACCGCACGCCTCTTCGCCGACGCTGGTGGTGTTCGGGGCCACGCCGGTCGCGAGGTCGCTGCTCCGCTGGGCGCCGGACCTGGGCTTCCGGGTCGTGCTGGTTGAGACACGACCCCAACGCCTGGTGGGTGCGGAATGGCCGCCGGTGGTCGCTGACCTTAGCCGGCTCGACACGATGCTCGGCACCGATGTCTATGCGGTTCATACCGACCACGACGCTCCCGACCTCGTGCAGGCGATCGAGGCGCTCCTGCCCAGAAACCCACGCTTCATCGGACTGGTGGGAAGCCGGCGGCACACCGGCCACCACCTAGAAGCTCTGCGCGCGAAAGGGGTCGGGGAGGACGTGATCGCCCGCATCCAGAGCCCGGTCGGACTGGACCTTGGCGCCGTGACGCCGCCCGAGATCGCCCTCTCGATCCTGGCCGGGCTCGTCTCGGTTCGGCGGGGTCGACAGGGCGGCTGGCTCCAGCACCGCGACTGACTCCACCCGGCCGTTCGTTAACAGGGCTGGAGGCGCGTACCCCAACCGCATAATCATTGGCCGTGTCGATCGAAACCGGAACCAGGCTGGGCCAGTACGAGGTCCAGGACCTCATCGGGCAAGGCGCCATGGGCGTGGTTTACCGCGCCTACCACGTTCAACTCGAGCGAACCGGCGCGGTCAAGGTCCTGCAGGGCATCTCGCCGGACGCCGACTCGACTGCGCGTTTCCGCCACGAGGCGCAGGCGATCGCCCAGATGCGGCACTCGAACATCGTCAACGTCTTCGACTTCGGCGAGTACCAGGGAACGCCCTACATGATCATCGAGTACGTTCCGGGCGGCAGCCTGGCGAGCCGGATCAAAGAGGGGCCGATGACTGCTGCGGTCGCGGTCAAGTATCTGCGCGGCATAGCTGCCGGCCTCGACTACGCCCACTCGCTCGGGATCGTGCACCGCGACGTGAAGCCGGCCAACGTCCTGCTCGAAAAGGACGAAACGCCCGTCATCGCAGACTTCGGCCTGGTCAAGCTCATGCAGTCGACCTCTCTGCGGTCGATGACAGGCGTCACCACCGGCACGCCGGCGTACATGGCGCCGGAGCAGGTGACCGGGAGCCACGCCGGTCCCGCGGCAGATCGCTACTCGCTGGCGACGATCGCCTACGAGATGCTGACCGGCGTCATCCCGTTCGACGGCGAAGGCCTGATGGAGGTGCTTTACGCGCACGTCCACCGCGAGCCACCGAAGCCGAGCGAACGCAATCCCTCACTCGGCCCCGAGGTCGACGCCGTGATCATGCGCGGCCTGGCCAAGGATCCGGCCGCGCGATGGGAGACTTGCATCGCCTTCGTCGACGCGCTCGAAGCGGCGCTGGCCGCGAAGAACGGGAAAGCGGTAGCGCGGACAATGGGGATGGCTCCCGGCCTCGCCACCACGAGGCCGCTGGCGGCGCCATTCGCGGCGGCGGCGTTCGCCGCCGCGGCCGCCCCGACCATTCGAGTGGCAGCGGGGAGTCCGAGCGCAACGATCGCCGTGCCATACCCTGCGCCGGCGCAGCCTGTGGCGCAGGTGAGATCACGCAAACGCAAGACCGCGGTGCTGGCAGCCGGCCTCATCGCCCTGTTCATCGTGCTTCTGATCGGATTCGTAGCCACGCATCAGACGCCATTGCTCGCGCTGTCCGCGTATACGGTCACGGCCGGTGAGACGTTGGTTGTGACCGCCAGTCGAGTGCCGGCCAATCAAAACGGAGAGATCCAGCTGCATAGCACCGTGCACACGTTTTCGTTCCACGCCGATGGCAGCGGCAATGTGAGCATCCCGATGCTGGTCCCCAGGAACATCGGCGCCGGCGACCACTCTGTGCAGATCTGCTGGTCGGGGCAGTGTCGCGCTTCTACGACGCTTCATGTAGTCGAGCCTGGGACGCTCGGGACGCCCTCGCCCGCAACCACGGCCACTCCCGCCTCAACCCCGGGCGCCACTCCGAGCCACAGTCCCACCCCCAGCCCGACCGGATCTCCCACCCCGAGACCGAGCTCGAGTCCGACACCTGCAATCTCGGTTTCGAACTACTACATCAAAGTCAACACAGGAACCGAGACGGTCTCCGGCGCCCACTTCGCCCCAGGCAGCAGCGTCACGATCACCTTCTTCCAGACCTCGACCACGAGCAAGGACGTGGGATCGCAGGTAGTGAGCTCGGGTGGCTATTTCTCGCTGGGCTTTACGGTGCCGTCGACCGCGAAGCCAGGGCCGGCCTCGATCAAGGTGTGTGGCAAGACCGGCTGCCTCTACACGACCGTGGAAGTGACGAGCTAGAAGACTTCCGCGGCGACCAGGTCTTCGAAGGTTTCGCGGCGGCGCATCACTTGCGCTTCGCCATCACGCAGCATGAGCACCTCGGGCCGCGGCATCCCGTTGTAGTTGCTCGCCATCGCCAGGTTATAAGCGCCGGCGGCAGGCATCGCGATCACGTCGCCCGCCTTGAGGGCGGGCATTTCGATGTCCGTGATCAGGATGTCCGTCGACTCGCAGTACTTGCCGGCGATCGTCACCTTGCCGTCGGGTGCGCGGTCCGGGGCTGAAGCGAGGTAGGCTTCGTATCGAGCGCCATACAGCTTGGGCCTGATGTTGTCGCCCATGCCGCCGTCCACCGCGACATAACGGCGCACCCCGGGGATGTCCTTGATCGAGCCAACCGTGTACATCGCCATGCCCGCGGGTCCGGCGATAGACCGGCCTGGCTCGATGACGAGCTCGGGCACTTTCAGGTTGCGCCGGGCGCAGCCGGTCTCGAGCGCGTGGCGCAC
>DATINX010000025.1:0-9675 GCA_035473835.1 Candidatus Dormiibacterota bacterium | reverse complement strand
CTGCCTACGAGCTGCTGAAGCACGACATCCCGACCACCGTGATCGAGAAGGACCCGACTTACGTCGGTGGCCTCGCGCGGACGGTCGAGCACAAAGGCTATCGGTTCGACATCGGCGGCCATCGGTTCTTCTCGAAGAACCTGGAGGTCGAGAACCTATGGACCGAGATCCTGGGCAGCGAGATGTTGACCCGGGGCCGGCTGTCGCGGATCTACTACCGCGGCCGCTACTTCGCCTATCCCATAAAGGCGGCCAACGCCCTCTGGAACCTGGGGCCGATCGAGGCGATCCGCTGCGTCGCCAGCTACGCGTATGCGCGGGTGAGGCCGGTCCGCAATCCGCGAAGCCTCGAGGACTGGGTGCGCAACCAGTTCGGGTGGCGCCTCTACAGTATCTTCTTCAAGACCTACACAGAGAAGGTGTGGGGCATCAGCACCAGGGAACTGTCCGCGGATTGGGCCGCCCAGCGCATCAAGAGCCTTGACCTGTGGCTGGTCATCAAGAGCGCGTTCCTGACACACCGCCGCCCCACCAACCGCGGCGACCTCATCACCACGCTGATCGACCGGTTCCGATATCCCCGATTGGGCCCCGGGCAGATGTGGGAGCGAGTCGCCGAGATCCACCGTGAACGGGGCCGTCCCGTGTTGCTCGGCCGCTCGGTCGACCGCATCAAGCATGAGGGCGGGCGGGTGAGGTCGGTGGTCACGAAGACCACGGATGGGAACACGGAGGAGCATGAAGGCAGCGAGTTCATCTCCACCATGCCGATCCGCGAGCTCGTCTCACGCCTGGACCCGGCCGCACCCGACAGTGTTCGCGAGGCGGCGGACGGCCTGTCGTATCGCGACTTCATCAGCGTCGCCGTGATGATCGATCGGGCGGATGTGTTCCCCGACAACTGGATCTACATCCACGATCCGTCGGTCAAGGTCGGGCGGATTCAGAACTTCAAGAACTGGAGCCCGGACATGGTCCCGGACCAGAGCAAGACCTGTCTCGGCCTCGAGTATTTCTGCTTCGAGGGCGACGGCCTGTGGACGTCAAGGGACGAGGCTCTCGTCGATCGGGCGCGTCAAGAGCTCGCACAGCTCGGCATCTGCAGGCCGGAGCAGATTTTCGACGGCGTCGTGGTCAGGCAGCGCAAGGCCTATCCGGTTTACGACGACGTGTACCAGGCGAGGGTCGATGTCATCCGTGACTACATCCGCCACCACCTGACCAACCTTCACCTGGCCGGCCGCAACGGCATGCACAAGTACAACAACCAGGACCACTCGATGATGACCGCTCTGTTGGTCGCGAGGAACATTGCCAGAGTCGGCGAGTACGACCAGTGGAACGTCAACGCGGACGCGGTCTACCACGAAGAGGTGCGGGTGGGTGAGAAAGACCAGTCGGGGCGCCTGGCGCCGGAGCGAATCGCCGTCCGCTAGGCGACTCTCATACGGTTTTCGGCCGGGCGAAGTTCGCGGCCACGAAGCTGGCGATGGCGAGCACAGCGAAGAGGATCGCGTGCTTGAAGTGAGGTCCTGAAGTCGTCGATGCGAAGAGCTGGAGCACGCCGAGGGCGTACAGAACGGCAACGATCACGAAAATGATCCCCACGATAACCAGGCCGATTGCGAGCGAGCTGGATTTCATCACAGGCTGAAATGTAACAAAGCGAGGCTGGCGAGGCCGGCGGCGATGCAGTACCAGCCGTACGGATCAAGGCGGCCGGAACGGAAGTACCGCAGAAGAAATCGAGCGCTCGCGTATGCCGCAAGGCCCGACAAAAGTGCGGCCGCAAGATACTCGACCACCGGTACGCCGCTCGAGAAGAGCTGCGGTACCTCGACGATCCCTGCGCCCAGGATGGTCGGGGTTGCGAGCAGGAACGAAAAACGCGCCGCCTCCTGGTGTCGAAGCCCGGCGAGCAGGCCGCCGCCGATGGTGACCCCGGAACGCGAGATTCCGGGCAAGAACGCGAGTGCCTGGCACGCGCCGATGACGGCCGCGGCGCGGAAGCTGATCCGCTCGGCTTGGGCGAAGCTCTGCTCCTGCTCCTCGCGCGGCTTGGTATCGAGCGCCGCGCGACGCTCGGCGCGCCGGCGGAGCTGCTCAAATCCGAGCAGGAGAAACCCGTTGACTACGAGAAAACCGGCGGCCACGTAGGGGCTGGCGAACAGCGACTTGATCCTGGTTTCGAAGAAGACCCCGAGGATCGCAGCCGGAATCGTGCCGGTGAGCAGGAGCATGGCGAGCCGTTCGACCGGGGACGCGATGCTACCGCGCACCGCGGCGGTGAAGAAGCCGCGAATGATCTCCACCCATTCCGCGCGATAGAGCACCAGCAGCGCCCCGGCCGTACCCAGGTGGAGCAGGACCAGGAATGGCACGAACGTGGGGTCCGACTGCTTGAACTGCCAGTGCAGCAGGCTCGGGATGATCACCGAGTGCCCGAGCGATGAAACCGGGAACAGCTCCGTGGCGCCCTGGAGCAGGCCCATGAAGAGCGCCTGCGGCAGGCTCAACTAGTCAGTTTCTGGATAGCCTCGGCCAGCAGCTGGTGCGATGCCTCGAACTCGCGGTGCACGGCCAGGTCTTCGGCGTGCTCGAGGACGGCCACCACCTCCTCCCATCGTTCCCGGCCTCGCTCCTGGAGCGCGGCGCGCACCTGGCCGATCGTCTGCGTCGCAAACAGAAGCCCCCCGCCGGGGTTGTCGAGGATCTCGCGAGCAAGCTCGAGCTGGCGCCTGGCCCACGGGATCACCTCTTCCCCCGGTTGCGTGTCGAGCGGCTTGGGCCCAAGCACCTCCATGTGTGTGGACTATTGTCGGGCAAGGCCGGACAGCGCCTCGCCGCTAAGGCGGTACACGGTCCATTCCGAGTTCGGTCGCGCACCGAGGCGCTCGTAGAAGCCGATGGCGTCACGGTTCCAGTCGAGCACCGACCACTCAAGGCGCCCGCACCCGCGCTCGACGGCGAGCCGCGCTAGATGCACGAGCAGAGCTCGGCCGATGCCCTGGCCGCGTTGCTCGGGCACGACGAACAGATCCTCGAGATAGATCCCCGGCCGGCCGAGGAACGTCGAGAAGTTGTGAAAGAACAATGCAAAGCCAACGGGCCGGTCGTCGTCTTCGGCCAGGATGACTTCCGCGTACGGCCGCTCGCCGAACAGTCCAGAAGCTAGGACGTCCTCGGTCATCACCACTTCTTGCTCGAGCTTCTCGTATCGCGCCAGGCCCCGGATCAGCTCGGCGATCACAGGCACGTCCTCCCGCGTCGCCGCGCGGATGCGCGTGCTCACTTCGGCCGGTCGCGGAGGCGGTATACGAAACGCATGGCACCGTGTGTATCGGAGAAGCTGGCGATCTTGTTGTCGACCAGGCCTGCGGTGAGCCCCGCCGCGATCAGGTCGGTGTCGCGCAGTTCGCTTCGGCCGCCCTTCGGGCGCACGACCCAGATGCCCCCGTTGGGCTCGATCCACTTCTTCATGTCGTCGAGCTTGCGCAGTTGCGAGAAGGTGTTGGCGCCGAGGAACACCAGGTCGACCTTCGATCGCGGCTTGCCGGTGATGATATCGGCGGTCCGCTCGCGCAGCAGCCTGATGAAGCCGGGGTCGTCGAGATTGACGATGGCGACTTTCGAACCCGGCTTTACGCCGAGCTTGTCGAGGAGCGGGCGAGTCGAGGGCTGATCAGCGCTCGGGCGCTTCGTGGCCATTGCCGCCGCCGCGAACCGCGCCGAAAACGATCACGCCCACAAGCCATGCGGCGTACGCGCCCGCGATGGCGAGCACTATCACGGGCACCGCGCTCGCCACCCGGCTGGCCAGCAGCAGCCCCAAGCCGATGAATCCAGCCAGGACGATGACGCCGGCGATGCTGCCGACCACGGCGCCCGCAACGTCCGCCGGCTTCAGACCTCGACCACCTGCAAGTCGGTCACCGCATCCTCAACGGTGCCGGAATACACGTGATTGAACATGAACCGTGTCTTCGGGTGCCGGCGTTTGAGCGCGGCAGCAGACTCCCAGCTCATGTGGCTGAACACGTCCCCAGGGCCCGTCGCTTCAACGATGGCAACGTCCGCGCCCTCGACCAGCCTGTCCAGCGGTGCGGTGGGCTCGGTGTCTCCCGAATACGCGATCACGCGGCCGTCGACATGGATGCGGTACCCGTTGGAGCCGCTCGTGCCGTGGTCGAGCCGGACGGTCTCATACTCGATTCCGACGGCGGTGCCCGCCGGCTTTGCGGTCGAGTAGGTCGCGTTGAAGTTCGGCCGCATGACGGCCTTCCAGTCGGGGCCCCAGCTTACGTCCCACAACGCCTCCAGCCTTTCTTCGATGCCTTCTGGGCCGACGAACGTGAGCGGTCGCTTGTCGACAAAGACGCGATGAAGCACGAAGGGCGGCAGGCCCAGCGTGTGATCGCCATGGAAATGGGTCAGGAACACGGCGTCGATGGCGCCGGGGTCGACGCCGACGCGCTTCATGTGAGGAAGCAGCGGCGCGCCTCCGTCAAGCAGCATCCGGCCGTCGACGACCACCGCTCCGTTGTAACGGTCGGTGGAGAACGCGGCTCCGGTGCCGAGGAATGCCAGCTTTAGGCGATGGTTACCGCTGGGTTCAGATACACGTCCTGAATTGCGTGTAGTAACTCGACTCCCTCCTTCATCGGACGCTGGAACGATTTGCGGCCGCTGATCAGGCCCGTACCGCCGGCCCGTTTGTTGATCACAGCGGTGCGCACCGCGTCCTTGAGGTCGCTCGCTCCGTGAGATTCGCCGCCTGAGTTTATGAGGCCGGCCCGGCCCATGTAGCAGTTGATCACCTGGTAACGGCAGAGGTCGATCGGGTGGTCGGTCGCGAGCTTGTCGTACATGCCGGGAGCGGTCTTCCCGAAACCGATGACCTCGAAACCGCGGTTGGTGTCGGCCAGCTTCTGCTTGATGATGTCGGCTTCGATGGTCACCCCGAGGTGGTTGGCCTGCCCGGTGAGGTCGGCCGCCGTTTCGTAGTTGACGCCGTCCTTCTTGAAGGCCGAGTTCCGCAGGTAGCACCAGAGAACCGTGGCCATGCCCAGCTCGTGTGCGGCGTGGAAGGCGACCGCGATCTCCTGCAGCTGGCGGCGGGACTCGGGCGAGCCAAAGTAAATGGTGGCTCCGAGCGCCACGGCGCCCAGCTCCCACGCCTCTTTCACGGTGCCGAAAAGAATCTGGTCGTAAGTTGTCGGATAACTCAGGAGCTCGTTGTGATTGATCTTGCAGATGAACGGGATTCGGTGCGCGTAGCGCCGCGCCACCGAGCCGAGCACGCCAAACGTCGAGGCGACCGCGTTGCAGTCGCCCTCGATCGCGAGCTCGACGATCTTCTCGCCGTCGAAATACATGGGGTTGGCGGCGAAGGAAGCGCCGGCCGTGTGCTCGATCCCCTGGTCGACCGGCAGTATCGACAGATAACCGGTGCCCCCCAGCCGGCCGTGCCCGTAAAGCGAGCTCAGGCTGCGGAGGACTCGCGTCGGGCGGTCGCTATCCTTCCAGACCCGATCGATGAAATCGGGACCGGGCAGATGCAGCTGCGACGCGGGTACGGTCTCACACTTGTGGTTGAGCAGATCGGAGGCGTCAGCGCCCAGAATCTCCTCGACCTTCCCCAACGACCCCTTGGTGACTGTAGCCATCAATACCTCTTACACATTTGGTTACTGTACGACTGACACGTCTCGCAGGTTCGCCAATCCGCCTGCGTCACTCTATAGTGCACCGACATGACCGAACGGGCTAGCGATCTCCTCACCGACCTCGCGGAACGGCTTTCTGCCGACTCGCGCGACAGCGGCCAGGTGGTCGCGGAGTCGGTGCGGACTCTCGAACCCGAGCTTCTCAGAATGCAGAAGGACGGGGGGTCCATCGACGAGCTCGTGCGCACCTCGGTGGGTTTCCTCGAGATCCTTTTCCGCTCGCTCCGGGCCGACTCGCGCGTGCCCTGGCAGCAGTACTACGCCCTGGCGCGCGAGGCATCGCGCAGATACGCGGAGAAGGGAATCCCGCTCGAGTCGGTGATGGAAGGCCTCGCAGTTTTTCGCCGCTCCGTCTTGGCCCGCGTCACCGAAGAGATGGCGGGCAACGAATTCGCAGACGAGGTGTCGCTGCTGGCCCAGAGCCGGCTCGGCGATGTCGTCGAGCATCTCAACTCGAGCTTCATCCGAGGCTACCTCGACTACACCGAGGCCCGGCATCGCGCACGGCAGAGTGAGCTGCACGGGCTCTACCACATCGCCAGCGCGCTCGGACGATCGCTCGACGTGAGCGAGATTGCGGAGGTTGGGCTTCGCGAAACGCTCAAGGTCCTCCGCCTGCAGGCCGGCGCAGTCTGGACGCGCGAAGGGGCTCGGCTTCTGCTCGCCAAGACGCTCGGCCTTCAGCCTGGCGAGGAAGAGGAGTTCGAGTCCGGGCGTGCCGGTGCGCGCGTCCGCGTCGTGGAGATCGCGTCCGGGCCCGCCGAGTCGCGGGTCGACCGTATCACCGGCGAGTGGAGCGCAATCCGAGCGGAGCTGCGGACGAAGGGCGTTTTGCTCGGCGCGATGACGGTGGCGACACGGCTGCCGCGAACGTTCGAGCCCAGCGACCTGGAGTTCGTCGCCGCGGTCGCGGATCAGATCGCCGTTGCTCTGGACCGCGCCCGCCAGCACACCAAGGAGGCGCGCACCGACTATCTCACGGGGCTCGCCAACCGTCCCGAGTTCGAGCGCGCGATCGACAGGGCGGTCGCGGCCGCGCAACGCCACAAGCGCCGTCTCGCGCTGATGATGATCGACCTCGACAACCTGAAAGAGATCAATGACACGCACGGGCACCACGTCGGTGACGAGGCGATTCGCGTGCTGGCGCATGAGCTGCAGCGGGCGGTGCGAGCCACGGACACTTGCGGCCGCCTGGGCGGGGACGAATTCGGCGTCGCCATGCCCGACGCCGACGAGCGCCACGCCAACGAGGTGGGTGCGCGTGTGCGCGCTTCCCTCGACGAGCTCAACTCCCTGGCCAAGTCACCGGTGCCGGTTCAGTTCAGCATCGGTGTGACGGCCTGGCGTCCAGGGATGGACTGGCAGGCGATGTACCAGCTGGCCGACAAGGCTCTGTACGTGGACAAGCGCCGCCGGCACACGCAGCGCAAGAAGGTCGGCGTAGGCCGCTCGCAGGGTGCGTCTGGCTAAGCCGGCCCCTCGACCGCACGAGCGCTTCGTGGCGGGCGAGGTGCTTGGACCGGAGTTCTTCGATCGCGATACCGTCGCGGTCGCGCGCGACCTGCTGGGCAAGGTGCTGGTGCGCGAGATCGATGGAGTCAGGTTGTGGGGGCGCCTGGTCGAGGTCGAGGCCTACCTCGGTCCGGACGACCTGGCCGCGCATTCAGTCGGCGGCCGCCGCACCCCACGCACCGAGGTCATGTTTGGACCACCGGGTCATGCCTACGTCTACCTCACCTACGGAATGCACCACTGCCTCAACTTCGTCACGCGGCCACAAGGCATTCCGCAAGCAGTGCTGGCGCGCGCCATCGAGCCCGGACCGGGGGTGGGCAGGGCAAGCGGCCCCGGCCTGTTGTGCCGCGCACTCGAGATCGACCGCAGGCTGACCGGGGTGGCCCTGGTGCCGCCGCAGCTCTATGTGATCGA
Organism: Candidatus Dormiibacterota bacterium; assembly: GCA_035473835.1. Lineage (GTDB taxonomy): Bacteria > Chloroflexota > Dormibacteria > Dormibacterales > Dormibacteraceae > UBA10449. The sequence continues at coordinate 2,017 of DATINX010000025.1, read as the reverse complement.
CGACCAGGCGCCTGGTCAAAGGATCTACGTCACGCCGCGCATCGGCGTCGAGAATTCAGGCGATTGGGCCGGCCGCCCATTGCGGTTCTGTTACGACTCGCCATATCTGTCGCGGCGTTTGAAGAAGACCCTCGTAAAGGCCTAGGGCCAGTTTCCTGCTGACGGTTCGCCGCGTTTGAGGTCGGCCCAGTCGGCGCGGATCGGCGCGAAAACGTCCGCCACAGTCGCGCCGTCCGGCCCCGCCTTGGCCTCGTGCGGAACGTGGCTCGCGATCACGTACGTGTCTCCCGCCTTGAGGACGCGCTTGTCAGACCCGACGCGGAACTCGATCGTGCCTTTGATCACGAAGCCGAGCTGCTCGTTGTCGTGGTGGTGCTCGGGGAGCGTCGCGTTCGGCGCGAGGTCGACGACCGCCAAGGTTATGCGCTCGCCCTGCACCGCCCTCGCCGTGATGCCGTCACGGAGGAGATGTGGGCGCACGTCGTGAAGCGCCTCGAAAGTTTTCATTCCACGACCCGGTCGATGATCGTAGCCGTGCCGAGTCCGCCGCCGCAGCACATGGTCTCGAGGCCGTACCGAAGGTCGCGACGCTCCAGTTCGTGGAGGAGGCGGTTCATGAGAATCGCGCCCGATGCTCCGAGCGGGTGGCCGACCGCGATGGCTCCGCCGTTCACGTTGGTTTTGTTCATGTCGGCGCCCGTCTCTTTCTGCCACGCGAGCACCACCGATGCGAATGCCTCGTTGACTTCAAACAGGTCGATGCTCGACAGGTCGAGGCCGGCGCGCTTCAACACCGCGGCCGTGCCTGGAATGGGCCCCTCGAGCATCAGCACCGGGTCGGTGCCCACCACGACCTGAGCGCGAATGCGCGCGCGCGGCTTCAGGCCGAGCTCCTTGGCCTTCTCCAGGGACATCAGAAGCACCGCCGCGGCGCCGTCCGAGATCTGGCTCGAGTTGCCCGCTGTGATCGAGTGCTCTGGATTGAACGCCGGCTGCAGCGCGGCCGTCGCGTCGTAGCTTGCGTTCGCGCGGATGCCCTCGTCCTTTGTGAACAGCTCGGTGTGCCCGTTGCCCTCGACCGGCACGTCGACCGGAATGATCTGCGAAGCGAAGTAGCCCTTGGTCGTGGCCTCGTGTGCCAGCTTGTGGCTGCGGACGCCGAACTCGTCCATCTGCCGCCGCGAGATTCCGTACTTGCGTGCCATCAGCTCCGCCGAGATTCCCTGGGGCACCAGGTCGTAAAGCTCCATCAGCTCGGGCGGAAAAGGGGTTCCGGGAGAAACCGCGCTGGAACCCATGGGCACCCTGCTCATCGACTCGACCCCCGCGGCGATGGTCACGTCGCACACGCCCGACTGAATGAGGTTGGCGGCGAAGTGCAGAGCCTGCTGGCTCGAACCGCATTGCCGGTCGACGGTGGTCGCGGGAGTCGTGAACGGGAAGCCTGCGGTGAGCCATGCGTTGCGCGCGACGTTCAACGATTGCTCGCCAACCTGGCTCACGCATCCGAAGACGACATCCTCGACCTGGTCAGGCTTGATGCCGGCGCGATTGACGATCTCTTTGAGGACCAGCGAACCGAGGACGACCGGATGAATGTCCTTGAGCTTGCCGTTGCGACGGCCGATCGGTGTACGCACTGCTTCGACGATCACGGCTTCGCGCATGTTCAACGTCTCCTTGCGTCCTTGCTGCAGCGGATTCTACGACCGCGCCTTAATGCGCACCCATTGCGGTGTCAAGCCCCTAAAAATTTGCCTGGCAGTGGAATTTTTTTATCTGTTGACGTGCCCTTAGGGCCCTGTTAACTTTCGCGTCGCCCCAAGCGGCTGAGTACGGTAAACCTGAGGATACCGAACGTCGAGTAGGTGGAAGGTGCGGCGCAAGCCGTGGCTGGAAACCGAAAAACGCATAGGGCACTTCAGGGTAAACAGGAAGGTCTCTTGGGGCATCTCTTTTCCCCAGGGCTTGCACAGCCCCTTTCTCAGTTCCGGAATCCCCTCCTGTGCGCTTCCTC
>DATINX010000024.1:0-2768 GCA_035473835.1 Candidatus Dormiibacterota bacterium | reverse complement strand
GAGGCGATCACGCGCGAGCTGCAGCGCGGCGGCCAGATCTACTACCTGCACAACCGGGTGCGCACGATCGAGAAGGCGGCCGACCGCGTGCGCGAGCTGGTCCCGGACGCGAGAGTGATCGTGGGCCATGGCCAGATGCCGGAGGATCAGCTGGCTCACGTGATGGTCGAGTTCGAATCGGCGAAACACGACGTCCTCGTTTGCACGACCATCATCGAGTCCGGGCTCGACATCCCGAACGTCAACACGATCATCGTCGAGCGCGCCGACCGGTTCGGGCTGGCGCAGCTCTACCAGCTTCGCGGCAGGGTTGGCCGTTCGGGCCGCCGGGCGTACGCGTACTTCCTATATGACCCGCGGCGCTCGCTGACCGAAAACGCGGACAAGCGTCTGGACGTCATCTCCGGTCTCCACGAGCTCGGGCAGGGTTTCAAGATCGCGCTGCGCGACCTCGAGATCCGAGGGACGGGCAATCTTCTCGGCACCGAGCAGCATGGCGCGATCGCCGCCGTTGGCTTTGAGATGTACCTGCAGATGCTGCAGAGCGCGGTGGGAAAGCTGCGCACGGGATCTGAGGAGACAGTGGTTGGCGACGTCCTCTCGACCGCCGAGATGAACCTTGATCTGCCGCTCGACCACTTCATTCCCCGCTCCTACATTCGCGATGAGAAGCTGCGGCTCGGCGCGTACCGCCAGCTCGCGGCGACCGACAGCGAGGAGGAGCTGGAGGCGGTTCTGCGTTCGCTCGAGGACCGCTACGGGCCGGGGCCCACGCAGCTGGACAACCTCGCCTACTCCCTCCGGGTCAAGCTTCGGGGGCAGAGGCTCGGGCTGCGCGGCGTCGTCGCAGACGGCCACGACATCGCGATCCGGGTCGATCCACAGCGCTACCTCGACGTCGAGGAGCTTGCCCACAGGATGTCGGGCCGCATCGCCATCCTGCCCAACCGGATCAAGATGCGGCGGCAGGGCGAGGGCTGGAAGGATGACCTCATGCGGCTGCTGGCGGAGATGGCCGACCTGTACGAGGTGGGCAGCAGCGTTGCGGTGCCGGCCTCGTGACAAAATCTGAGCCGATGCCAGAAGACTCCGAACGTCCCTACTCGCCCGGCATCGGCGCCATCTTCGAGGTGGTTGCGAGGCTGCGCGCACCGGGCGGATGCCCTTGGGACCGCGAGCAGACGCATGAGTCGCTTCGTCCATATCTGCTGGAGGAGACCTACGAGCTTCTCGAGGCGATCGACTCTGGCGATGACGCGAAGATCAAGGAAGAGCTGGGCGACCTCCTGCTCCAGGTGGCGATGCACGCGGAGATCGCAGCCGAGCAGAAACTGTTCGATGCGGCCGCGTTGTCGGAGGCTGTCGCCGCGAAGATGGTCGCGCGACATCCGCACGTTTTCGGCGACGTGACCGTCGCCAACGCTGACGAGGTGCTCCGCAACTGGGAGCACGCCAAGGGCGACGAGGCGCGCAACAGCGGAAAGACTGATGAGTCGGTCGTCGACCGCGTGCCGGCGACGCTACCCGCGCTGGCCTGGACCCTCGGTTTGCAGAAACGCGCGGCGCGCGTCGGGTTTGATTTCGAGTCGCCGACTCAGACCGCCGAGAACGTTGCCGAAGAGGCGCGCGAGCTGGCCGACGCGGAGAACCCGGAGCAGGCCTTCGACGAGATGGGCGACTTGCTGTTCGCTGTCGTCTCGATGGCGCGCCGCCTGAAGATCAACCCTGAGGATGCGCTGAGAGTGGCGGGCCAGCGCTTCCGGCGACGCTTCGCCGAAACCGAGGCTTCGCTTCGGCGCGACGGCGTGGACTTTCGTGACCTGGACCGCGAAGCGATCGCAAAGCGTTGGGAGGAGACGCGCTAAGACCCGTTTGCTATAGTCGCCTCCTTCCGCGTCGTCGCACCACACGATCCAGCATGAGAAACAGCAAAGTCCTCGTTGCAGCGGGCAGCGTTCGCACAGGCCGCCTTTCCACAAGGCATGTCGTGACGGCCGCGGTGTTGTTGGTCATCGCCATCTGGGTCGGCTTTGCCTTCGCGCAGGAGGCCTACCTCAGCCACAGGCTCAGCCAGCAGGTCGCGGACATCCGGCACCAGAACGCGGTGCTTGCCGCCCAGAACCAGGGCTACCACAAGGACGTGCAGGGGATCACCTCGGGCTCCGCGGCCGAAGAGGAGGCGCGCTTGAACGGCTACACGAAACCGAACGAGCGCAGCTTCCTGGTCACGTCCCCGGCGACCCCTTCGCCAACCCCGCCCGCAAGCGCTTCGCCGACCCCCTCGCGCTGACGGGTACCCCGCCGGAAGGCCGGTTCGAACGTGGGTATAATTCGAAACGCGGAGTGGAGCAGCGGCAGCTCGTCGGGCTCATAACCCGAAGGTCGTCGGTTCGAATCCGACCTCCGCAACTTCCAATCCAAATCGAAAGGGCGCCATGGCGGCGCCCTTTCGCTTTTTCTCGGACCGGATTGCGCACAAAATGCGCACACCAGCCATGCGTTCGGACCCCAAGCGCGCAGTGACGACACGCCGCCGTCAGAACCGGCAAATTGCTGAACCCCCCGAAGTCCTGCCGCCTGAGCAGGCCGGCGCGGAGGACGAACTCCAGGCGAAGTCATCCAGGTTGGAGAGCCTGTTCACCGAGGGGCGCTACGAGCACACCATCACCCTTGGCGAGTCGATCCTGGAACTCTTGACCTCGGCGCAGAGTCGAGGAGGAGTTCTTCTCTTCCTGGCGATATCCAACTTTCAGCTCGCACGGATCCAG
>DATINX010000023.1:0-8937 GCA_035473835.1 Candidatus Dormiibacterota bacterium | reverse complement strand
CCGCCCTTGGCCTCCATGAGCCAGTAGCACGCGACCTTGTCGCGGCCGCGGCGGTCGACGTACGCCGTGCAGCCGAGCGGTCGCTCGATCTCGCATCGCAGACCGGTCTCTTCGCGGACTTCGCGCAGGGCGCAGTCCTCCGGCGACTCATCGGGCTCGACCTTGCCTTTGGGCAGAGTCCAGTCGTCGTATGCGGGGCGATGGATGATCACGAACTCGGTCTCGCCTGATGAATCAGTGCGGTAGACGACGCCGCCCGCCGCCCTGATGACGCTCACATCGGTCAACTCGAGGATCTTGGTGGCCAACATTGCTCCTTCGTCTGCTTGATCGGCGGGCTAGGGCGTTTTCTTTTCATCCAACCGTTGGAAACGATGTGCTGCGCAGAGTTTACCTGCACCGCCCTCTGTGTCCACACCCTTTATCAAACGCCTCAGGCGGCCTGTTGATTCGTTTACAGCTGCCTGGCCAGGCGGATCTGGCGCCGCAGCACCCAGCGGCTGCCGAGGTTGATGAGCAGCACCATCACGACCAGGATGAGCGCGGCACCCCACGCCTCCTGCTGCAGATCCTTGTAAGGAGTCAGCGCGTCGCGGAAGACGACGAGCGGCAGCGTCTCCATGAAATGGCTCGGATCGAAAGTCAGGAATGGATTGCCGAAGGCCGTGAAGAGCACGGGCGCGGTCTCACCCGCCGCGCGTGCGACGGCCAGAAGAGCGCCCGTGATGACCCCCGGTGCCGCCGCCGGCAGGATTAGCTGCAGAGACACCCGCCAGCGCGGCAGGCCCAGCGCGAGGCCTGACTCGCGCAGCCCGTTCGGTATCAAGCCGACCGCGCTCTCGGTCGTGCGAATGACCACCGGCAGCATCAGGATCGCCAGCGCCAGCGCGGCAGACGTCCCCGAGAAGTGGTGTTGAGGCACCACCACCAACGCATACGCGAAGAGGCCGAGTGCGATTGACGGAGCGCCGACGAGGACGTCGCTGGCCAGCCGCACCGAATTGGCCCACTGTCCGGTCCCATACTCGGCGAGATAGATGCCGGTCATCACGCCGACCGGAATCGCGCCGAGCGAGGCGAGGCTGACGATGACCGCCGTGCCTGCGATCGCGTTGGCAACGCCGCCTCCCGGGATCCCGGTCGGCCGCTGCGAGTTGAGAAAAAACTCGATGTGAGTCACCGCCGGAAGGCCCTTGCTGATCGTGAACCAGAGCACGAGCCCGAGCGGGACGAGGGCGAGGATGGTGAGCGCGTACATCGTGCCCAACGCGATTGCGCTGCCCGACTGCCGCCACAGGTTGTGCCTCATACGGCCGCTCGCGCCCGCGCCGAGTGGACCAACAGCAGGGCCAGCACATTGACCGTCAGCGTGACCAGGATGAGGACGAGCCCGATCTCGACCAGCGCTCCCTGATAGATGTCACCCGTCGCTTCGCTGAACTCGTTGGCGATCACCGCCGCCAGCGTGTAGCCCGGCGAAAACACAGAGTGGGGGATCTCGGGGCGGTTGCCGATGACCATGGCCACAGCGACGGTCTCGGCGAGCGCACGCCCCAGCGCCAGCACGACGGCGCCGAACAGGCCGGCGCGAGCCGCGGGCAGGACCACCTTCCAGATCGTTTCCCACCATGTCGCCCCCAGCGCGATGGTCGACTCGCGCAGGCCTCGAGGGACGGCTCGAATGACATCGCGCGCGACGGCGGAAAGCGTGGGCAGGATCATCACGGCCAGCACGAGCGACGCAGTGAAGAGGCTGGTCTGCCGTGGCACCCCGCCGAGGAATGGGATGGCGCCGAGGTGGTCGGTGATGGGCGTCTCGATATGCAGCAGCGCCCAGGGCGCGAGGACGTATAGCGCCCAGATGCCGTAAACGACGCTGGGGATTGCAGCGAGGAGCTCGATGCCGATGCCGAGCGCTCCACGAATGCCCTGGGCGCCCTGCTCGGCGAGAAGGACCGCGACTGCGATGCCGACCGGCACCGCGATCAGGAGTGCGATTGCGCTCGTGACGAGCGTGCCGAAGATGAAGGGGAGGGCTCCGAACGTGTTGGTGACCTGGTTCCAATCCGTGCCGACGAGGAAGGCGGGTCCAAATCTCCGAATCGACGGCCACGCCTGCTGCACAAGGACGAGGACGATCAGGATCAGCGCCACGGGGGCCGTCCAGCTGATGATCGCGGTGATGGTCCTGTAGCGGTCGGGGGGCTTGGGGATCGAGGCCGGCGCTACGAGGGAGCTATCGACCGCGGCCGCCAACGTGACCCTCACTGGCCGTCGCCGGGGATTCCTTGCCGGCGAGCAGGTCGGCGGCCGACGCCTGCCGGTCGAGGCGGTAGCCGATGCCCCGCACTGTCACGATTTCGAACGGCGCCCGCTCCGCGAACTTTTCGCGCAGCCAGCGTATGTGCACGTCGACCGTCTTCCGGTCACCCGTGAACTCGCGCCCCCATACGTTCTCGAGCAGCGCATCGCGCGTATGCACCCGGCCGGGGAACGCGAGGAGGTAGGAGATGAGGTCGAACTCGCGGGCCGTCAGCTTGACGTCTCTCTCGTCGAGGATCACGCGGCGGGCCGCGCGGTTGATGCTGAACGCACCGATCGCGTCCTGCTCCGGGATCGATTTGGGCTCGTTGGCCTCTGGCTGGGCGCGACGAAGCACGGCGTGCACGCGGGCTAGGACCTCGCGTATGGAGAACGGCTTCGTGATGTAGTCGTCGGCGCCCAACTCGAGCCCGACGATCTTGTCGACCTCCGAATCCTTGGCCGTGATGATGATGATCGGCACGCGACTGCTCTTGCGAAGGGCGCGGCAGAAGTCGAAGCCGCTCATCCCCGGCAGCATCAGGTCGAGCAGCACGAGGTCGGGGCGCGCGGTGCGGGCCGTGCGAAGGCCGGAAGCGCCGTCGCTCGCCTCCTGCACAGAAAATCCCGCCGCGGTGAGGTTGTACTTGAGCATGTCTCGGATGCCCTCGTCGTCCTCGACGACCAGAACGCGGCCGGAGTTGGCCGCGGCCGCGGCTCGGCTCATCCCAGCTCCACCACCTGGCCGGTCTCGAGGAACACGATGTCCTCGGCCACGTTGGTGACGCGGTCGGCGATCCGTTCGAGGTTGTGGGCGACCAACAGCAGCGTCACCGCGCGAAGCGCCCCGTCGGAATCGGTGTTGCCTCTGCCCATCTCGCTGATCAGCTCGTCGAAGGTGCGGTGATAGAGGCGGTCGATCTCGTTGTCGCGGCCGGCCACCTCTCGCGCATGCGCCTCGTTCTCGTCGATCAGCGCCTCCAGGATGTCGTGCACCTGGCCGATTGCAAGGTCGCCCATGAGCCCGAACTCGGCACGCAGCGGCAGATCCGGCAGCCCCACGAGCGTCTTCGTCATCCGTGCGATGCGCACCGCGTAGTCGCCCATACGCTCGAGCTCGGTGGCGATGTACTGGATGCCCATCAGGCGGCGCAGGTCGCGCGCCACCGGCTGCTGCGTGGCGATGACCATGAAGATCTGCTCGCGGATCTGCTTGAAGAGCTCGTTGAGGTACTGGTCTTGCGAGCGGACCTTCTCGGCCGCGGGCCCATCACGCCTGCGCAGAGCGTCCAGAGAGGCTTCAATCTGCGACTCCACGATCGTGCCCATGCGGACCAGCGTCTCGCGAAGGCTCGCGAGCTCTCTCTCAAATGTCAGACGCGGCATCTAGAGTTCCCCTTCGGGCATCGACTAGCCGAAGCGCCCCGTGATGTATGCCTCTGTCCGTGGATCGCGCGGCGCGTTGAAGAGGTCGGCCGTGGGGGCGAACTCGATCAGCTCTCCGTGCCGGCCCTCGGGATTCATGAGCATGAACGCGGTGAAGTCCGAGACGCGCGCGGCCTGCTGCATGTTGTGGGTGACGATCACGATGGTGTATTCGCGAGCCAGCTGGACCATCAGGTCCTCGATCTTCAAAGTGGCCACCGGGTCCAGGGCGGAGCATGGCTCGTCCATGAGGATCACCTCGGGACTGACCGCCAGACAGCGCGCGATCACGAGCCGCTGTTGCTGGCCGCCTGACAGCGACGTGCCGGGAGCGTCGAGGCGGTCCGACACCTCGTCCCAAAGGGCCGCTCCCTCGAGGCTGCGGCGGACGACGTCGTTGATGCGCGACCTGTTCCAGCCGAGAAGGCGCGGACCGAAAGCGACGTTGTCACGGATTGACATCGGGAATGGGCTCGGGCGCTGGAAGACCATGCCCACCTTCTGGCGCAGGTCGAGGAGCTTGGTCGTCGAGACGACGTCGCTGCCGTCCAACAGCACGCTGCCCTGCGCGCGAGCGCCGGGGACGAGGTCGTACATCCGGTTGAAGACGCGCAGCAGGGTCGTCTTGCCACACCCTGATGGCCCGATGATCGCCGTGATTCGGCGCTCCGGGATCTCGAAGGTTACGTCCTTGAGGGCACGGGTCTTGCCATAGAAGAAGGAGAGTGAGTCGACCTTGAACTTCGCTTGTGCAGATCCCGGCATCGCGCGAAGCTCAGGCCTCCCTACTTGTGCCAGGGATTGAATGATCGGTCTGGATTCCTCCACCGGATGCCCAGAATAAGGCCTCTTCGGTTAACCCCGGTTTATGGGCTCGTTAAGACTTCATCCGGTAATGCGATCGTGAACACCTGGCCGCCATCCCGGGCGGTTTCGGTCCAGATCCGACCTCCCAGCACCTGGACGAGGTGTTTTGTGATGGCCAGCCCGAGGCCGAAACCACCGGCCTCGCGCGGGCGCGCGCGATCCACTTTGTAGAAGCGCTCGAAGACCCGGCTCCAATGCTCGGGTGAGATCCCGGGACCCCGGTCCCGAACTGAGAGGCGAACCTCGTCGCCCGAGACCTCGGCGGTCACGTCGATCGCCGAGCCTGGCGGCGAAAACTTGGCCGCGTTGTCGAGCAGGTTGTCGAGGGCCTGGACGAGCTTCGGCCTGTCGCTGGTCACCGTCAGAGAAGCAGGAATTTCGGTGTTGACCGGCCGGTCCAGGCCCAGCCTGGTGACGCTCTCCTGCACGAGCTCGTCCAAATCGAAGCGCGACGCGTCTACGGCCAGAGTGCGAGCTTCGATGTCGCCCAGTTGGCGCAGGTTGTCGATGATCTTGCTCAGCAGGTCGGCCTCCTTCACGAGGCGATCCGCAAAGCGATGCCTGTCTTTCGGAGACGGGTCGCCGAGAAGGCTTTCGGCGGTGAGACGCAGCGACGTGATCGGCGTCTTCAGCTCGTGGACGAGGTTGGCGACGAACTCCTGGCGGACGGTGGCCAGGCGGCGGAGCTCGGTGATGTCGGTCATGAACATGAGCGTCTCGCCGGAGCGCATGCCCGGCTCGAGCTTGACGAGCACGGTCCGGCGATGGTGCACGAGGTGGGCCTCGGCTTCGGTGGCGGACCCGCCGAGGACCTCCAGCAGGCTCGCCTCGAGCGTCACCTCCACCACGCTCGCGGGCAGACGGTCCTGCTCGATCTCGAAGAACGTGCGAGCGGACTGGTTCGCGGCCACGACGCGGCCCTCCGCATCCAGCAGGAGCGCCATGACCGGTGCGTGCTCGAGCAGGGCGCCGAAAGGATCGTGCGGGGTCGCTCGCCCTTCGGGCTGGTCTTCGTTCTGGCGATCCCAGATCACGGCCGGAGTATATGAGCGCGTTCGTCGCGCGGGCGCTTAAGCACCGATTAACCAGCACTTAAACGGCGCTGGCTAGGTTGAAGGTCCGTAACACATCACGTTCAGCAGGTGGAGGAGGGTTTGATGTTTTCAGGTAGAAAGGTCGGGCGAGCATTGCTCGTGGGCATCGCAGCCGCCATGGTCACTGCCGCGTGCGGAAGCACAAACGGCTCGGGGTCGGCATCGCCGTCGCCGGTCGACGTCGGGAGCGGCGCGCTCACCGGCGCAGGTGCGACGTTCCCGGCGCCGTTCTATCAGAAGGCGTTTTTCGACTATACCGCGAAGTATCCGCAGGTTACGGTCAACTACCAGGCGGTCGGATCGGGCGCGGGCATCTCGCAGTTCCAGAAGGCCACAGTCGACTTCGGCGCCAGCGACGTGCCGATGAGCGCCGCTGACATCGCCAAGGTTACCGGCGGCGCGTCAGCTCTAGTTCAGGTGCCGACAACACTCGGTGTCATCTCGATCGCGTACAACCTCTCGGGGGTAAGCAAGCTGCAGCTCGACGGCCCGACCCTCGCCAACATCTACCTCGGCCACATCACCAAATGGAATGACCCCGCGATCACCGCGCTCAACTCGGGCGCGACCCTTCCGAGCAGCGCCATCCAGGTGGTGCACCGCGCCGACAGCAGCGGCACGAGCTTTCACTTCACCGATTACCTCGCCAAGGTCTCAGACGAGTGGAAGTCCAAGGTGGGCGTCGGCAAGGCCGTCAAGTGGCCGGCCGGCATCGGTGGCAGCGGCAACCAGGGTGTCGCGCAGGCGGTCAGCTCGACCGCCGGCTCCATCGGTTACGTCGAACTCGCCTACGTGGTCCAGACCGGGATGACCCAGGCGTACATCAAGAACGCGGATGGCAACTTCGTGCAGGCCAGCGTCGCCGGCGCGACGGCCGCCGCCGCGCAGAACACCAATGTCAGCCCGACCAACTACTCGATCACCAATGAGCCGGGCGCCCAGTCGTACCCGATCGCCGGCTTCAGCTGGGTGATCCTTCCGACCGCGGTCTCCGACGCGGCCAAGGGCAAGGCCCTCGTCTATCTGTTCAAGTGGCTCGTGACCGACGGCCAGACCGACGGCACCTCGCTTCAGTACGCCGCCCTCCCCACACCGGTTCAGACCCTCGCGCTTACAAACCTCAAGACGATCAAGGCGGCCGGCAACGCCGTCCTGACCTAACAACCAGGATCCACGCGTAATCACCGCCAAGCGGCGCGGGCCGATGTGGCTCGCGCCGCTTCTTTTATTCGGAGTCAGAGGGGTTTGCGGGCGGGTAGTCCGGGTCTTCGCGGATAGACATCTGGCGTCGACCGCACTTTGTCGATGACGACGATCGTTCCCGCGCTTCGCGCCACCGACGCTGCCGCCACGACGCCCGACAGCTCGCCGCCCAGCAGCTCGATCGCGCGGGTGGCGGAGGTGGGATCCTCTGCCGCGGTCTTCTGCGCGAGCAGGCGCCCGCCCACCCTCACGAGTGGCAGGCACAGCTCCACCAGAACCGGCAGCGGCGCCAGGGCTCGCGCCACCGCGACGTCGAACGCCTCCCGGAGCTTCGGAACGTGGCCTGCTTCCTCGGCGCGCATCGCCAGGACCTCGACCTTCGCGAGCCGCAGCCTGGCGCACGCGTGGACCAGGAAGGCGGCCTTGTCCTGGTCGGCTTCGATCAGGGTCACGGCGAGTTCGGGTCTCGCGATCTTGATCGGAATTCCGGGCAGGCCCGCGCCGGAACCGACGTCGACGAGGCTGCGGGCGCCCCCCAGATGGTCCAGGAGCACGAGGCTGTCGTCGACAAGCGCCCTGTCGGCCCCTGCCATCAGCCCCGGCCAGGCGAGGATCAACCGCTCGAGCTCGTGAAGCTGCGCCTCAATCGAACTAGAATCCATAGCTGCGATGCCTATTTACGAGTATCGGTGCGAGGGCTGCTCTGGGAAGTTCGAGGTCCTGACCAGGTTCGCGGAGCGCGACACGGCGCAGGTCTGTCCGGCCTGCGAGTCGACGAAGACCAGGGTGCTGGTCTCGAGCTTCGCGGTAGCCGGGGGCGATGCGTCGTCCGCGCTCGACTTCGCGAGCGAACAGGGTGGCGGCGGTGGCTGCTGCGGTGGCGCGTGCGGCTCCTGCGGCTCCGGGCCGAACTGAGTGCCCCGCTCCCGAGTTCCTTGGACCTTCGCGTCCTAGACGTGCGGGCGCCTTCGGCGCCGAAGCCTGCGTCAAGGGGCCCGGCGCTGCGTCGTCACGCATCTAGCGATGCGCTCCTAGCTGCGCCACCCTTTCCTTGGCTCCGCGCGTCGATGACGCGAATATCCCGCGGACCTCGAGAGCGGGACACTCGCTTTTAGCCTTGCTCTTCCCGGTCACGTACCGGGTCAATGCCGCCGGCCACATGGAGGTGGGCGGATGCGACCTGGTCGAGCTCGCCCACAAGCACGGCACCCCGCTCTATGTCTACGACGAGGCCACGATCAGGCAGCGCGCGTCTGAATACGTAGCCGCAATGGGCTCCGCGGGTCACGTCCTCTACTCGGCCAAAGCCTTCGCCTCGCCGCGCTTCCTGCGCGTGGTCGAAGAAGAAGGTCTTGGTCTCGACGTGGTGTCGGCGGGCGAGCTCCATCTCGCGTTGAAGTCCGGATCGAAAGGCGCCGAGATTCATTTTCTGGGCAACAACAAGAGCCGCGAAGACCTCGAGGCTGCGTATCGCGCCGGGGCCACGATCGTCATCGACGGTGAGTACGAGTTCGAGCTTTTGCGCGAGATCGTGCCCGAGGGCAAGCGGACGCCCGTGATGCTGCGCCTCTCGCCGGGCGTCAAGCCGGACACTCACGCGCACATCTCCACCGGCCAGCTGGACTCCAAGTTCGGCTTTTCCATCGAGTCGGGTGCGGCATTCGATGCAGTGGCCGAAGCGTTGCGGCACCCACGCCTGGAAGTCATTGGACTGCACTCGCACATCGGGTCGCAGATCCTCGCGTTGGGCGCGTACGAGCAGGCGATGGAGATCATGCTCGACCTCCTCGTCCGCCTTCGTGATGAGCTGAAGTTCGAGCCCCGCCGGCTTGGCGCGGGTGGCGGGCTTGGCATCGCATACACGCGAAACGACGACCCGCCCACACCGCGTCATTTCGTGGAGACCGTGCGCCACGCGCTCGAGACCGGCTGCGCCCGGCGCAACCTGAAAGTGCCCGAGCTCGTCATCGAGCCAGGCCGGTCTATCGCCGGACCCGCGGGCATGGCGATGTACACGGTTGGCTCGATCAAGGACATCCCCGGGGTG
>DATINX010000022.1:0-5600 GCA_035473835.1 Candidatus Dormiibacterota bacterium | reverse complement strand
GACCGCCTTGGCCATGACGTCCTGGTTGTAGGGGAAGGTCGACAGGCTCACGCCCGCGATGAGGGCGCCCATCTCTTTGGACAGCCCGATGAAGCTCGCGGCGCCGGCCAGGAAGAAACACCAGGCGAGCGCGCTCACGAGTACCAGTTCCGGGGCCTTGGCGACAGCTCGAAACAGGTGCGGCAGGATGTATTTCGAGATCGCGAAGCCACCCACCACGAGCAGAGCGCCCCTCCACAGAGAGAACGCCAGCGGCAGCAGGTTCGGGTTGACTAGGTTCGGCTGCACGGCAAGCATGCCCACCGCCCACATGTCCTGGATGACCAGCACTCCCAGCGTGACGCGCCCCGGCAGCGTGTCGAGCTCGTGCTTGTCGTACAGCAGCTTGACCACCACGAGCGTGCTGGACAGGCTCATGCACGCGGCCAGGTAGATGAGGGCAAAGTGGCCGCCCGCGTTGCGCACGCCGATCAGATAGAAGAAGCCGAGCCCGAGGCCGATGCAGATGGGGACCTGCAGCGCGCCCGTGACCAGCACCGGCGCGCCTGCCGAAGCGAGCTTCTTGAGGTCGATCTCGAGACCGATGATGAAGAGCAGCAGGATCAGGCCGATCTCGGCGACCGTGGCGATGCTGGCCTGGTTGGTGACGAGGTTGAAGCCGTGCGGGCCGATGACCACGCCGGTCAAGAGGTAGGCAAGAATCAGTGGCTGGCGCAGTCCCCAGCCGATGAGCGCGAGGATGGCCGCCGCGCCGACGCAGATGCCGATGCTGGAAAGAAGGTCGGTGGGCGCGTTCAAAGGCCTGGCCCAGGCAATGTGGAATTCCAGCGGGATTGAAGCGCGGCTGCTTCGGCCTGATCGCCGACGATCAGAAATCTCGGATGGTGAAGCCCATCGATGAGACTGAGCGCGAGGCGGTCGAAGATGCGGCCGCCTTCCTCAGAGCCCACGCCGTTCAGCCACCGGCCCATTCCACGCGAGCGTGTGTTCTGTCCGATGCGAGGGCTACGCGAGCCCGGGCAGAAAAGCGAAACAACGACCCCAGTTCCTTTCGCCTGCACCGCCAGCGCCTGCGTGAAGGTCGCCAGCGCGCCCTGTCCCGTGTCATAAGGAATGGTCATCGGGTCGCCTGGGAGCAGCCCGCCATAGGAGACGGCGTTCACGATGTGACCCGAGCCGCGCGCCGACATGTGCGGAAAAAAGGCGGTGCTCGTCCGCACCGCGCCAAGAAGGTTGGTTTCGAGCATCCAGCTCCAGTCCTTGCTGGAGATGCGTTCCAGCTTGCCCTGCAACACGACGCCCGCGGCGTTCACGAGGATGTCGACCTGGCCCATCGCTTTGATGGAATCTCGCACCAGCGACCGCACCGAGGAGTCGCTGCGCACATCGGTCGAAAGCGCGATCGCCGAATCGCCGGTGCCGAGCTTCAGGACCTCTTCGACGGTGCGGTCCATGCGCGGAGCGTCGAAGTCAGCGATCACCACGTTCGCGCCTTGTTTTGCCATCGCCTTCGCGACCGCGCGGCCCGCGCCGCTCCCGCCGCCTGTGACCACGGCCACCTTGTTCGAAAGCCCGCCGCGGCTCGGCGCCACACCCTCCATAGACAGCGGTGATACTAGCCAGCCGCGCCGGGGATCTGACGGGAAAGGCGTTAAGTCCTTTTGAAGCGGAGGGCCGTCCAGTTGTCGTCGATCTTGACGAAGGCAACCGGCTTGAAGCCGGTGCGACCGGTCAGCTCGCCCAGCACGTCGCGCTTCGTCCACCATGGCGTCGCTGGCAGGTCCGTCGCCCCGCGGCTCGCGCCGCCCTTCGGGTACGCGACCCAGAGCAGGCCGTCCGGCTTGACGGCGTCGATCGCCGCCGGCCCGAGAGCGCTCAGCTCCTCGACGTTGTTCGCGAACAGCTGGACGGCGTCATACAGCGTCGGAGGTTTGAGTGCCGTGTACAGGTCGGCCGGCGCGGGCGACAGTTGCGCCAGGTACCCGGGAGGGGCGTTGATGACCGCGACGTGGTGGCTCGGCGCCAGCCGCAGCTTTTTCGCGAGGGACGAGAGGGCGGATGAGTCGTTTCCCAGCGCCGGCAGCGACCGCGATTCGAGGTGCCGCAACTCCAGCCCTACTGTAGCGGGAAGGGTGGCTGCCACCACCACGGTTGGTCGTCGATTTCCACTGCTGCCACCCACTTCACCCACGCGAATCCCCGCTGGCCCGGCACGACGAGTCGAACCGGGTAGCCATGGCCTGCATCGAGCTCGCCGCCGGCGACGCGTGTCGCGAGCAGCAGGCGGCTCGCGTCACCGATCGGAAAGCGGCGGCTGTAACCCGTGACCGAGCGTACGTTGACGCTCGATCGCCGGCCAGCGCCAGGCGGCAGCACGCGAGACAGGAGCACCCCCTCCCACACCTGCTCCGAGTACCACCCGCCTGTGCAGTCGATCACCGCCGAGATCCGATCCGTGTAGCCGGCCAGCTCTCCGTACGTCCACGCTTTGCCGCCGATCACCAGGCGCCACGAATCAACGTCGACGCCCGGCGTGCTGTCGAACATCCACTGCGTCGCCAACGGGTACGCAGCCTGGAACGAGCCCGTGGATGCACGCCGCGCGGATGGCAGCATGACTACACCGAGGGCGGCGCCTCCGGCCAGGGCACCACCCTTCAGGAAGTTGCGGCGGCTGAGGTCGGTCGCCCTCAGCTTCAGCGGCCGTGCGAGGACGTGCCACATGACGAATGGGATGACGCACACAGCCGCGCCGACATGAAAGTCGATCGCGGTCAGATAGCCGATGTCAGGGCGGCCCGAAGCGTGCAGGATGCCGAACACGATCGACACCGCAACCCCAACCGCCAGCACGAACGAAGCCCACGCCATCGCATGGTTCCGGCGGAACCCTCGCCTGGCGACCAGCGACTTCCACGGCACCAGCAGCACGATCCCCACGCCTGCCGCCGCATGCAGTACGAGAGTCGCGCGCGCGGGTTGCCCGGAGAGCTCGAACGCGAGCCAGCCGGTGGCGAAGGCGACCGCGAGCAGGAAGAGCAGAGCGAGGTTGGTGAGCCGGCCCGAGGCGACCGGGTTCATCGACTAGCCCTCGGCCTTCATCGCCGGCGCGCCCCCGGTTGTGACCTCCAGGTCGGCCCACATGCCGCTGGCCTCGTTACCGCCGACCAGCGACGCGATGCGGAAGGTGCCCGACGTCGTGGGGCTGAACAGGAAGGTGGCGGAGCCGCCGGGATCGAGCCCATGCTTTGGATCGGGCGTCGACCAGCCCGGCTGGATCGGCGACATGTCGTTCCTGCCGCCGACCACGGCACACGAGTTGGGCACGGTGCCGTGGTTCTCGCATTGCAGCGTCACCTGCCATCCGACAGGCACGCTGATCACCAGGGTGCCGTTGCCGTAGCCGTTGTAGTTGAACTGGTAGTCGCCCGCGGGATAGCCGGCGATGAGCGTGATCACCACCGAATGCGTTGCGGAGTCCGAGTGAATGTATCCCTTGAGGTCAGGCGGGTTCCCTGGACCGGTCCCACTCAACGGATCGCACGCGGCACCGGCCAGCAGCACGATTCCAAGCCCTACGGCCACCGCTAATCTGAAGCCCATATGAAGCTGCCAATATGATCCCACTGAGATGGGCGACCCACGCTCTCGCGCGCCGCAGCTGATCCGGTGGTGGGAGGCGCTGGAGACATGGCAGCAGCTCGCCATCTCATTTCCGATCTTCTCGGCGCTCATGCTGGTAATCAATATCGGGCCCTTCAACCAACCTCTGGGACGATCCATCTTCTACGGGCTGTTCGAAGGGGCTGTGCTCAGCGGCCTGCTGGCGGTGGCCACGGCCACCGAGCGCGGCAAACGTCGCTGACAGATGAGCTAAGAGGAGGCGGTGATGGCGACCAGGAGCTCGACAATGAAGCGGATCGTCGTCGGCGTAGATGGATCCGAACCCGGCAAGGGCGCGGTCGAATGGACCGCGCGTCTGGCCAAGGCGATGAATTCAGAAGTCATTGCGGTCTACGGCCTCGACCTGCCGATCGCGCTGCCCGATCCGTACGCGATCCCCGTTTACCTCGACGACAAATGGCGAGCGGGCCTGCAATCGGAGCTCGAGAACAAGTGGTGCCGGCCTTTGAAGACGGCTGGCGTTCGATACCGCGCGATCGTCCAGGATGGGCGGCCCGCGTCCGTGATCCTCGACGTCGCGGACCAGGTGAAGGCGGACTTGATCGCGCTCGGCAGGAGGGGCCACGGCGAGGTGGCGGAGCTGCTCCTGGGGAGCGTGAGCCATGAGGTGGTGCTCCATTCCAAGCGGCCGGTGTTCCTCGTGCCGCAGAAATAGGCATGGCCTCCTCGATTCGGCTCGGACGAATTTTCGGAATCAAGATCGGGATCAACTGGAGCCTCGTCTTCGTTTTCGCCCTCATCGCGTGGACGGTCGCCACCCAGGTGCTCCCAGCCGACGTTCCGGGCCAGCCGACAGTGGCCTACTGGGTCGCGGGCGCGGCAGGGGCGGTCGCGTTCTATGGCTGTCTCCTTGCTCATGAGCTCGCGCATGCGCTGGTGGCCAGGCGCAATGGCGTCAAGGTCGGGGACATCACCCTATGGCTGTTCGGTGGCGTTTCACGGCTCGACGGCGAGCCGAAGAGCGCGGGCGCCGAAGCGCTCATCGCCGGCGTCGGCCCGCTCACCAGCCTCGGGGTCGCTCTGATCGCTTTCGTACTGTCGCTGCTTCCGCTCCCTGCGCTCGTTGTCGATCTTTTCGCCTGGCTCGCGTTCGTCAACGTCGCCCTGGCTTTGTTCAACCTCGTGCCCGCGTTTCCGCTCGACGGCGGCCGCCTGCTCAGCTCGTTCTTCTGGTGGCGCTCGGGCAGCCGGCAGCGAGGCGTGCACAGCGCCGTGCGCATCGGCCGGCTGTTCGCTTACCTGATGATTGCGTTCGGAGTCTTCGAGCTCTTCACCGGATCGGTGGTCAACGGGATCTGGATCGCATTCGTGGGCTGGTTCTTGCTTTCAGCCGGGAGCGCAGAGGAGACCGGAACCGCGGTCAGAGGTTTGTTGCGATCCGTCCCGGTATCGGCGGCGATGACCTCCCCGGTGGTCACCATCCCGGACTGGCTGACGGTCGCGCAGTTCCTGGACGCCTCTGCGCCCCAGCACACGTTCACCACCTATCCGGTCCACGATCCATCGGATCGGCTGACCGGGATCGTGCGCCTCGGCGACCTGGCGAGGCTGCCTCCTCAAGCCCGGGCGGCGGAACGGCTGAAAGATCGCGCGCGCCCTATCTCGGAGGTGCCGACGGCGAGCCCGAGCGAGGACCTCGCCGCCATGATCCAGCGGGTCGGGACCGCACTCGACCAGCGGGTGCTCGTGTTCGACAATGGACGCCTGGCGGGTATTGTTTCGCCGGTGGACGTGGCGAGGTTGCTCGCGGTCAGGCAACAGGTCGGCGGTGGCGCGCGATCGCCCGGCGCCGCGCCCGGCTCGGGTTGATCGTGGTCCGCGCACGGCAAGCCGCGGTGGCGGCCGGCCTCGTCATGCTCACCGGCTGCGGCTTTGGGTCGCCCTCGACATTCACGGTGGGCAACGCGTCAGTCGAT
>DATINX010000021.1:0-3251 GCA_035473835.1 Candidatus Dormiibacterota bacterium | reverse complement strand
CCATCGCGCAGCTCGAGCGCCTCATGCTTTCCCGTCGACGCGCCCGAGGGGACGATCGCGGTGCCGCTGCCCGACTCGGTGTGGGCCGTGACCGACACGGTGGGGTTACCACGCGAGTCGAGCACCTCAAGCGCGCTCAGGCCCACAAGCCGAACCACGTCCGGGAAGTCTAAGCGCTCTCTCTCAAGGAGTCGGTTGGGGCCACGGCGGGAGAGGCAGCTGGGTTTGCACGCTGAAGCCATAGTTGAGAAGCACGGTGGCGTCCGCCGCCGAATGAGCCGTGGCGTTGAGGACGACGGCGACGAGGTGCCTTCCGTTCCTGGTCGCCGTCGCGACGATGCAGCCGCCCGCGTTATCCGTGAGCCCGGTCTTGAGCCCGGTGGCGCCGGGGTAGCTCCACAGCATCGGATTCAGGTTGTGCGGATTGAACGCCTTGTGCAGCGTGGTGGCGGGGATGGCGATGCTCTTCGTGCTCGCGATCGCCGCCAGCTCCGGGTAGTACTGGTCCAGGTAAGCCGCCACATGCGCCAGGTCGTGGGCGGACATGCCGTGGCCGGGCGCGTCCAGCCCGCTCGGGTTGACGAAATGGCTGGCGGTCAGCCCGATGCTCTTCGCTTTCTGGTTCATCTGGCGGATGAAGCGATCGCGCGGCACGATTCCACCCGCCAAGGCCTCGGCGGCATCGTTGCCCGAATCAAGGAACAGCCCATCGAGCAGCTCACGCACCGTGAGATGCTCGCCCGCGGTCAAGCCCATCAAGCTCGGGCTGACCTGGGTCGCCTCCTTGACGACGACCACCTCACGGTCCAATGAGCCGGCGTCGTCGACCGCGACCATGGCGGTGATCAGCTTCGTGAGGCTGGCTGGTGCGCGTGACGTTTCCGGGTCACGAGCCCATATGACCTGGCGGGTGTCGAGATCGACGAGATAAGCAGCCTGGCCGTGGATGGGGAGCGCGGGCTGGGGATGCACTGTCAACCAGAGGGTGGAGAAATCGAAATGGTCGAAGTTCGTCGCTCGCGGCGCGGGCGCCTTGACAGCGCTCACAGCCGCGCTGCTGCGGTGTGCTGTGAAGACGATTCCGGACTGCCGGTTGACAAGGACGAAGCCGCTCGCCAGACCGCCTACCACCAAAACGGCGACGGTGACGAAGACGACCAACCTGTCGCGACGGCGCCGCCGGCGCCCGCGGATCCGCTGAAGTTCACCTGCTGGGACGTGTGCTGAGACGGTGGAACCCCCTGGAAGAGTTGGCGAGATTCTAAGGCTTAGTGCCGGCTGACGCCCCACGCACCGACCCTCTCCCCGGATGAAAGCGGGGAATTACGGTGCCTTCTCCGGTGCAAATGCGGGAGGGGGCGGCAGTGCCGGGACCGGCCTCGTCGTCGGTTCACCGAGGCGCGTCGCCAGCTGGTCGCTTGCGGCCTCCATCGTCGTGAGCGCGGTGGCGTTGTCCTTGGCGTTCATGAAAACGGGCTGCCCGTAGTCGTAGATCCGGACCGCCTTCCACGAAGCCGCGACCAGCTGCGTGCCATAGAAGGTGTACGTGCCGATCACGCCCTCTCGGGTTTCCTCCGACCACATCTGGTCGAAGATGAAATTTCCGTGCGCGTAGGTGATGAGCTTGCCATGGTAGATCTCGATGCCCTGGTACCAATGCGGGTGATTGCCGATCACGATGTCGGCACCCCAGTCGATGGAGTCGTGCGCGATGACGACCGGATCATCTGGGGTGGGCACGCCGCGGTCGGCCATCGGCTGGCGTTCGTACTCCTTGCCCCAGTGAAACTGCACTACGACTATGTCAGCCAGCTGGCGCGCCCGCGCGATGCCCGCCTTGAGCGCCGTCTTGTCGATGGCGCGCCCGACACCGTTGAAGCCGATGAAGCCGAACTTGATGCCGCGAACGTCGACGACCGCCACCGGCCCTAGCCCGCTGGTCAGGATTCCGTGCTGGTTCAGGAGCTGATCGGTGGCGGTGACGCCGGCCGCGCCGTAGTTCGTGAGGTGGTTGTTCGCCAGGTTGACGACCTTGGCGCCCATCAATGTGAGCCCGTTCACGAATCGCGGGTCGCCGCAGAAGGTGAAGCTCGACGCCGGACTAACGGGGCAGCCGGCGAACAGCGGCGCCTCGAGGTTCACATAGGTGATATCCGCGTTCTTCGTGTAGTCGGCAGTCGGTCTGAACGGCCACAGGTAGTCGTGGCGGACGGCGGCGAAGTAGGCGACTCCGCGGGCGGGGATGATGTCGCCAGTCACGAGCAGCGTGCGCACCATCGACGGGTCCGCCGGCACGTTGTAGGTCGGATGGAAGAGCTCCTGCAGGCTGACGGCTGGTGGGCGTCCCGTGCGGGCCGCGAACGAAGGCTGGTCGACGCGATCCATGACGGGCCCGACCACGGGCGCCGCGGCCACCGGCGTGGCAGTCACCACAGGCGGCGAGCCGCTGGTGCACGCGGCCATGAGGAGGCCGGCCGCGAGGATCCATGCGGCGCGCTTCATTTGCCGACGGGGAGGCTGACCATGACGTCTTCGATGGCTATCAACCGGGCGACGTACGAGCGTACTGGATCGCCGAGCTCTCCGGCCGCCCGAAAAAGCTGCTGGTTCCCTTCCGCCCGGCGGATCTTCAGCATCTCGGCATGGACCGGGTCGAGGGCGCCCCGCCCAAGGGCCACTTCGACCATGCTTCCCAGCCACGCGGCGTACAGGGCCACCTCCTGGGACCGCGGATCGTCGCCTGCCGGGGGGAAGGGCCGGTGGATGTGCTCGTCCCACAGCCGCCGCAATCGAAGGAGGTCCGGGCTTTCCTTACGCACCCGCTTTGAGCTGCGCCACCACGGCGTCCGCGACCTGACTGGTGCCCACCGCGGTGGGATCGTCCCGTTTCTCCTTGAGGTCGTAGGTCACGTTCTTGCCCACCGCGATGACGTTGGCGATCGCCCCCTCGAGGGCGTCGGCCGCCTCGGTTTCCTCGAGGTGGCGAAGCATCAGCACCCCCGACAGCATCACCGCCATCGGGTTCACCTTGTTCTGCCCGGCGTACTTAGGGGCGCTGCCGTGCGTGGCTTCGAAAACCGCGCCGTTGGTGCCGATGTTCGCCCCCGGGGCGAGGCCGAGGCCGCCGATCATGCCGGCTCCGAGGTCGGAGATGATGTCGCCGTAGAGGTTGGGGCAGCAGAGGACGTCGTATTCGCTGGGCCGAAGCACGAGCTGCATGCACATGTTGTCGACGATCCGGTCCTCGAACT
>DATINX010000020.1:0-2098 GCA_035473835.1 Candidatus Dormiibacterota bacterium | reverse complement strand
GCATACGGTCGATCAAGGCCAGCTCGAGCTCTGCTTTCATCCGAGCGAGCGTCGATCGCAGCCGGTGCAGCGCCGCCGGCAGCTCAGGCTTGGGTGATGAACCGATACCCAATTCCACGCACGGTTTCGATCCAGGCCGGGTCCTTGAGCGCCTGACGCAGCTGATATGCGGCCTGCTCGAGACTATGTTCGAATCCCTTGAAGGAGGTTCCCCACACGCGTTCCAAGATCTCCGCGCGCGTGACGACGTCACCTTCGCGGCCGGCGAGCATCTCCAACATCAACAGCGGCCTGCGCTCGACTTTCACCGGTTTCGAGTCTAGAAACACCTGTCCCTTGGCGGCATCGATACGCATACGACCCCTCACGAGGACGCGACTGCCGGCTCCCCGTTCCCGCAATGCCCCGCGAACTCGCGCCAGAAGCACCATGCGATCCTCACCTTTGAGGATGTAGTCGCTGGCGCCCCGGTCGAAACCGAGGATCTGGTCGCCGGCAGCATGCCTGGCTCCGGTAAATATGAGCACCGGGAAAGCGACACGGTCCGCGCCGGCTCGCAATTCGTCGAGCACCTCAGGCGCTTGCATGTCGGGCATCTCGAAGTCCAGCAACATCAGGTCCGGCGCGCTCAGCTTCGCGCGCTCAACGGCTTCTGTGCCGCTGTTCGCGATTTCCACCGCATAACCGGCCCGCCGCAGAAGCGCCGCGGTGAGCTCTGCCGTGCGTGGCTCATCGTCCACGACCAAGAGTCTCGCGGTCACGCCGCCATCCCCGCCGCAATTATCACCAAGTTCAAGGTTTCTTGAGGAATTACTGAACCGCGCATGAGGCGCTCCCGTCAGGAGATCCATAACCTCGCGGTATGGGCCAGCTCCCAGACCTCCAAGAAGCCAGGCGCAGGCTGGGACTGGCCCTCGACGTTCTCAGCCACGACCGGTGGATCCTCGGCTACCTGCGCGGCGGTTCGCTGCAGCCGATCGCAGCGTCTGAGATCAGCCCCCGCTTTCTGCAGAGTCGCCCGCTGATGCCGCTTTCGCGTCGAGCCCTCTTCGAGAAGCGCCCGGTGGTCGTCAACTCAGTGATCGAGAACCCGAATCCCTCCAACGGCTATGAATGGGAGCTCGACTGGCCGGCGATTCTCTACGCACCGGTCGGCGAGGCCGGACAGCGCCCCATCGGCCTACTCACTGTCGGCTGCCGCCGGGACCACTGGTACTCGGAGGCGGACGTTCACTATGCGACCAGTCTCGGCATCACTCTGGCCCCGATGGTCGAGGCCCTTCGGCGTCCGCTCGGCCGGCTGAACGAAACTGAGAGCCAGGTCGCGCAGCTGCTCAGCTACGGTCTGTCCGAGCCGGAGATCGCTCGCGCGCTCAAGGTCTCGGAGCGGCGGGCGAGGGTCATCGTCGACGACGTGGCGCGGAAGCTGCGAATCGTCAGCCTCGAGGTCATGCTCTCGTTCCCCGACGTGCCGCTTCGGCGGCGGGAGCTTCGGCTGTGACCTGGAGCTAGACCGCCGACGCTAGTTCGGGCCGAACAGAAAGACGGTGGTTCCGCGCCCCTCGGTACTGACCACCTCGAGCCTGCCGCCGATGCCGGCCGCCCGCTCCCGCATCCCGACCAGCCCGTATCCACCCATAGGGGCGGACTTAAACCCGCGACCTTCGTCAGCCACCTCGATCATGAACGGCCGGGCCGCGAAGGCCATCTTTACACGGCAGATCGACGAACCCGAGTGACGCCTGACGTTCGTAAGCGCCTCGCGCACCACCTGGTATACAACCTCGCGCTGTTGAGGGGGGAGCATCTCCTCAGTTCCGTTGCTCGAAATCTCAACGCGGATCGAGTACAGGCGCGCGAACTCATCGGCCTGCATGCGCAGGTCGCCCATCAGGCCCTCGGGGCCGATCGGACGCGGGCGCAGCTCGGCCAGCGTCTCGCGGACCTGCTTCAGCATCCGCTCCAGGATCCCGAAAACGTTGCCCAGCATCTCGTCCGAACCACCCGCCTTGCCAAAACCGGGATGTCCTTCCATGTAGGTCTTGAACAGAGAGATGGCGGCAGCGAGGTCGGTGGCGATGCCGTCGTGCAGCTCTCG
>DATINX010000019.1:0-7164 GCA_035473835.1 Candidatus Dormiibacterota bacterium | reverse complement strand
CAAGGGCGAAAGCTTGTCTCCGAGGTACGCGCCCGACACCACCGCCCCGGCGGTAATGGCGGGCGAGACGCCGATCGCCAAGGCCACGCCCACAAGACCGACGCCAATCGTTCCTGCGGTGGTCCACGAGCTGCCAATGCTCAGGGCGATGACTCCACAGATCAGCGCGCTCGCCGCGTAATACCACGACGGAGAGAGGATCTGTATGCCGTAGTAGACGAGAGTCGGGATGGTGCCCGACAAATTCCAGACACCGATCAGGGCGCCCACCGCCAGCAGGATGAAGATGGCACTGGTGATAGACGCCAGAGAACCCTGCGCCGCCTCCTGGATCTCCTCCCAGGTGTGACCGTTCTTGAGAACGATCAGCGCCGCCGTCAGCGAGCACAGGATCAATGCCGTCTGGATCGGGCCATCCAGCGCATTCAAGCCAAACAGCAACAACGAACCGGCGATGAAGACGGCCAGGGTCATCAGCGGCAAAATGGCATCAACCAGCGACGGCTCACGCAAGCGCCGAGGCTCCGCGGGCGCGTCAACGGGGGGCATCCCGGCGCTCATCGTCCGGGTACCGGCACCACGATAAGGCGAGTGCGGCGTCGGGCAGCTCGAGCGCGTCGACCAGCTCCACTCCCGCGCTGCACTGTCTCATCAAGGGGATCTGTACCCATAAAACCGAGACCGAGCTGATCCCGCATATTCACGCGGCGTCACGGATGACGGGACAGGTCATACAGTGGCCTCCACCGCGGCCGCGGCCGAGCTCGGCGCTGCGGATCTCGACGACCTCGACCCCCGCCTTGCGGAGCCCAGCGTTGGTATGGGTGTTGCGGTCGTACGCGATGACTACACCGGGCTCCAGAGCGACCAGGTTGTTGCCGCTGTCCCATTGCTGCCTTTCGGCGTCGTAGAACGACCCTCCGGTCTCGACGATGCGGAGGTTGCGTACCTTGAGAGCCTTCGCGACCACCTCGACGAAGGGCCGCGACTCCTCGGTCACCTCGACGCCCGACCCATGATCGGTGGGCCGGAGCGTGAAGGCGTGGATCCCATCCACGATCTCTGGAAAGGCTGTCGCCACGTCCCGGTCGGCGAACGTGAACACCGTGTCGAGATGCATCGCTGCGCGGAGCCTGGGCATGCCGGCGACGATTACCTGTTCTGCCGCCCCCTCGTCGAACAGAGCCTTTGCGACCTGGGTGATCGCCTGGCGCGAGCTGCGCTCGCTGTCGCCGATCAGGACTACGCCCTGGCCGGGGACCAGAACGTCGCCGCCCTCGAGAGTGGCCTGCCCCCACGCCCGCTCCGGGTCCCCCCACCAGACCTTGGAGCCGTTGAAGTCGGGGTGAAACTCGTAGATCGCCTTCATGAGGAGAGTCTCGTCGTGGCGGGCGGGCCAGTACATCGGATTCATGGTTACGCCCTGGTAGATCCAGCAAGTCGTGTCGCGCGTGTACAGAGTGTTCGGGAGAGGCGGCATAAGGTACTCGTTGACCCCGTGCGACTCTCGTGTGAGCGCGAAGTAGCCGGGCCGCAACTCCTTGGGGAGGTCGCGGGTGGAAAGGCCCCCGATCAGCAAGCGGGCCAGCTCCCGGCTCTCGAGACCCTCAAGGAAGGATCGCGTCTCCTCGACAAGTCCGAGGCCGACCTCGTTGGCGGTGACCTTGCGGTCGAGCAACCACGACCTCGCCTGCGGCTTGTCCATGGTCTCCGCCAGCACCTCGTGAAGCTCGACGACCTCGATCCCGCGGTCAGTCATCTCCTTCACGAAGTGGTGGTGGTCCTTGCGCGCCTGCTCGACCCAGAGGACGTCGTCGAAGAGCAGGTCGTGGCGATTTGTAGGAGTCAGCCGTTCGTGGCCGAGCCCGGGTTGGCAAACGAGCACCTTACGCAGCTTGCCGATCTCGGAGTACACGCCGTTGTTGTTTGACATCGTTTCTTATGCTCCCTTCAGTGCTTGGTGGCCTCGTGCACAGCTCGTCGTCCCGTGGGGCTCAGATCGTGACCGCGCCGGTGACCAGGCCCACGACCCCGGCGATTCCAGCGAGCGCGAGCAGCCCGCACAGCACAGCCTCGAAGGGCCTGAACAGGCGCTGTCCCGTCTCGCGGCGAGCCACGAGGTAGAGGACCGTTCCTGCCGCGTAGATGATGCAGGAGAAGAGGATGAACTTCGCGCCGGCCGAGTAGATGAGGAAGACCGCGAAGATCGTCGCCAGCGCCGCGACGACTAAGGGTCGTGCCACTGACGCGCCCTCGCGGTAGGTCTCCCTCGTGAGCGTCAGCTTGAGCGCGTACGCCGCCGCGAGTAGATAGGGAAACAGCGAGAGGCTCGTGGCGAGATCGAGCAAGAAGTTGAAGGCGTCCTCCGAAAAGAGGGTGACAACCAGGAACAGCTGGACCATCGCGGATGTCATCACGAGTGCCGCGATCGGGGCCCCGGCTCGGTTCTCCCGCTTCAGGAACTTCGGCATGTCGTTGTCGGTCGCGGGTATGAACAGGATCTCCGCCGCCATCAGCGTCCATGCCAGGTATGCACCGAGCACCGAGACAATGAGCCCGACGCTGATGAACGCCGAACCCCACTGGCCGACGACGTGTCCGAGTACGCTGGCCATCGACGGCTGCTGCGCCGTCGCGAGCTGGTCGCGAGGCAGGACCCCGTATGAGACCAATGTCACGAGCGCGAACAGGCAAAGCACGCTGAGGAAGCCCAACACTGTGGCCCGCCCGATGTCTTCGCGGCGCTTCGCGTAGCGCGAGTAAACGGTCGCCCCCTCGATGCCGAGGAAGACGAAGGTCGTAACCAACATCGTCGCCTTGACCTGCGAGAAGAGCGTGCTGGCAGATGGCGTCTCGCCCCCCCACAGGTTGAGCCGGAACTCACCTTTGCTGAACCCGATCGCCGCCACCCCCACAATGAGGATGAAGACAATGATGGGGACCAATTTCGCGTAGGTGACGATGCGGTTGATCCCCGCCGCCTCTTTGACACCCCGCGCGATCAGGTAAGCGAATAGCCACACGCAGACGGTCGAGATGCTTACCGCCAACACTGTGTCGCCCTTGCCGAAGGCGGGTGCCACCTTGCCGATAGTGGTCATGATGAAGACCCAATAGAAGCAGTTGCCGACAGTCGCGCTCGCCCAGTAGCCGAAGGCCGAGTTGAACCCCACATAGTCGCCGAATCCCGCCTTCGCGTAGGCGAAGATGCCGGCATTTAGCTTCGGCTTCCGCACCGCCAGGTTCTGGAAAACGAAGGCGAGCATCAGCATGCCAAGGCCGGCGACAACCCAGGCGACGACTGCGCCGATCGCGCCGGTCGCGACGCCGAACCTCGCCGGCAGTGAGAAGACGCCGGCGCCCACCATTGACCCCACGACCATGGCGGTAAGGGTTGGGACGCTCACCTTGTTGGTCGCGGTCGTCTCAGGTGCGGCGGCTTGCGTTGTCACCTTTCAAACATGCGGTAAATTGCCCTGCGCCCTGTCGCTCGTACGTCTCTGGCACTGCGGTCCCTAAGACTGGCCCGCATTGTGGTCCCTAAGACTGGCCCGCGATTCGATGAAGACTCCGTGCCCCAGACGCTTCTCTAGACATCACCTGCGGTTGTTAGCTTTAGAAGTAGAGTTGACTTGAGGCGGTCGCCGGCTTACGTGAAGAATCCCTCAGCTAGTGCCTACCTTTCCAAGGCACTGGCACCAAATAGCGGACGATTCGCTGAGTTCGGACACCGCACTCGTGGCCGAAAGCATTGAATTGCTAGTGTTGAGCAGACCCTGGTTGGGGTCAGCGCAAAAGGATCTCTTCCGGCTCCTAGAAGAAAACTGGTGCGGCCTGCGCACCGAGTGCCCAATCCTATGCAGATCCGGCGGTTCGATGGCTCAGGGGCTCGGGGATTGCACTGGCGTTGACGTCGTCGCCCAACGTGGATCAGTTGTACTACGTGAGATTCGGAGGAGATCTAGAAGGTCGCGACGAAAGCGACCCGCACGAGCGAAGGAGTATTCACATTCGGTTGCACTCGGCCGTGATTCGACAGACTCCTTTTCAATCCAATTGTCGCGGCCCGGATCACGCCCGAAGCCGCGTGCGCCGCGAACATGAGACAGATACCTGAACGGATCCACGGCGGCTCTACACCGTCATTCGCCGCGGTCACCTGAGAATGTGTCTAGAGCTGGAGGCGGACGTGCTTGCGCTTCGCGCCTGGTGCCGTAGCTTGAGAGGCATCTGCGGAGGTACTGACCATTTCCAACGCCAGCGCACACGACACCCAGCGGGCCTTCCGAATGCTTATAGGCGCGATCGGGGTTTTGGTCGTCATCGGGATCGTCCTGCTGATAACTGTCGTATTGATCTATCGGACGCCACCGGGTAGACATGCCCCGTTTGTGACAAGTACGCCCACTGCCGCGGCGCCTACGCCAAACCCCTAGGGGCCGTTGGCGTCCGAACCGCATCAAGCCCGCAAACACGTCCCACCCGCTATGGGCGGCCGAGCCGGCGCTCGACCTCCGTAGCGCAAAGTATCTGTCTAGCAGCCGATGTCCCTAAAAGGTTGGCGCGGCCATGGCGCACTACACTCGCCCTAGATCAGCCGATCCAACTTCGAGAGCAGGAGGTCATCGCATGGCATTCCACGTCTGCCAAGACGTTCGAGCGGCGATGCTTCTTGGGACTGTGGTCTTCGTGGCGTTTGCGTGCAACAGCCCTTTCGCATCGACTTCATCCGGCCCTTCGACTTCTGCTGGTGTCCAGGCGGCCTATACCTCGGTCGTGAACGCGGTTTCGCCGTCGATCGTTCTCATCGAGACGTCAAGCGGGCTTGGCTCGGGAGTGGTCCTTAACGAACAGGGCGACATTGTGACCAATGCTCACGTCCTGGGTAGTGCCTCGTCTTTTCGAGTCACATCAGCCGACGGCAAGCAGTATCCGGCGACCCTTGTCGGCGCGTATGTACCGAGCGACTTGGCCGTTATCAAGACAAGCGCGACCGGTCTGCGCCCGGCTCTGTGGGCAGATTCGAGCAAGCTACAGGTGGGCCTGATGGTCCTTGCGATGGGCAATCCGTTGGGGTTCGAGAGCAGCGTTACAGAGGGAATCGTCAGTGGCCTGGGCCGTACCGTCACCGAACCAGATGGCGCGATCCTTGCCAACCTCGTTCAGACCAGCGCGGCGATCAATCCCGGCAACTCTGGCGGTGGACTTGTCGACC
The DNA here is from genome assembly GCA_035473835.1 of Candidatus Dormiibacterota bacterium. Taxonomy (GTDB): domain Bacteria; phylum Chloroflexota; class Dormibacteria; order Dormibacterales; family Dormibacteraceae; genus UBA10449. The sequence continues at coordinate 1,949 of DATINX010000019.1, read as the reverse complement.
TGCACGATCAAGTGGTAGGAATGCCAACGCTAGGAGCTGTCGATCCGCAGATGGGCGCCGCGGCCCCGGGCATCGGCTTCGCCCTGCCCAGCAACACAGTGACGGACTATGCGAACCAGATCGTCAAGAACGGAAGGGTTGTCAACACGCGTCGCGCTTATCTCGGAGTCCAGCTGGGTGACGTGACCGGCAGCGGAGGTGCAGTGGTCCTGGGGTTTGCTTCGAACAGCCCCGCCCGCAGCGGCGGCGTTCAGGTCGGCGACATAATCACTTCGATCGACGGGCAGCCCATCGGGAGCTCAACCGCGCTAGACGAGCGGCTCGCGGGCCTGGCACCTGGGGACACAGCCACGCTGGCGATCAAGCGCAATGGCCAGGGCCTATCGGTGAAAGTGACGCTCGGCACTCTGCCGGCTCAATAGAGGTTCAACCAATGTCGAAGGTGGGGCGTGCACTACGACGTACCTCGTAGTGACTTTCTTTCATCGGGACCGGCCTCCTGCAAGTGGCTCTACGCGGACTCGCGCCTATCAGCGCACGCCCAACCCACGGTATTCCACGAGCTGCCGGTCCTTCAATGCTGACTACTTGAACTCGCGGCCCGAACTAGACCACTAACGGCATCGGTAGGACGACTGTCCGCGCGGGTCCACGATCCCATCGATGTCCGATGTTCGCAAAAGGAGTTGTACCGGCCTGAGCTGCGTGCCCCGTATTTTCTTAAGGTGTCCCAAATTCGAGTTCGGAGGCTCGAGATCACAGGAACTGCGTCGCGCAAGGACCAGGGCGCAAATTGCGGCCTGTGCAGCTATCGCAATCGCGACACGGGCAGTTGGCATTACTTTGGGCTAGGGTCTTCGACAGCCCACCTGTAGGGCGGCAAAAGTCAGGCCGGTTCAAGCTGCTCGCTCGTAGACATGGTGGAGCCCGCCCAGAACCGGTCGGACAGCGATCCCGCCGTGGCTGGCCTGCGGCTTCGGAACCGGTGCCTGCAAGCCGAGGCTGCGATGAGGGCGATCATGGTTGTAGTAGTCGACGAACTCGGCCAGGAGCCCGCGGAGATGACGCTCGCTGAGGGGAATCAGGTGGTCGAGGCACTCCCGGCGGGCTGTCCTTACCCAGCGTTCGGCGATGGAATTCGCGCGGGGCGCTCGAATCGGTGTCCGCAGACTCTTGATCGCCAGGGCGGATGCACGTTGGCCGAAGTCGGCGCCCCAGACCCGGTCACGGTCATGGATCAGATATCGAGGCTTGCGGTCCCAGGGGGTGGCTTCGATCATCTGTCTCCAGACCCAAGCCGCAATGGGATGGGCGGTCACCTCGAAGTGGAGGAGCTGACGCCGTCCATGGCTGATGAAGAGGATCACATAGAGCGTCTGGAAGGTTAGGGTCCGGGCGACAAAGAGGTCGGCGGCCCAGATCGCCTGAGCATGGTTGGCAAGGAAGGTGCGCCAGCTTTGGCTGGGCGGTCGTGACGAGCGACGCCACCGGTAGCGGCGGATCGAGCGAGCACTGACCACGATGCCGAGCATGAGGAGCTCGCCGCGGATACGCTCGGTGCCCCAAAGCGGGTTCTCGCTGGCCATGGTGGCGATCAGCTCCCGAATCTCATGACTCAATCGGGGCCGGCCCAGGTGGCGGCCGGAGCGCCAGCGCTAGTAGAGAACGCCAGCCTCGGCGGTGCCAGCCGAGGACGGTTTCAGGCTTGACCAAGATGGGATGGCGCCTCCAATCGGAGTAGAGGCTGCTGACCAGCAGCCAGAAGAACCTATCTCTGGTCTTAAGGTGGGGCCGAGGACGAGAACGGTGCGCGACCTGGAGTTGGTGGCGCAGGAGCAAGTTCTCGACCAAAAGGTCGTGCCGCCTGCGGAAGAGTCCTGCCAGCGTGGAGAGGAAGATGCGCAATAGCTCGAGCATCCTGGCAGGATCGCGGATGCGGTCGGATGGAG
>DATINX010000018.1:0-10437 GCA_035473835.1 Candidatus Dormiibacterota bacterium | reverse complement strand
GGTCATCGCCCATGCACTCCGCCCGCACCAGGCTGAGGTCCTCTGAAACGAGATCATCGAGGAGCGAATTGATCTCGGCCAGCACCTCCTGAGAGGTCCAACTCCCCCTCTCCCCACTACCAGAACCCATGTTCGTAGTGTACCGAATATTTGTTCGCATGTCAACGATTGACGGTGTAAAATTTGCCGACGCAAATCGATCACCCCGACTGGGCAGTGCGGCCCCCAGACCACACCCCAACTCCCTCTTCCCAGTCCGTCCCCGGTGACAATTTCAGAAGGAAGAATCAAACAAGGAATGATCAACCCCCGCCAAGCGACCAGCTCCCCCCTTGCCCTCCTCGCCATCGTATGCATCTTCCTCACCCTGGTCTCGCCATGGATGGCGGGCATTTCCCAGGTCCACACCGATGTCAACTTCGGCTTCCAGAACCCGATCTGCTGGCTGGTGGTCCTGTCCACCCTGGCGGCCCTGGCCATCACCGACCCCAACCGCCGCCTCGCCGCCGCCATCGCCGCCCAGGCCCTCCTGTTGGCCTGGTTCGCCTGGATGATGTGGGTGGCCACCACGCCGCAGTACTCCAACGTCGACTTCACCTTCGTCGGCGTCGACCTCGTCGGTGCGGGCTGGTTTCAGGCCGCGCTGGGCGTGATCGCGGTCGGCGCCATCGTCGCCCGCCAGTTCCACGAGCAGGAGCTGCGCCCAGGCAAGGATGTCTGGCTGCTATCGGCGATCCCCGGCATGGGCCTCGTCCGTCTTGGTCGCACCGCGCGCGGCCTCATCTGGACCACGCTCGTCGCGGCCGCGCTCTTCCTCGCCTCCTTCGACTCGCCGATCGCGCCCATCTTCCAGCCGATCACGGGCCACTTCGACCTGCCCCCGGCGCCGCCAACCAGGGCGCCAGACTGGATCCTCCTCGCCGCCGCGCTGGCACTCACGGCCGCGAGCGTGGTCGACACTCTCGCGGTGAAGCGCCGGCTGGCTATCGTCGAGCCTTAGCGATCGCCTCCCAGACCCGCATCGGGTGAAGCGGCATGTCGATGTGCCGCACGCCGAGGTGGGAGACCGCGTCGATGACCGCGTTCTGTACCGCCGGCGTGGACCCAATCGTCCCTGACTCGCCAATCCCCTTCGCGCCCAAGGGGTTGTGGGGCGTCGGTGTCTCCGTGTGCAGCGTCTCTATGAACGGGATCTCCCCGATCGATGGGATCGTGTAGTCGATCAGGCTCGCCGTCAACGGCATCCCGTCGGCGTCGTAGACGAACTCTTCGTACAGCGCCTGCCCCACGCCCTGCGCCACACCTCCGTGGACCTGGCCCTCGACGAGCATCGGGTTGAGAATCGTCCCGCAGTCGTCGATCGCGATGTGCCTGATCAACCGAGCTTCCCCCGTCTCGACATCAACTTCCACGACAGCCAGGTGGCAGCCGAAAGGAAACGTCTGGTCGCCCTGGAAGAACTCTTCCTCGGCCACGAGCTCCACCTCTGAAGCGAGCTCCCGCCATCCCAGCGCAGTGCCAGGCACGCCCCGCACGCCGAACTTGCCCCCGGCAAAGCGCTCGATGTCCTCACCGCTCGCCTCAAGCCGCCGCGCCGCCTCCTCGCGCGCCTTCTCCACCAAGCTGATACACGCGCCACGGACTGCGGAGCCACCAAGTTGGAGGGAGCGCGACGCGTAAGTGCCATCTCCGCTCGCGATCAGGCGGGTGTCGGACGCAATCACGTGCACAGATTCGATCGGGATGTCCAGCAGGGCGGAGGCGATCTGCGCAAAGGCCGTCTCATGTCCCTGGCCGCTAGACGTGGTACCCGCCGCCACAACGACCGATCCGTCCTTTTCGACCCGAACGGAGCCAAATTCAACCGGTGTCAGCACCGCGGTCACCTCCACATAAGAGGAGATACCGATGCCGAGCTGCATGCGGTCGCCGCGCTCGCGCCGTGTAGCCTGCAACCGTCGCAGCTCTTCATAGTCCGCTGCCTCCAGTGCCATATCGAGGGCGCGGCGGTAGTCGCCCGAGTCGTACGTGACGCCTGTCGGCGTGGCGTACGGGAATGGGCCTGTGATGAGATTCCTGCGCCGCAGCTCGGCCGGATCGAGCGCGAGCTCGACAGCCAGCAGGTCCATGGCGCGCTCGATCAATGCCGTCGCCTCCGGGCGTCCGGCGCCACGATAGGAGGACATGACCGTGGTGTTGGTGGCCACCGCCTGCGCGCGGAAGCGCACCTTTGGGATGTCATAAGCCCCCGCCGACATCTGACCGGTGTAGACGGGCATGCCCGCGCCCTGCCCCGGATATGCCCCGGCGTCGCCGATCACCTTGACATCGAGGCCGACAACCCTGCCCTCACGAGTGGCGCCCAGCGCAACCTCCTGCAGCTGGCCGCGGCCATGCGTCATCGCGACCATGTTCTCGGAGCGATACTCGAACCACCGGACCGGCCTGGCGAGCTTCAGCGCGGTCGCGGCGAGGACGCTCTGCTCCGGATAAGTGGCCAGCTTGGCCCCGAACCCGCCACCCACATCGCCCGTTATGACGCGCACCTTCGACTCCGGCAAACCGACCAGCTCCGAAACCTCGTACCGAACCCGGAACGGAATCTGCGAGGAGGTCCACATCCGGATCCCACCATCTCCGTCAGGCTCGACGACGACTGAGTTCGTCTCGAGCGGGATCGGTGCGAGACGCTGGTTGACGAACCTGCCGCGAACGACTACGTCAGCGCCCTGAAGGGGGTCCTCGTCATCACCGAGGGAGATCGTCGACGCGACGTTGGTTCCATTGGCCGGATGAAGCACCGGCGCCCCCGGCTCCAACGCACGCACAGGATCGGTGACAACAGGCAGCGGCTCGTAATCGACGACCACCGCCGCGGCCGCGTCGACCGCCTGCGCCATCGTCTCCGCAACCACCACACCGATGGCATCGCCCACGAAACGCACGACATCTCGGGCCAGGGGCGGCCGAGCCATCAGGTCCAATGAGACGAACTCCTGGTCTTTGATTGCGAGATCTCGCGCGAGAAAGACGCCGACGACGCCTGCCATTGACGACGCGACGCCAACATCGACCTTCGCGATGCGGGCGGACGCCAGAGTCGAGCGGATGAACACCGCATGCAGGCAGCCATCGAGATGAACGTCGTCGGTGTAGCGGCCGGCACCGGTGATAAGGCGCGGGTCCTCGCGCCTGCGGATTGCACCTCCGAGCGCCGCATTGACGGCCAACCGGACTACAGCTCTTCCAGGTTCTCGACGATCGCTTCTTGCGTGGTCCGGGCGATCACGACCACCGCCTCCTCATGGGAGTTTGCGTTCGACTCGATGTGGTGGACGAAGGGCGGCACATAGATGTAGTCGCCGGGCTTTGTCAGCAGCCGCACCTCCCGCCCGTCCTCTGAGTAGATGAACTCCGGGTTTCCAGATACCACGTAAATGCCCGTTTCGCTGTCGCCATGGTGGTGGGGACCGGAGGACACGCCAGGCGCGACGTGCGTCTCGCCCATCCAGATGGAGCGGCTGCCGACAGTGTCGCCGGACAGCGCCGCGAGGCGTGACATCCCTGCCGTCTGGGCGGTTGACGGCGTGCACGCCTCACCCGGCACGTGATGGAGCCGTCCCACGGCAGCAACGATACTTGGGTCGCGCATGGTTGATCGAGCGGAACGTTGGGGCGTCCTGCCCCGCTACTTCGGTTATCGGGGGGACGTTGTCGAAACCCCGCCCGAAATCACCGAGGCCATCCTCCAAGCGTTGGGCGCCGCCTCCGAAAGGCCGCGGCGGGTGCGCCGCCACCCCATTCCGCCTGGTCGCTGCGCGCCACCACCGGCGCGCGCGTGGGGATGGGCGGTGCAGCTTTACGCCGTGCGGTCGAGGGACAGCTGGGGCATAGGCGACCTCGCGGACCTGCGCGAGCTCGGCCGCTGGTCGAAGGCCGCCGGCGCGTCGGCGATCCTGATCAACCCACTCGGCGCCCAGCCACCTGTGCATCCGCAGGAGGCCTGCCCCTACTACGCGTCCTCGCGCCGTTTCCTGAACGTCAACTACCTGCGCGTGGAGCAGGTCGAGGGCGCGGAACGAGTGACGGAAGAGCTCGAGCCCTTGCGCGCCGCGGCGCGCGCCCTCAACAACGAACGGATCATCGACCATACGCTCGTCTTCAGGCTCAAGACGGCGGCGCTGGAGCGCATCTTTCAGGTGGCGCCCGAGCCCGAAGGACTGCGCGGTTGGGCGCGCCGCCAGGGCCGTGCCCTGCGCGAGTTCGCGACGTTCAACGCCATTACCGAGGTGCATGGCAAGGCCTGGCGAAGCTGGCCCGAGCCCCTCCGCCATCCGCGCGGTGAAGGCCTGGCGCAGGTGCAGCACGAGCTCGCGACCCGGATTGCTTTTCACGAATGGGTGCAGTTCCAGCTCGACCGCCAGCTGGCGCGCGCCTCGGGCGAGATCAGCCTCATCACCGACGTGCCGGTGGGCTTTGCGGCGGATGGCTTCGACGCCTGGAGGTGGCAGGACCTGCTCGCGCCCGGCATGCGGGTCGGCGCGCCCCCGGACTTCTTCTTTCCCGACGGCCAGGACTGGGGGCATGCCCCCTTTCGACCCGTGGAAGCTGCGCGCAGCCAAGTACGAGCCCTTCGTGGAGACCATAGGCACCACAGCCCAACACGCCGCGGGGCTTCGACTCGACCACGTGATGGGCCTCTTCCGCCTCTACTGGATCCCCTCCAACGCGAGCGCGTCGCAGGGTGCATACGTGAGGTACCCGGGCGCCGAGATGCTCGGGCTTCTCGCGGAGGAGAGCAGGCGCACGAGCACTTTCATCGTCGGAGAGGACCTGGGCATCGTCGAACCGTCCATGCGAACCCGGCTCCGGCGGCGCGGCGTCCTCTCGTATCGCCTCCTGTGGTTCGAGGAAACTCCGCCCGCGCAATGGCCGCGGGATGCGGTCGCGGCGATCGGCACGCACGACCGGCCGACGGTCGCCGGCATCTGGAACCTCACCGAGCCCGACGAGCGCCAGCACCACCTGCGCCGTCACCTCGTCGAAACGACCCATCTCCCGGATGGGACGCCGCCTGTGGACGTCGCGGTCGCCGCCTATGCGGACCTGGCGAGGGCGCCATCGCGGATCGCACTCGCTTCGCTCGAGGACGCTCTCGGGGTCGAGGAGCGTCCCAACGTTCCCGGCACGACCACCGAGCGGCCGAACTGGCGGTACGCGCTGCCCTTGCCGCTCGAGCAAGTCGAGGTGGCGGACGGCACCCGGCGCCTCGTCGAGGTGATGAACGCAGCGCGGACGCCACGCCGCTCCGGCATGCGAAGTACGATCCCAACATGACCGACCCTCGCTCGCGACTCTCCGGCACCGACCTCGATTTCTATCCGCTCACGACCCTGCTCGACTCCGGCCACGGCGACGCTTCGACGCTGCCGATGACCGTCAAGGTCCTGCTGGAAGGGTTGCTGCGACTCAGCGAAGCCGGGACGACCGGCGACCAGAGCGTGCGCGCGCTGGCGGCATGGCCGGCGCCACCTCCCGCGGGGACCGAGCTTCCATTCCTCCCGGCGAGAGTCCTCATGCAGGACTTTACCGGCGTGCCCGCCGTGGTCGATCTGGCGGCGATGCGGTCGGCCATGAAGCGGGCAGGCAAGGATGCCGGCAAGGTCGATCCGCTGGTGCCGGTCGACCTGATCATCGACCACTCGGTGCAGGTGGATGCGTTCGGCTTTCGCGATGCATACACGCGCAACATCGAGAAAGAGATCGAGCGCAACCGCGAGCGCTACGCGCTGCTGCGCTGGGCCCAGCAGGCCTTTCACAACTTCTCGCTCGTGCCGCCGGGGATGGGAATCTGCCACCAGGTCAACCTGGAGTACATCGCGAAAGTGGTTCAGGTCCGCGATTCGGCAAAGGGCCGGAAGATCGCGATCCCGGACACGCTTATGGGCACCGACTCGCACACGACGATGGTCAACGGGCTGGGCGTGCTCGGCTGGGGTGTGGGCGGCATTGAGGCCGAGGCCGCGATGCTCGGCCAGCCCGCATACCTGGCCACGCCGATCGTCGTCGGCGTGCGCTTCCACGGTGCGCTGCCGGCCGGCTCCACGGCCACCGACCTCGTGCTCACGCTGACCGAGATGCTGCGCAAGCATGGCGTGGTGGACAAGTTCGTCGAGTTCTGCGGCGACGGACTTTCGACGCTGTCGGTGCCCGACCGCGCCACGCTCAGCAACATGTGCCCCGAGTACGGCGCCACATCTGCGCTGTTCCCGGTCGACGCCCAGACGCTGCGCTACCTCGAGGTCACGGGCCGCAGCCGCGAGCAGATCGATCTTGTCGAGCGCTACACGAAAGAGCAGGGCTTGTTCCGCGTCGACGGCGACGCCGCGCCGAAGTTCAGCGAGCTGCTCGAGCTGGATCTCACCAAGGTCGAGCCGAGCCTGGCCGGGCCCAAGCGGCCGCAGGACCGCGTGCCGCTGCCGCGCGTTTGGGAGAGCTTCACGACCGCCTTCGGCAACGGCCCCAAGCCGGACCAGGACGCGGTGTCGAGGCTGTCGGACGAAGGCGGCCCGATCAACGGCCGCTCGCAGGTGGCCGTGGAGGCGAGGCCCGCCGCACGGGTGCGCGACGGCTCGGTGGTGATCGCGGCGATCACCAGCTGCACCAACACCTCCAACCCTTCGGTCATGGTCGCGGCCGGGCTGCTCGCCAAGAAGGCGGTCGACCTCGGCCTGGAGGTGCGTCCGTATGTCAAGACGAGCCTGGCGCCCGGGTCGCGCGTGGTCACCGACTACCTCCACACCGCCGGCCTGATGGAGCCGCTCGAGAAGCTGGGCTTCTACCTGGTCGGCTTCGGATGCACGACCTGCATCGGGAACTCGGGTCCGCTGGCGACGCCGGAGATCGAGGCCGCGGTCGTAAAGGAAAATCTCAGCGTGGTCGCCGTGCTGTCGGGCAACCGCAATTTCGAATCCCGCATCCACCCATTGGTGAAGGCAAGCTACCTTGGCTCGCCACCGCTCGTGGTCGCATTTGCGCTGGCGGGCACGGTCAACATCGACCTCACCAAGGATCCCGTCGGCAAGACGCGCGACGGCAGGCCCGTGATGCTCTCGGAGCTGTGGCCTTCACAGGCCGAGGTCAACGCGGTCGTGCAGAGATGCGTTCAGCAGGACATGTTCAAGCGCGAGTACTCGCGCATCTTCGAGGGCGACGAGCACTGGAAGATGATGTCCGCTCCGACAGGCCCGATCTTCCAGTGGGATCCGCAGTCGACTTACGTCAAAGAGCCGCCGTACTTCAAAGATTTCGCGCCGCGCCCAGAGCCGCTCACCGACGTTGAAGGCGCTCGCGTCCTGGCGCTGCTCGGCGACTCGGTGACAACCGACCACATCTCGCCCGCGGGCGCGATCCCCGCCGACAGCCCGGCCGGCAAGTACCTGATCGAGCACGGCATCCAGAAACCCGACTTCAACAGCTATGGGTCGCGGCGAGGCAACCACGAGGTGATGGTGCGCGGTACGTTCGGCAACATCCGGCTTCGCAACAAGCTCGTCGAGCGCGAAGGCTACTGGACGCGACACTTCCCCGGTGATGAGGAGCTCACCATCTACGCTGCGTCCGAACGCTACCTCGCCGAGAACGTGCCGCTCATCGTCATCGCAGGCAAGGAATATGGATCAGGGTCTTCGCGCGACTGGGCGGCGAAAGGCCCGCTGCTGCTCGGGGTGCGGGCGGTCATTGCCGAGAGTTTCGAGCGCATCCATCGCTCCAACCTGGTCGGGATGGGCATCCTGCCACTGGAGTTCGCGCCGGGCGAGAATCCGCAGTCGCTGAGACTGACCGGTCGCGAGCGATTCACGATCAAGGGCATCGCCGCCATCACGCCCGGGCAGGCGGTCGATGTCGTCGCCATGACAGACGATGGGGAAACCACGACTTTCCGGACGCACGCGCGCGTGGACAACGACACCGAGGTCGGCTACATGCACAACGGCGGCGTCCTGCCGCTAGTGCTGCGCGAGCTGATCGTCAGCCCCTAGGCGGCTGCGTCCTCGGTGCGGATCGGGCGCCGCAGCTCGTGCCCGCACTCGGGGCACTCGTACAACCCGACCACCTGGTCAGGTTGGGACGAGTCCGAATGCAGGGTTTGCAGCCGCATCTGCACCGCGGATTCGTGGCGCTGGCACGCCGGGGCGTCTTCGCTGCTCATGCGCCAAAGCCTACGCGTTGCGTCAGCCACAACATAGTGCGCCCGTGACAATGGCTTGGCCGCGTGCCTTGTCCCTCGCTCACACATAATGAGAGGCGCAATGGCCACCAGGAAGGCCGCCGACGATCTCGGCGAGCCCCGTCCGACGGTGCGTGAGGCGATGGCTTTTGGCGCATTCGCCACAGCGAAGCTTCTCGCGGGCGAACGCGGCCTGGACCGGCCGATCGAGTGGGTCAGGATGATGGAGACGCCCGAGGTGCAGCCACGCACGGGCGACCTCATCCTCACGACCGGGTTTCCGATCAAGGACGATCAGGACGCCCAGGTGCGACTCATCGGCCGCATCGCCGATGGCGGAGGCGCCGGCCTCGTGGTCCGCCCCCACCCGTACCTGCGCAGGCTGCCGCCGGAGATGCTGACCGAGGCCGACCGGCTGAACGTGCCCGTCTTCACAGTCGGCGCCGACGTCCAGATGATCGACCTCATGGCCCCGCTCCTCGAGCGGATCATCAACGCAGAGCACTGGCGGCTGAAGCGCTCGCTCGACATCCACCGTCGCTTCACCGAGCTAGTGCTCGACGGCAAGGGTGTCAACGAGATCTGCCGGACTCTGGCCGAGCTGCTCGAAAGCGCCGTCGTGATCGAGGACGCCAGCTTTCACCTGCTCGCACACGCCGGCGGCTCGGGCGACCCCCACCGCAAGGAAACGATCCAGCGCCAGGGCACCCCTCAGCGTGTCCTCTTCGATCCGCAGATCCAGCGGATGCTGCGAGAGATCGAGGCGAAACGTGGCCCCGTCAAGGTCCCTGCCTTCCCGCATGTAGGCATGTCGCGGGAACGGCTGATTGCCCCCATCCTGGCCGCGGGCCAGGTCCTGGGCTACATATCGGTGCTCGACCACCCGCCGCACCACGAGGAGCTGGCTTTCATGGCCATCGAGCAAGCGGCGTTGGTGCTGGCGCTGGCTGTCGCCAAGGAGCGCGAACTGTCCGAGGTGGAGGGCCGGGTGCGCGGTGAGTTCCTCGAAGACCTGCTTCACGGCACGTACGGCGACGAGGCCGCGGCCCAGCGCAGGGCGCGGCATCTCGGGTACCCGATGCACGGCAGTCACATCGTGATGCTGGTCGACATCGACGACTTCCGCGGATTCAACAAGGCCCGGCAGATTTCGGAGGACGCGATCCAGGGGCTCAAACGCGAGTTTCTGCGGCGGGTCGCGGGAGTCGTGAGATCGACGTATCCACGTGCCCTCGTGCAGGGCCGTTCCGACAGCGTGGTGTCATTGCTCCCGCTCGGGACCGAACCCGGCGACCACCAGGCACGCGGCCACGCCCTCGGCCTCCAGGTGCGTCAGGCCATCGCGGACTGGAAGCCCGGCTTCACCGTCTCGGTCGGCTTCAGCGGGCCGATGGAGGCACCCGCCGGGGTCGCCGCGGCGCAGCGCGAGGTGGTGTCGGTGATGGACTCGCTCGCGCGCTTCAAGCGGTGGGGGCAGGTCGTCGCAGTGCCCGAGCTCGGCCTCACAGGGCTGCTCGCGGCCGTCACGGACGAGCGCCTGGTCGACTACAGCCGGCGCCACCTCGGACCTCTGATCGAGCACGACAGCCGGCGGAAGGGCAGTCTGGTCTCCACCCTGCGCGCGTACCTGGAGACCGGCGAGCAGCAGCAGGCGGCCCACCGCCTCCGCGTGCACCCGAACACCCTTCGCTACCGCCTCGATCGCATCCGCGAGATCAGCGGGGTCGATCTGGAAGATCCCGAGACACGCCTCAACCTGGCTGTTGCTCTGCGCGTTCAAGCCCTCCTGGGGTTCTGAGGCGGGAGAACGCCCAGGGCATGTGAGGAACGCATAACGATTCGCTAGGGCTTTTGTAACCTGCGCACTAGGGGTGGCCGCGAACCACCGATAAGCTTCAAGCAGTGCCCCCGACCCTTGCTTCCACGCGCCACGCCTGGCCCGGGCAGGTGCCTCGGGACCGCGCCGCCTGCGGCATGGGCTTTGTCGCCACACCCGAGCTCGGCCACGATGCGGTCGCGTTCGGCGTGCAGGCGCTCGCCCGGCTGTCGCACCGTGGCGGCCTCGACGCCGACGGCAAGAGCGGCGACGGCGCTGGACTCTTGATCCAGGTCCCGCACCGCCTGCTCGGCGGCGACTTCGCGGTCGCCGTCCTGTTCGAGTGGGACGGGCGGGCGCGCGAGATCGTGGCCGATTCGCTCGTGACCAC
>DATINX010000017.1:0-4897 GCA_035473835.1 Candidatus Dormiibacterota bacterium | reverse complement strand
GCCCTGCCGCGGGTCCTGAGGTTGGTCTGGGATGCGAGCCCGGCCATCACGCTGGCCTTGTTCGCCACGACCGCGATCGCCGGTGTCATCCCGGCGGTGGCCGCATACATCGCCAAGCTCCTGACCAACGCGGTCGTGCAGGGGATCGGCATCCACAACTTCCATGCACCCGATCGCCTGACCCTGGCATCGATCGGCGGCCCCGCGACCATCGGCCCCTGGCATCCGCCCGTCTTCACGGCAGTCCAGGGGATCGTCGTCCTGGTCTTGATTCAGCTCGCGCTTTTCGCGATCACGGCGCTGCTCGGCACGCTGCGAAACATCACTCAGCAATTGCTGCAGAACGACGTTTCCGTCCGAATCCAGCTGATGGTCATGGAGAAGGCGGCCTCGCTGGATCTCTCTTTCTACGAAGACCCGGCTTCGTATGACCTCTTGCGGAGGGCGCAGACCGACTCGATCAACAGGCCGGTCTTGATGATCTCGACCGCGTTCGGCCTGGTCCAGACCCTGCTGACTTTCATCACGATGGTCGCGGTGCTCGTGGTCGTGAGCCCTCTGCTCGCGCTCCTGGCGCTGGTAACTCCGATTCCCGCTTTCATCGCGGACACTCGTTACGGCTGGCGCGGTTACAACATCGCGCGCTGGGGCTCCCGGCTGTTGCGGCGGATGAACTACATGGTCACCCTCGTCACGACTGACAGCTACGCCAAAGAGGTGAAGCTCTTCGGACTCGGGCGCTACTTCATCGATCGCTACCGGCTGATCGCGAACGCTTACTACGGAAGTCAGCGCGCGCAGGTCGCCCGGCGCTACATGACAGGGTTCGCCTGGGGCAACTTGAGCACGATCGCCACCTCGCTGACCTACCTCTATGTGGCCCTGCAGGCGATCGTGGGCAAGCTCACCCTCGGTGACCTCACCCTGTACACGACCGCGGCATCGTCGGTCCAGAGCTCCATCCAGGGCATCCTCGCCGGCTTCTCCGGGATGTATGAGCACAACCTGTACCTCAACAACCTCTTCGAGCTGATGGAGACGAAGTCCACGATGCCGAAACCGGCGGCGCCGACCAAGCTCCCGGAGCCGATGCGGGGAGAGATCCGCTTCGACCATGTCACCTTCGCCTACCCAAGCGCCGAGGCGAACGCCCTCACCGATCTCAGCTTCACGGTGAAACCGGGCGAGACGCTGGCGATCGTCGGGCGAAACGGAGCGGGCAAGACGACCTTGTTCAAGCTGATCTGCCGGCTGTACGACCCGAACGATGGGCGGATCCTGATCGACGGCGTCGACATTCGAGACGTCGATCCCAACCAGCTGCGGGCGCAGATCGGCGCGATGTTCCAGGACTATGTGACCTACCAGGCGACCGCGGCGGAAAACATCGGGCTGGGCAACGTGACCGACATCAACGATCGGGAAAGGATCGAGGTCGCGGGAGCGCAGGCTGGGGCCGCCGAGCTGATCACGGGGCTTCCCGAGGGCTACGACACGGCGCTCGGCAAGTGGTTCGACCACGGCGTGAACCTATCGGGAGGGGAGTGGCAGAAGGTCGCGCTGGCTCGCGCGTTCATGCGCGACGCGAAGATCCTGTTGCTCGACGAGCCGACGTCGGCGCTCGACGCGCAAGCCGAGTACGACCTGTTCGAACGACTGCGGTCGCTGACGCGAGGCCGTACCGCCGTCTACATCTCACACCGCTTCTCGACTGTGCGCAGGGCCGATCGCATCGTCTTCCTCGAGCACGGCCGTCTCGTGGAGGAAGGCACGCACGCGGAGCTGATGAACCTCAACGGCCGGTATGCGCGCCTCTTCCGGATGCAGGCCTCCGCGTACACCGGCGAGGACATCGAGCCCGAAGAGGTGACCATTCCGGTGGCGCGAAAGGAGTAACGGCGGCGGCGGGAAGCAGTATGTTTCCCCGCCATGCTGCGACGGACTCTCGCGCGACCCAATGCCCCGATCGTGCTTGGTGTGGTGCTTGGCGTCGCCACCGTCGCCGCGTACCTGATCGGGGCCGGCCGCTCGTTCGGCTACGACGCCGCCGCGACGTTCGCCAACTTCGTCGCCACCCCGAACCTGACGGATGCCTTCGCGCTCCATTCGGTCGTGCCCACCATCGAGATCAAGGCCGTCGCTTCGAATGACCACGTCTTCCTGTCCCTGATCAGCCACGTCATCTATTCGCTCACGGGGTCGAGGAGTGAATTCGTGTACCGGATCGTGCCGGCGCTGGCGGCAGGGGGGACGGTGGGAGTTTCGGCGGCGGTGCTGGCGAAGCGATTCGGGCTGCTGGCCGGGGCCTGCGCGGGCATCTTCATCGCCACCAACCCTCTGTTTGTCGAGAACAGCCGCGATCTGCGCGGCTACAGCCTGGCGGCCCTGCTAGCGCTGCTGGCCACGGTGCTCTTAGCCAATTCCCTCTCCCCGCAGGGGAAAGGGTTAGGGAGAGGGGCGGGGCTCGCGTATGCGCTGCTGATCGGTCTCGCGATCGCCACGCACGTCTTCTTGATCGTGGTGCTGGCCGGCCACATCGTCTGGATCGCGACCCGCCGCTCGTGGGCCGAGCTCCGAAAGTTCACCCCCGCCTGGATCGCCGCCATCGGGGTCGGCGTCGCGGCCAACGCCAACATCGAGGTGCTGGAGTTCGTCCAGCACGGGTTCCCGGCCAGCATGTTCCTACCCACCTTTCCGCGCGACCTGGTCCTGTTCCTGGTGGGCGCGCCGGTGCTGCTGACGGTCGGCCTGTGGCTGAGCACCGCGGGCCTGGGTCTATGGGCGGTCCGCCGCGAGACCTGGGTGTGGGCTTCGATCGCCGTCTTCGCGGTGGTCGTCTCGATCCTGTGGCTGGTCCTGAAGCCGGCGTACCTCTTCCCGCGCTTCTTCATCTTTCTGATCCCGGGCGTCGCCTACCTTGTGGCGGCCGCCGTCCAGCGCTGGAAGGTGCTGGCGCCGATCGTCCTCGCGGGCGCGGTCGCGGCGGTGGCCGCCGAAGTGCCGCTCTACACGGAAGATCCCCTTGCCTTGCCCCAGGCAGCGCAGGCTGCGGAAAACACCAAAGCCGCTGGTGGAACGGCATGCGTGATCCACTCGGACGAGCAGATCCTGGCGGCCTACACCAATGACTTCAGGGTGATCACGAACGCTGACGAGCTCAGCGGCTGCACGACTGTGGTGGTGGTCAGCTGGGGCATCGACCTGGCCCTGCGCGACATCGCCGCACAGGAATTCCCGCACCGCGCGGTTCTACCCGCTTACTACCCCACGGTCGTGCTCGGGCGCTAGGCCCCGGGCGATTACCAGGAGTGGCTGTGGCTGTGGCCCAGCTGTAAGACGCGCACCGCGCGGCCGCGCATACGGTCGCAGCGCCAACAGAAAACCACGGCGTCGATCCCCCACGGCAGAATCCCTTGCAGCAGTATTTCTCGCTCGCGGCGGTGCAGCAGCCAGCAGATCAGGTAACTCAAGCCGCACGAAGCTATCACCTTGCTGCCGACAAAGCAAAGGAAAGAGTGTTAAGACTTGGTCAGTAGGCGGTCGATCCGGGCTGCCAGGATGAAGTCGTTCTCCGTCAGGCCGCCGGCGGCATGGGTCCAGAGATGGACGGTCACCGAGCCGTAGCTGACCAGGAGGTCGGGGTGGTGGCCCTCGGCCTCGGCAATCGGGGCGATGCGGTTCACGAACTCGACAGCGGGCATGAAGCCTTTGAACCTGTATCTCTTGGAGAGCCGGACGTGGCCGTCAGCCTGCTCCTCGGTCCAGCCGTCCAGCTGGCCGAGGAGGTGGCCGATCTCGTGGCTGGAGAGTGGGGGAGTGCCCGGCTCGCACTTGACGCAGTGCCGTTGGTCGAGCGGCGTGGAGTCGGATGCCACGGGGGTGATCGTAAGGCCTTGGGTAGAATGATCACTCCCGCCGGGCGCGCGCAGGCGCATTGTTTAGGGCGGCTAGCTCAGCGGGAGAGCGCTTGCCTCACACGCAAGAGGTCGTTGGTTCAAACCCAACGCCGCCCACCACCCGTTCGTGGCCCCGTCGTCTAGTGGACTAGGACGCAGCCCTCTCAAGGCTGAGATCGCGGGTTCGAATCCCGCCGGGGCTACCAGTCTTGCTATCAGTTAATCTGACAGTAATAGTGGACAACTGAGTCCAGAATCGTGTGACCCTGAACTGTTGGCTAGCTTAGGGGGGTCATGGATTCAGGAATCCGTGCTCGAGCTGGCGGTCCGTACTGACGCGTTGTCTTGAAGGTCGCCCGGGCACACTTAACTGGCGCTCCGTTGCGGCAAGGGCACGTCACCGTTTACGCCGAACCCTTCGCCCCCGGCCGACCTTACTTCAAGCCGTCCGCCGAGAGCCTCGATGCGATCCCTCGTGTTCTGTATGCCTCGTCCCCCCGACATCTGAACCCCGCTTGCGCCACGGCCGTCGTCCTTAACTTCTCCTGTGAAGACGGCATCCAGCTGGGCATCGGGGTTGCAGGCCAGGCTGAATCTACGTTGATGCGGCGGATCAGAAGCCAGGAGACTGATTCGGGGAAACAGGACCCCCCACTGCTCAGCGACGGCTTTGCCAGCTGACTGACACATATAAGTGGCTCGACAAGGCCGAGGGCAAGAAGCAGCAGGGGACATAGGTCGATGCTCAGGGCGGGTCGGCGCCCACGAGGTTCACTCGGGCCGACTACGAGGCGACCGTGGGCATCGTCGAGTCGCACGTGACGATGACGCCGTTGCAAGCCGGGCTGATCAACGGCAAAGGTGTTGGGCGCTGGCACGGAAACCGAGCGGCCTAGGGGCCGGAACTGGGACTAGGATTCGTCGTGATGGAGGACGACCCTCCGCCGCAGATCTCGCCTGACGAAAGGTTCTCATGGGTCGCGATCGCGGTGGTCGCGTGC
>DATINX010000016.1:0-5336 GCA_035473835.1 Candidatus Dormiibacterota bacterium | reverse complement strand
AAAGCCGGACCGTAAAGGGTCTTGTCTAAACGGGCCCCGATGTCGATCGGTTCCACGATTGGGCTGGCGCAGGCTGGCTGCGTAAGAGCGCCTGTGAAGGCGTGGTCTCGAGAGGTTCAACCATATGTCGAACTTGTCCATCGGCACCGACTGGACCATTCGATGGGCCCAATACATTGGCCATATGAACAGACGCAACCTTCTTGGACGTCACGATGCCCGACCTCGACGGCGGTTCATGTTCGGGGCACTGGTGGCTGGAGCGGCCGTCATCGCCGCCACCGCCATGACGGCGAGCTGGAAGCGGCCCCACGAATTGGTGCGCATTTCGTTGTCCAACATTTGAGAAAGGAGACGACTCATGTCGACAATCGATAGGAGACGAGCGGGAACCGGAGATCCCTATTCCGCTGACGCGGCCCGCGAAGCGGAGTTCGAGGCGAACGGGTGGTTGCTGTTCGCCGGACTGATGATCCTGTTCACCGGCTTTTGGAATATTTTCGAGGGGATCCTGGTCTTCTTCCGTTCGGGGTTCTTCTCGAGCAATCCGGTGCTGTTTGGGCTCCGGACCTGGGCAGTGATCTGGATCGCGTTTGGGGTCCTCGAGGTGGCCGCCGCATACGGGATCATGGGCGGCCGCGGCTGGGCCCGATGGTTCGGAATCGTGATCGTCGGTCTCAGCGCCTTCGCTCACATGTTCGCCATCACCGCCTATCCATGGTGGTCGCTGTTCATTCTCACCTTCGACCTCGTGATCCTCTACGGGCTTTTGGTCCATTGGGGAGGCGGGGCAAGACGTACTGAGGCCACTTAGGGAGGCACACATGGGCGACAACGAAGACCGCAAAGAAATCGAGGCGATGTTCGTGCAGACGGCTGATGGGGTACGGCGCGGCGAGGATGGGACGATGACCTTGATCAGGCTCGCACCGGCCACGCTGTACTTCTCCGACCGGCCCGAGCGAGTGGTGGGTCACCTCAGCGCCCAACACTTCATCGACCTTTGGGAAGAAGGAGAGAACAGCTTCGCCAAGGATCCGCCAAATGCGGTGCTGGCCTTCCCGAACGACGGTGGGCTCTCCGACACGGTGGTCATCCTGCGCGACCCGAAGCTCGAAGGCGACCAGATCACGTACAAGGTCGATGTGCTGGAGGCTTCCCTGCCTGACGAGGCAGGTGCCTGCACGCTGTTCATCGATCCACTCGGACGGCCGCTGTCCCCGATGTCGGTCGCGGGTGTGCACCGACGAGGGCGCCGCCGCGCCGGGCGCATGGTCTAGGCCGCCGCCCGCGCGAGCCTGTCAGTCGCTGGAACCGAGGTAGCTCCAGACCTCCGGAAATCGTCCGACACCGATCGTTCGGCAAACCTTCTGGGCGGCCATGGTGACGGCCTCGGTGAAGGTCGGATAGGCGAGTTGGAGCTCGGCGATCTGCTCGACAGGCATGCGTCCGGCCATGCAGGCCGCCACCATCTGGACGATCTCGGCCGAATAGTCGCCGATCACGTGCGCTCCTAGAACCATGCGTGTGCGCCGGTCGACGATCAGCTTGCAAAATCCGTCCGGGCGGCCGTCAGCGATCGGACGGAGCAGGTCGTCATAGCGGGCCACGCCGATCACGACGTCGTGGTTGGCGGTGGCCTCCCGCTCGGTGAGGCCGACGCTGCCGTATTCGGGGTCGGTGAAGCTGGCGCTTGGGACGATGTCGTAGACAGCCCGTCGGGTCGGTCCTTCGATGGCGTTCTGCGCTGCGATGCGACCCTCCAATCGAGCCGTCTGGACCAGCATGGAACGGCCATTCAGGTCACCGATGGCATAGATGTGATCAATGTTCGTACGCAGGAACTCATCGACCGGGATGGCGCCGCGATCGGCCGTCACTCCGGCTGCTTCGAGCCGCAGCTCATCGACGTTGCCTCGCCAACCGACCGCGAAGAACACGGCGTCGACATGTGCGCTGCCGCCGTTTCCCGCCGTGCTGTAGCGGATCTTGATGCCGAGTTCCTGGCGCCTCAGCTCTTCGACCAGGGTTCGCGTGTGCACCCTGATCCCTTTGCGCTCGAAGGCGCTGCGAAGCTCGGTCGACACGCTCGAGTCGGCGTGGCCGATCAGGCTCGGGCCGGCTTCGAACAGCTGGACCGCGACGCCGAAGTCGGCAAGGATGGAGGCAATCTGACAGCCGGTATCGGCGCCCCCGACGATGGCAGCCTGATCCGGCAGCTCGGTCAGGGAGCGGATGTCCGCGTACGTGAAGGCCAGCTCGGCCCCTGGGACCGACACGCTCGCCGGAGTGCCACCGACGGCGAGGATGATCCGATCCCCCCGCCACGTGCGAGCGTCGTGTGCGCGAACGGTATGGCGATTGGTGAAGCCGACGGCTCCAATGCCCTCGACCAGGTCGATCCCATGGTGGCGGAGGTGGCCGGCCAGGTCCTTCTTGTCGTGGGCATACCGTGCCACCCTGGCGCTGTTGGCGAGGACCGCACGCAGATTTGGAGTGGGGGGTTCGCCTTCGAGCCCGAACCAGGCCCAAGAGGATGCCTCTCGCATCAATCGGGCGGCTCGGGCCAGCGTGCGCACCGGCGCCGGACCTCGATTGAGACTGGTTCCGCCCGCCCGGTCGGCTTCAAGGAGCGTCACATCGACGCCCAGCTCCCGGGCATGGAGGGCGGCGGAGATGCCGGCCGGCCCGGCGCCCACCACCAGAAGTTTCATTTCAGGATGCTGTCGAACGCACCATCAGATCCCGGTTTGAGCGGTGATCCGGCCCTTGTCGACGGCGTCGACCAAAGCCTTGTAGTCCAGCTCGTTCTGGTCCGCATACGCCACGGCGAACTCGTTGATCGCCTCGGCGAATTCCGGGCCACCGTCCATGTAGGACGAGATGCCGACGCGGTCGCCGGTTCGCGCATGGGCGCGGGCAAGGGTCCACGCGCAAGCCTCGCCAAGCACCCGAAGTTCCCTTGCCTTCATGCCTTCGGGCTCGGGCGAGACCTTCCAGTCCCACAGCTGCCGGACGTAGTAATCGTGGATGGCGCCGTCGATGCCGCGGCCGCGCATCCAGCCCAGGAGGATGTCGTGTGATGCCTGAATCAAGCGCTGGCCTTCGACCACCCGGCGGCCGTGCTGCCGGTACACGCTCTTTCCCGCATACGGCTCCAGCACGGACTCGTTGGCCTCCTTCACCTGGAGCACGAGGGGGTCGCCGTCGTCACGCCCCAGGAACAGCGCGATGTTGGTTCGTGTCCCGACGCTTCCCACCCCGACGACCTTACGGGCGAGGTCGCTGTATTTGAACCTGGCCAGGATGGCGCGTCTGTCGTCACTGAGGCTCTCGCCGTAAGCGCGAAGGTAGGTGAGCATCTCCTCATCCATGCGGCGAGCCTGCGAGCGCGCGAAGAGATCGTCGAACGACTCGATGAGGGGAGGCGTGCTGACGAACCGCACGTTGCCACCCACGCGATGCGTTAACTTCTCCAGCGCGCGCTGATTGTCCTTCGCGCGAGCCTGGGCTCCTCGGAGATTCCTGCGAACGCGACCTCCAAGCTGCTCGCCCCAACGCTCTTCGATGCGCGCGACATCCAGCTGCGCGTACCAGACATCAAGGTGGCCGCGTTCGGCGAAGTTGTGCATCGCCGACTGATATTCATCGACGGTGCCGCCGACCACCTTTCGGCGCTTCTTGTTTGACATGCCGAATTCGCGCCCCGCGATCTCAAGACTCGCCGTAAGCCGCTTCAGGTCCCACTCCCATGGGCCGGGCAAGGTCTCGTCGAAATCGTTGACGTCGAAAACCAGCGTGCGCTCAGCGGAGGCAAAGCCGCCGAAGTTGCTCATGTGCGCATCACCGACGAGCTGAGCTCGGAACCCGCTGTTCGGTGTGTTCGCAAGATCGGACGCCATGATCACGGCCGCCCCGCGGTAAAAGGCGAATGGAGAAACCAACATGCGCCCATAACGGATCGGCACCAGCTCGGGAACACGAGTCTTCGCCTGCCCTTCGAGCAAAGCGACCGGATCGGGACGACCCGGCGGCGGTCGCCATACGCTGTGGCTGTCGAGAGGCGCGCGTTTGCGCGCCACCTTGCCCGCCCGAACACGCTCATCGACGGTTGCGGCCGCGAGGCGCTCTACGCCCTCACCATTGTGGTCACCTGGGGCAGGGGTCTCGTGGGCGGCCCGGACTCTCATTGTGGTGCGTGGCATAGTTTTCCTTGACCTCTCACCGCTAGTCTCGGCACGCATCGCAACGCCTCAGACCATGGCGTCCGCCAGGGTTGGACAGGACATTCGACCACTCCAATTGTCAGCGCGGGCCGGCCCCACGCCTCGGTTCTCGGGCACGCCCGAAGTTGCCGACGATCAAAGCAATCACAGTCACCAGGTAGAGCTGGCCCACAAGAGCTTCGACCACCGCGAGGGCACGAGCGGCGCCCGTCCCGGGCGTCAGGTCTCCGTACCCGACCGTGGTGAGCGTGATGAAGCTGAAGTACATGTACTCGGAGCTCGAGACCTGTGGGCTTCCCGCAAAGAAAGCCTGTCCTGTCAGGTGGCTGATCGCTGAGTCGATGCTGGCGAAGAGCATGCCCATGACCAGGTAGATGCAGACGGCGCCCAGGACAGCCTGGACGCTGACGTACAGGTTCCGGCGGAAGCGGGCCACGACGATCACCGGCAGCACGACGATCGCTGCGGCGTTCAGGAGGTCGGCAATACCCCGTGCAAGCGATCCTCCACCACCCACCAGGGCTGTACCGCCGACCGAAAGGAGCACGATGGCCAGGAGGGCGAGACGAGGTCTGGCGCCGGATCGAGGGTTGATCGCGACCAGGACGCTGACGCCCTGGAGGATCGCCGTGATCAGGGAGCTCAAGGCTCCAGGCGGTGAGACGATGGCCGTCCCCACGGCGCAGGCAAGAAGAACCAGGACGATTCCATAACGGCTGCCCTCGCTGAGCGCCAGTCGGTCAGCCACCCACGGTTGCCAGCGAGAAGAGGCTGTATGCGAGCACCACCAGCGCGACCCCGATTATCCCGAGGCGCACGTTGCGAATGTCGAACCGCTGGCTCAAGGCCGTCAGAAAAAGGACCACGGCCAGAAGCACCGTCACGCGCACGTACTCGTCGCCGACATCACGGGAGTGATTGCCGGCATCGTATGCGGCTGTCGATTCTTGGTCCAGCTGCGATGCGTGTTGAGCGCTCGCGTTCTTGTACTGCGGCATGAAGGCCGGGCCCGGCGGCGCGAGAGCATTGTGCAGGGGGTCCGTCTTGATCCAGGCGTCGAATGCGATCTTATATTCGGGCCGGAACCTGCGCTCCAGGAATGTGCTGAGC
>DATINX010000015.1:0-4478 GCA_035473835.1 Candidatus Dormiibacterota bacterium | reverse complement strand
GTTGGGCGTGGTGCTGGCTTGGGGCCGGTGGCGTTCGCGGGCAGCGGATCTCTGGTTGGCCGACATCGCGATCTTCGCGATCAGGCGGTATCGCATCGTAAGGACTCCGCGCCGCACGAGGCGGATGGAATCACGATCAAGCAGCTGAACCTCGGCCCGGTACGTGTCGTCGCGCGCGGACCATCGGTCTTGTGGGACGGCACTCGCGAAGTTGTGCGGTTGAGCACATCACCTATCGGCTTTGATGGCGCGTCCGAGGCCGATCGGGTCCGGTGGCTCAACGCGTTCAGACGTCTTCTGGACGGTTTAGATGCGCCGCTGCAAGTTCTCATCGAAACCGAGCCGGGATGCGGACTCGAAGGCGAAGGGGATCCGCCGCGGCCGCGCGACTTCGACGAGATGCGTGGCGTGGACATGCAGTTCGTCGAGCAGATCATGCAATCCACCTCGGCGCATCGCCGGCTCACGTCTCTGATCACAACGACGGTATGGGCACCGCGCATCGAGGGAGCGCTGCGGGAGATGGGCATCCCTTTCGCATCCTCGCCGGCAATCAAACAACAGACTTTTGGCGAAGAACGCCGTGACCAGCTCGCGATTCCGGAGGGCTGGAGTCGCACCTGGTACGTGGAGCGCATGCCCGGCACCGAGCTGGAAGCCGGTTGGCTCTTTCGCCTGATCCCATCGGGCTTTAGAACCCGCCTCGCCTGGCACGCCGACCCTTTGCCGGTGGCCTGGGTCGTCGACTACCTGCAGCGCCAGCTCACCAACATGAGAGCAGCACGCATGCAGGAGCTGACCGCCGGCACCAACGATCCCACGCTTGCCGGCGCCCTACCCAACACCGAAGAGCTCCAGCGCCGCCTTTCCTCCAGCCAGGAGAAGGCGTTCCACGTCTCCGTCTACATCACTCTTATAGCCGCCAACCGCCAGGTTCTCGACGAAGGGTCGGAGCGAATTTGCTCTGCCGCGCGAGCGGTCCTCCTCGAGCTGCAGCCATGCACGTTCCGCATGCTCGACGGCCATCTCGCAACCCTTCCAGCGGGAGTGGATCGCCTCGCTCGCAAGCGCGTCCTCGATACGAGCGCGCTCGTCACGTGCTTTCCATGGTTCGGCGCCGATATTCAGCAACCAGGCGGCTTGGTGGTTGGCCGCAACTGTGCCAGCGGTGCTCCGGTCCTCGTCGACCCGTTCGACCAGCGCCGGCATGCCAACGCCAACATCGGGGTCTTCGGCTACTCCGGCGCCGGCAAGACCCACTTGCTGTCGACTCTGGTGATGGGCTCGCTCGGGCTGGGCACGCAGGTCTACGTCATCGACCCGGAACACGAGTACGGCAGCCTCGCGCGCCAGCTGGGCGGCGTCGACGTCCAGCTGGCCCTCGGCGCAGGCCACTCTTTGAACGTCCTTGATCTGAGGCCGACCGATCGTCGCGACGAGTCATGGGTCGGAGCGGCTACGGCGGATGCGGTCGATCTGTGTGCAACCATTTGCGGCGGCCTGGACGAAGCCGAACGGGCTGTGGTCGAAATCGCGGTGCGAGCCGCCTACGCCAGCGGCCAACAGCCTCTTCTGGGCGACGTCGCCGCACTGCTTCCGGAAGAGTCGCGCATTGCGGGCATCCTCGGCCGATGGGTGCATGGAAGCCTGGGCCAGATGTTCAGCGCGCCCACCAACATCGACCTCGAGGCCCCCATCGTCGTCTTCGGCATGCGCGAGCTGCGCGACGAGCTGGTGGCGCCCGTCCACTTTCTCCTCGCTGAAGCGCTGTGGACTCGCATCAAACGCAAGGACCGTCGCCGGATGCTAGTTGTCGACGAGCTCGGACTTCTGTTCGAAGACCCGACTATCCGCCGCTTCATCGTCAACCTGGCGCGCCGGATCCGCAAGTACGACGGGTCGCTGGTATTCGCGACCCAGAACCCCGGCGACCTCCTTAGCTCGGAATCGGGGGCTGTGGTCGCCACCAATCCCGCACTTCTCTTCCTGGGAGCGCAGCGCCCTGGGGAGGCGGCCAAGCTCGAGAGCGCGTTCCATCTCAGCCCGCCGCAGCGGGCATTTCTCGAGGCAGCCAGGCGCGGCGATTTCTTGCTTTCGGCCGGCCCGGACCGGCTGGCGATTCACGTTCAGGCTCCCCCATGGCAGGAGGAGGCGATGCTTGCGGCGCGGCAGGTGGCCCGACCCCCGCCGAACCGGTAGGCTAAATCGCGTGCGACGGGTTCTGCACTACCGTTTACACGGGCTTGCCGATGAGCGCCTGGAGCGTGTGCACGCCCAGTTCGAGGCCATGGCCGCCGCCAGGACCTGGCGCTGCGAGCCCCCCTGGGTGGCCAGCGCCCGCTCGCGCGGCCTCTTCGAGATGGAGTACTTCCGCCATCTCAAGAACGAAGACGTCGCGAAAACCAGCGCCGCCGGGTTTGTCAAGATGGCCGGCGACGAGACAGATGCTCTGATCATCGCCATCTTCATGCGCGACCTGAGCGCCGAGTACGGCATCAAGACCACATTGAAGGACGAGGACCACCCTCTCGCGAAGTTGCGCCGGCTCGAGTTCGATCACGGCCGGCTCCCTAACGGTCAGTCGCTGGAGGAGATCCTCGCCAAGCGACCGGTGATCAAGAAGGTGCACGGCGAGCGCATCCTCTTCTATCCGCCCACGTTTCGCCTTCACTCGCAGAGCCCTCCGAGCCCGGAATGGGCCTATGCCTTGTTTGGGATCCGCGCCTATGCGCCGACCCTTCTGGAAGCAGAGCAGGAAGCGCTCAAGATCCTCAGAGGCTTCGGTCATCTTGCCGGCTGAGGGCACGCTCGCCCGCGAAGGGACGATCGATTCCGCCGACGGCACCAAACTCTCCTACCGGGCGTGGCCCAAGCCGGGCGCGACCGTCTCTTTTGCAGTGGCCCATGGCCTTGGCGAACACGCGCGCCGGTACGAGCGGTTTGCCCACGGAATGGCCAGGCACGGGTTCGCCACGTTTGCCGTCGACCTGCGCGGCCATGGCAAGAGCGCGGGCGCGCGTGGTCACGTCGACTCATGGTCATGCTGGACCGACGACGTGGCGGCTTTCGTCGCCCATGTCGAAGCCATCGCCGGCGGCGAGGTGGTGCCGGTCGGTCACTCGTTCGGCGGGGCAGCGATGCTCAGCACGGTGCTGTCGCACAAGCTGCCGAACAGCAAGCGATTCATAGTTTCCAGCCCGGCATTGCGAGTGAAGGTCCCGGTACCAGGCTGGAAGATCGCACTTGGCATGGCAACCTCGAAGATCGTTCCGAAGTTGACGCTCGACAACGAGGTCGACCCCAAGCTGCTGTCGCGGATCCCTGAGGTGGTGGAGGCCTACCGGACCGATCCGCTCGTCCATTCCAAGATCTCGAGCCGGCTCTACTCCGAGTGGGCGGCGGCTACCAAGGACATCCTCAAACACGCGGGTGAGATCACCCTGCCATTCCTCATCGTGGCCGGGACTGACGACGGGCTCATCGATCCGGAGGGCAGCAAGGAGCTGCACCGGCTGAGCTCCTCAGTGAGCGATCTCAGGCTCCTCGAAGGTCGCTACCATGAGCCCTTCAACGACCTGGACAACGAGGAGGTCTTCGCTTTGATCGCTGAGTGGTTGTCGAAGTCGTGACCCTCGAACCCGGATCCTGGCTGGCGTGGATCGTCGTGGGTCTCATCTCCGGCGCGGTGGCGGCGCGCGTGGTCGCGGGTCGGGGGTTCGGCTGCATCGCCGACATCGTCGTCGGGGTGGCGGGCGCGATCATCGGTGGCTTCTTGCTGGGCGCCATCTTCCATGTGACCGGGACGGTCGGGTTCTTCGGCAGCATCGTTGTCGCGTTCATCGGCGCTGCGGCGCTGCTGGCAGCGCTCAAGCTGGTGTCGGGCGGGCGTCTATGACCCCGAGCTGCCGGCCGCCGGCGCGCTGAGCCTATCCACCTCCCCCGCGACGTCGGCGGGGGCGTAGAGCGGAATGTCGTGCGGAGTGTCGAACCACCGCACTGCGACGCCCGGGGCAAGGGCCGCAAGCTGGGCCGCGCCCCTCTCCTTCCAACCGGAAACCTGACCGGGGCCCTCGCGAGCCAGAAGGGCAGCCGCCGGCACGTTCACGCGGGGCCACAGCACCTCGGGCTGCGAGTCAAAGAGACCGCGCAGCAGTTCGAGTCGCACGGGGGAAGTCAGCGTGAGCGCGAGACCGTCGTCATGTGGGACAACCCGCTCTCGCACGAACGGCTCGAGATCGTCGCCCCAGGCGCCGTCGAAGTCACGCTTCGATTCAGCGACCGCATCGGCAAATGTCGCGAAGTGCGGTAGCGGGGGCTGCATGAATCGCTGCGCGTCCTCCCAGCTGAACACGTTGGCGGCGCTCTGGACCGGCCCGTCGATGAAGACAAGCGCGGACGCAAGGCCGGGCCGGGTGCCGACGAGCTCCAGCGCCACCGTCGCCCCCCACGAGTGTCCGACGACCGTCGGCCCTTCAAGA
>DATINX010000014.1:0-8311 GCA_035473835.1 Candidatus Dormiibacterota bacterium | reverse complement strand
CACCGGCGCGGTGCTGGTCGGCACAGCACTGGTCGTGTTGCTCGGGTGCGAGGCGCATGCCGCCAGCAGTCCGAGCACTGCGCTCGCGGTCGCGATGCGCGCCAGACCAATCACTGGCTCACGTTGATGTGGCCGGACGGGTTGAACTGGGCGCAGGCATTCCAACCGGACTGGATCCGGTCCCAGACCGGCCCGGACTTCGAGGTCGCCTGCAGGTCCGACGGCAGCCGGTAGGAGCCGTCGGCGAGCGGGTCCGGCCAGTCGGTGAGGCCGTGTGCCCGCATGCACCTGGCGAACTTGATCTCCATCTGGATGTCGGGCGCGCCGCCCCCGCGCACCGAGGCGGGCAGGCGGTTGTAGATCGATTGGCAAGCGGCCAGCGTGGAGGCGGACGGCTTTGCCGTACCCGGTGGAAAGGTCGCCTGGCCGTGGCTGTCGACGGTGGGTTCGGGCAGGGTGGGATCGCCGTGCGCGCGGGCGCAGACGACCAGCTCGTGCCAGATCTGCGCCGGGGTTTCGGATTGGGCCTGGGACGGTTGGCCGCAAGCGAGTAGAGAGCCGATGGTGAGCACACCGAGGGCGATCGCCGGAAGGTGGGTGAGATTCATAGCGCGGCGAGCGTATGGCCGCATGTGGGTTCGCCGGATCACCGGCGCAGGGGATCTTTCGCCCACGAAATGGGGTGACGCTCAATCCCCCGCGCGGGGGACGTGATCCCGGGAGCCTCCTCTTATGATCACGGCCAGGATGGGCCGCCTGCGCAGCTATTGGCGCGATCGTTTCGGCCTGCGGGCCAGGATGACCGCTTCCTACGTGCTGGTGACGGCCGCCGCCGTGATCGTGGTCGAGGCGGTCGCCATCGCGTTCACCATCCCCAGCCTGCTCGCCAACCAGGACCTGGTGACGCGAGTACGCTACACGGCTTCCGCCTACGCAGAGGCGGCTGCAAGCGCGAGCTCCTCAGCCACCCAGCTCGTGCTCCCGTCCGGCTATGTGCTCGGCCAGAGTGATCCTTCGCTTGGGCCGGGCAAGGTGAGGACGCAGGGCTACGGCCTCGAAATTCCTCAGATCCCCGGGATCTATCCAGACGGTGCCGGGCCGTTGTCGCTCGCGTTGCTGTTTTCGTCAACGGGCCAGGTGCTCGCGAGCTCGTATCCGACGCGATACCCGGTCGGGAGCTCGGCCTTCAACGTCATTCCATATGGGCCGAAGAGCACGATCGTCGGGTCAACCGGGCAGATATCAGATGTGTCCGGTGGACAGGTGGCGTGGGTGGTCATGGATGTGGTCCAGGTCAGTGGGAAGCCGTTGGGCAGTGTCAAGAGCATCGACGCCTACGTGTACGTGCAGGCGCCCGTGCAGACTCAGACGATCGGGTCCTTCGCCGCCGCGGAGCCGCTCCTGCTGCCCGGGCTGATAGTGCTTCTGCTCGCGGTGCCCGTGGGCACCTTGTTCGGCCTGTTGACCACGCGTGGAGTGGTGCGCCGCCTGCGGCGTCTGGCCGGCACGACCGCGAGCTTTGCCGACGGAGATTTCGCTCAGCGGGTGGCGCCCGGCGCGTCTGACGAGGTGGGGAAGCTCGAGCGGAACTTCAACGAGATGGCGTCGCGGCTGCAGGCGGCGGTGGCGCGGGAGCGGCAGCTGGCCGAGAAAAGCGCGAGGCTGGCCGAGCGGAGCCGCATCTCGCGCGAGCTGCACGATTCGATCTCGCAGGATTTGTTCTCTCTGAGCCTGCTCGCGGGTGGGCTCGAGCGGGCCCTGCCCGCTGATTCACCGGTTCGCGTGGAAGTGCAGACGCTCGCGGAGACGGTGCAGAGCACGAACCGCGAGATGCGAGCCCTGCTGCTCGAGCTGCGGCCGACAACACTGGATGAGAAGGGGCTGGTGCCTGCGCTCCAGGAGCTGGCGTCCAATTATTCGGCTCGTCTTGGGATCAATGTGCATGCCGACCTCGAGCCGGTGGAGATGGTGGCGGCCGCCGAGCTCGCGGCCTTGCGTATCGCTCAGGAGGGCCTGGCGAATGCGATCAAGCACGCGCACGCGACCACTATCCGCCTGGGTCTGCACCGGCGCGGGGATTTCGCCGAGATCACCGTCTCGGACGATGGGCAGGGTTTCGTGGCCAACGGCGACGGCCACGGCCTCGGGCTGCGCTTGATGCGTGAGCGGGTGGACGAGCTCGGCGGATCTCTCCGCATCGACAGCCGCGAGGGCGGGGGCACCACCATTTCGGCAGCCCTCCCGGTCGCTTCGTCGTGATCCGTCTGCTGATCGTCGACGACCACAAAGTGGTGCGCCAGGGACTGAGATTCCTCCTGCAGCACGAGGAAGACATCGAGATCGTAGGCGAGGCTGCGGACGGAGAGCAGGCGATCGAGCTGGTGCGCCGGCACGTGCCGGCGGTGGTGCTGCTGGACCTGCTGATGCCGAAGATGGATGGGCTGACCGCGCTGCGGGCGATGAAAGACATCAGCCCGTCGACCCAGGTGATCATCCTTACATCGCACCAGGCCGATGACGAGCTGTTCGAAGCGATCAAGGCGGGCGCTCTGTCGTACGTGCTGAAGACCGCGGGCGTAGATGTCGTGGTCGAGTCGGTGCGGGCGGCGGCGCGGGGCGAGAGCCTGCTCGACCCGAGCGTCGCCGCGAAGGTGCTCGAGGAGATGCGGCGCACTCCGGGTCGCCATGGTGTGGACCCGCTGTCACGTCGAGAGGTCGAGGTGCTTAGCGAGCTGGCGCGCGGCCGGTCCAACAAGGAGATCGCGAAGGAGCTGTCGATTGGTGAGGAGACGGTGAAGACGCACGTCTCCAACATCCTGTCCAAGCTGCACCTGGCGGATCGGACGCAGGCGGCGATCTATGGATTGCAGAAGAGGCTGGTTCGGCTCGACGACGCCCTCGAGTAGCGGCGGCGGCTAGTGGTGCTGGTGCGCCGAGGGATCGTGATGCTCGTGATGCTCGTGATGCGAGTGGGCGTGCGCCGTATCGGGCTTCTCCATCGCGCGCAGCATCTCCACGCCTCCGGTGCGTAGGAACCGCCACCCGAGCACGGCGATGAACGCCAGCATCGCGATGTCGAGGAAGGTCGTGTAGTCCCATGTCGGCCGAGTCTCGAAGACCGCGATGAAGTGGTGGGCTGGAACAAGTCCGAAGGCCTGAAAAAGGGTGCCGATGGCGAGGCCCGCCAGCGCCATCGCGATGTACGAGGTAAGCAGCAGGTAGAGGCTCATCCGGCCGCCGTAGTACTTCCGATAGATGTTGAGGATCGGGATGATGATCAGGTCGGCGAAGATGAAGCTGATCACGCCGCCGAAGCTGATGCCACCGTTCCACAGGACCACCGCGAGCGGGACGTTGCCGACGGAACAGACGAAGCTGAGCATCGAGATGATCGGCGCGATGAAGGGATCCAACACCGCGCTGGCAATCGGGGAATGTGCCAGGAAGAGCGACTGCCAGAACGCGATGGGCACCCATGCGGCGAGCGCACCTGCGATGAGGAACCCGAGCGCGAGGTCCTGCCAGAGGCTCGTCACATCCATGAAGAAGTAGTGGCTGACAGCGGTGAAAGCGCGCTGGCTGAACAGCCGACTAAGGAACGGCCCGCCGGTGACGGACATGTCCATCGCGCCGTGCCCTTCCATGCGCCCCCGGAGTCCTTTCTCGGTCTGCTTTCGGGCTTCTTCGACCATCTGCGCGCGCAGGGTGTACTTGAAGATCACCGCGAGGATCGCGATCATCAGCAACCCGCCGGCAAATTCGGCGGCGACGAACTGCCAGCCCAGGAGGACGAGCAGAACCAGGCCGAGCTCGAAGACGAGGTTGGTGCTGGCGAACTCGAACAGGATGGCGTTGGCGAAGGTCGCGCCGCGGCGGAAGAGCCCGCGAGCGATGGCTACGGCGGCGTAGGAGCAGCTGGAGCTGGCGGCGCCGAAGAGGGTCGCGAACGTGATGCCGTGGAGGCCGTCCTTGCCGAGGGTGCGAACGATTGCGTCTTTGGAGACGACCGTTTGCACGACAGCGGAGATGACGAACCCGAGCGCGAGGGGCCAGAGCACCTCCCAGAACATGAAGAAGGCCATCTGCAGGGCCTGCCAGATCTCGTTGAGCAGGAACACGACGGCTACGCCTTCACGAGTCGCTGGACCGCGCTGTTGAGCTCCTTGACCTTGGCTTCGCCGTCGCCGCCGCGAATGGCTTCGGCGACGCAGTGCTCGGTGTGGTCGGCAAGCAGCAGGAGGGCGACGCTTTCGAGGGCGGCCTTGACCGCGCTGACCTGTGTCAGGACGTCGATGCAGTAGCGGTCATCCTCGACCATTCGCTGGATCCCGCGAACCTGCCCCTCGATTTTCTGCAGCCGGCGTGCGACATGCTGCTTGTGCTTGGCGTATCCGGGCATGATGCCATTATACCCCCTAGGGGTATACCGGGCTCCTGCAAGGTAGGTTTGCACCTACCATCTGACTCGAACAACGAGAGTCGGATTGGAGGGCGCCACGATGTCACAGATGCAGTCACCGGCTCCACTTCTGGTGACCACCACGGAGCGGCCGGCCGGCTACGAGGTGAGGCAGGCTCTCGGCCAGGTGTTCGGAGTCGTCGTGCGCAGCCGGGGCCTGGGCGGCAACATCATGGCCGGGCTACGCTCGCTCGGCGGCGGTGAGATCGTCGAATACACGCGCCTCGTCGAGGACACGCGCCGCCATGCGGTCGACCGTATGGTCGAGAACGCTCGCGCGATGGGCGCCAACGCCGTTGTGATGATGCGGTTCGACTCCTCCGAGCTCGGCCAGACGATGACGGAAGTCGTTGCCTACGGCACCGCGGCCGTCATCGAGAAGAGCTCCACTTGAACATCCAGCTGGTGATCATCCTTGTCGTGATCGTCTTCGCGATCGCCGGCTACTTCATCTGGGACCGACGCTACCGCGGAGCGAACCAGGGCAACTTCAAGCCGACCAACGAGGTGTTCAAGGATCCAACCACGGGGAAGCTGACACGGGTGTATGAGGATCCTGCCACCGGCAAGCGCCAGTACAGAGAAGAGCCCTGACGCTGTGGCGTTTGAGAGCCGGCCTCGCTTTCCGCTTCGGTTCGGTGTCGAGTCCGGCCCTGTCGCCGCTGAGGGCAGCCACGCTGACGCTACCGAGTACCGAATCGAAGTAGACCGCGATTACGGCCTGATGGTTCAGCGAAGAGACACACTCCATCGGCTCGGCAATTGCAGGGTTGAAGGCACTCAGGGCCGGTTCACCGTGATCCCGAGCGCGGAGCTTATTTCAGGCCTGACCGCTCCCGCTTTCTACGCGATGTGGGCCACCGACGGCGAGGGAATCGCAACTCTCCAGGATGTGCTGCTGATCGAAAACCGTCACGGACCCGGCGCTAGCGGTTAGGGCACCAGAGTTTGTGCTGGTTGCGCAGCCCGCATGACCAACACAGATCGCAATCGCTCTGCGAAACAATTATCGGCCGCCATCGAATGGCGACCAGCACCAATACGCCGGCAGTGCCGGCGAGCAGCAGGTTTCCTAGCATCACAAGCCTATAACGGTGCCCGGGCCGCCGATGTTTCACTTGCGATTTTGGAGCTCAGAGCGCGCAGGCGGCGATGAAATGGGGAAGTGTGCCGTCCCAGCCGCCTCGGTTCGTGTCTCGCCACCCCTTTCCGCGCTCACCCAGCTTCTCCCAGCCCCGGTGCTCGATGTTGACCAGAGTCTTCTCCTCGCCCATGTCTGAGAACGTGATTTCGACCTCCGTCGCGCTCTCGCGATCAGTCGCGATGTGCCACAGGTAAGTGAGCCGGCGGGGCGGCTCCCATACGGTGATCTCACCCCAATCGATCTCACGGCCCGCCGGCGTGCGCTCGAAGATCCGGCCGCCCGAACGACCCTCGAATATCACCTCGAGGCCTTCCGCTTGCGAGATCGTCGATGTCTTCGGCCACCATTTCGACGTTCGCGCGGTCCAAACCGCGAAGGCGTGGTCAGTCGAGCAATCGACGGCGAAAGCAAATCGAAGCGGCTCGATCATCGCTTGCGCCGCGCGGGCTTGGTGTTTTCGGCGAATATCCGAAATCTGGCCGCCGCCTCGCCCCAGACCTGGACCAGGTATTTCTGTGCCGCTTCCGCGCCCTTTCCGTGCAGCTGGTACAGGCGCTTTGCGCCGTGCGACTCGTCGATGACCAGGCCCGCATTTTTCAGCAATCGGAGGTGACGGGAGACCGCCGGCCGGCTGATGGGCAGCTCGTCCGCGATCTCCTGCACCGAGCGTGGCCCTGTTCCGAGCAGCTCCACGATTGCCCTGCGATGTGGATCGCCGAGGGCCTTGAACGGATCCCTGGCCGCCAGGCCTGAAGCCATATTTGCAACAATCGTAACGTTTGGTTTACGGTAGCCAAATCGTTACGGATCGAGCGGCTAAGGAGAGGAAATTGTGAAGTTCTACGAGGCCACCGCCAACATCAAGGCCACGCCGGATCGCATCTGGGGGCTGATCACGGACGCCCCGCATTACGCCGACTGGAACACAACCATCGACAGGGTCGAGGGCAAGATCGCCCCCGGCGAGACGATCAAGGTCCTGGTCAAAGTCAACCCGGGCCGCGCGTTCCCGGTCAAGGTGACCGAGTTCAAGCCGGGCGAGCGGATGGTCTGGTCGGGCGGCATGCCGCTGGGCCTTTTCAAGGGCGTCCGCACATACACGCTGACCCCCGCCGGCAGCGGGGAGACGAACTTCAAGATGCGCGAGGAGTACAGCGGCCCCATGCTCGGGATGATGTGGAAGTCGATTCCGGACCTCGGCCCCGCGTTCCAGGAATTCACGCAGTCCTTGAAACGAAAGGCTGAGAGCTGAGCCCTCGGTCTTCACTACGCCCCTCTCCTTATTGCTTGCTGACAATCCGCATTCGCAGAGTCTTGTGCATCCCCATCACCGCACTTCCGATCCAGACGATCGGCGGCAGGTCGGACTTCACGTCTGCGACCTCGACCACCGCCGGCTCGACCAGGCGGTAATCGGTACCGCGGTAGCGGAGGTCCGCCTCGCCGGCCGCCCGAACATTGCGCGCCCAGCCGGAGTCCTGCCCGAACGCAAGCCCGAACCAGAACCAGCCTCCGCGCGGAAAGGCCGTCACAGGCGTGGCGTAGATCCGGCCAGACTTGTGGCCGCGATGATGGAGCAGCGAGAACATCGGGAACCACCAGCCGCCGGCAACTCGCAGGATCAGCGGGTTCAACAGGTGGGTCAGCGGCCGGACGATCCGGTCGACGAACCCCGGTACGTCGCTCGATCTGGACAATTCGGTTGTCGTGTTCATGTTCGACACTCCTTCAGCAGGCAGGAACCGCGGCACTCCTGTAGTCTATTCCATCAAGTGATTGATTGACCACCAAACCTGCGAATAAACGGGGACGACCCAAGGCCACGCCCGAGGCTGAGCCTCGGACGGACGAGCTCGTCCAGGCCGCCTACCGGCGCATCGCCGAGGCGGGTTTCGAGGGACTGAGGACCCGGGACGTAGCGGACGAGGTGGGGGTGAACATCGCCACCCTGCACTACTACTTCCCGACCAAAGAGGCGCTGATCAGGGGCGTGGTCGGCCACGCAATGGGCCGGTTTCGGACCGCGTTCGCCCCCGGCTCCAAACCAGGCGAACAGCTGGCCGCCCAGTTCCAGGGGATCCGGCGGCTGGCCCGAGACGAGCCGGAGCTGTTCGTCGTGATGGGAGAGCTGGCCCTCCGCTCAGGGCGAGATCCGGCGATCGCCGCCATCTTCAGAGAGACGATCGAGGCGTGGCACTCCACCCTGGTCACGCTCGTGCGGCATGCTCAGAACGAGGGCTTCGTGGAGAAGCGGTTGGATCCGGACACGGTGGCCTCGCTGGTGATCGCGACCCTGAACGGCCTGTTCATGGTGCCCGTAGCCAACACCGCATCAGACCGCGTCGACAAGGCCCTCGGCCAGCTGGAGTCTTTTCTCGGTCTCAGCTAGCTCATCCCTCCGGATGAGGCTAAAGATCGGTCCTGGTGCTGACGACGTGGCGGACGGCGACCCCTAGCTTGATGGTCATGGAACACACCACGATCGTCGAGACCCACAGTCTCACAAAGCGATTTGGCAGCGGAGTCCTCGCCGTCGACTCCGTTGGCATGAGCGTGCGACGTGGCGAGGTCTACGGCTTCCTCGGCCCCAACGGGGCTGGGAAGACCACGACCTTGCGCATGCTCGTCGGCCTCATCCGACCGACCTCTGGCACGGCAAGCGTCGCGGGTCGCGCGCCGGGCAGCCCCGCGGGTCTGGCGAAGATCGG
>DATINX010000013.1:0-2412 GCA_035473835.1 Candidatus Dormiibacterota bacterium | reverse complement strand
GTCAGGGAGCTGATCGCAAGCTCGGGGTCGGTGAGCGTGGCGCAGGTGCGTGACCGACTTGGCGCGAGCCGGCGGCCGGTGCTCGCACTGCTCGAGCATCTCGATGCCGCGAAGGTGACTCGCCGTGTCGGCGATGCCCGCGTCCTAAGGTAGGCCGGGCGAGCCGCCATCCGTACCTTCCCGCGGTTCGGCTTGTTAGGCTTCGCGCCGTGCGGATAAGCGAGCTCCTCAATCGCGGACGGCCGACCGTCTCGTTCGAGTTCATGGCGCCTCGAGATGAAGACGAGGTTGCGATCCTCGAAAAGACGGTCGGAACTTTGGCCGGACACGCACCGGACTGGGTCTCTGTGACTTATCGATTGCGTACGGGCGAGAGGACGCTCGAGCTCGTGACGCGGATCAAGCGGCAGTACCACATCGAGGCCATGGCGCACCTGACCTGTGCCAACCCGCGCGATGAAACGCGGCGGATCCTCAACTGGATGGAGCGCGAGGGAGTCGCCAACGTGCTCGCTCTGCGCGGCGACCCGCCCGGACCGGGCCAACCTTTTCAGCCTGTCGACCCTGCGCTCGCTCACGGCGGCGACCTGGTCGCGTTCGTGCGTGGCAACGGCTACCGCCTCGGCATCGGCGCCGCGTGCAGCGCCGAGAAGCATCCCGAGAGCCCCGACCTCGACCACGAGTTCCGCTACATGAAGCTGAAGGTCGAGGCGGGCGCCGACTTCCTCATCACGCAGCTCTTCTTCGACAACCGTTTCTATTTCGACCTGGTCGCGCGCGCTCGCGCCGCCGGCATCGCCGTGCCTATCGTCCCGGGCGTGATGCCGATCCCCAGCCGCCGATCCCTCGCCGTCGTCAGGCAGATGTCGGGCGCCACCGTGCCATCGGGTCTGCAGGACGCGATCGACGAGCAGCCGGACGACGAAGCCATCCGGACGCTGGGCGTGCAGCACTGCATCAGGCAGTGTGCCGAGCTGCTCGAGGCGGGTGTCCCCGGCCTCCATTTCTACACGTTCAACCGAGCGCGCGCCCCGATCGAGATCCTCGACGCGCTGCGCGGCAGGCAGCTGCTCGCCTCGTAGTTGGTTTAGTGGACTAGATGCTGGCGGGAGTCGATCTGGGGGGAACACAGGTGCGCGTGGCGCTTGCGCGCTCGGATGGCAGGCTGCTCGCGAGCGTCAAGACCAAGACCCCGCTGCTGAAGACGCCCCAGGGCCTGGTGGATTGGGCGGCGGCGGAGATCGAGCGGCTGCGCGGCAACCAGAAGGTCACCGCCATCGCCATCGGAGCCCCTGGGCCGATAGACGTCAAGCGCGGCATCCTCGTCAACCCGCCCAACCTGCCCTGGAAGAACGTGCCCCTGGCGCGGATGCTCGGGCGCGCTACCGGGGCCACCGTGTTCGTCGAGAATGACGCGAACCTCGCAGGATTGGGCGAGTTCCACCGGGGCGCTGGGCAAGGCACCCGCAACATGGTCTACATCACGTGGTCGACGGGTGTCGGCGGAGGCATCATCGTCGACGGCAAGTTGCACCAAGGGGCGCATGGAACGGCCGGCGAGATCGGCCACATGATCATCGACCCCAACGGCCCGCTCGACAACTGCGGCCAGTTCGGCTGTCTCGAGGTCTTCTGCGGGGGCGCCAACCTCGCCAAGGAAACCGGCCACCCGGCGGCAGAGCTGTTCGCGGCGGCCGCCCGGGGCGATCGGCACGCGCACATGGTGGTCGAGCGTTCCGCGCGTTACATGGGTCTGGCCCTGATAAGCCTCACCAACGTCATCGATCCCGAGATGTTCGTGATGGGCGGCGGTGTCACTCGCTCGTGGAAGCTGGTGGCGCCGACGATGCTCGAGACGCTGCGTTCGTCGCCCTTCATCAAGTCCGCCCGCAGGCCCCTCCTCCGCCGATCCCGGTTGGGCGACCGTGCCGGGCAGGTGGGAGCCGTGGAGTGGGCTCGGATCAACCAGTAGCGGACCCGGCCGCGGGCGACGAGGAGATCCGCCGGCTCCTGAAGCAGGCCGCGACCGAGGTCGGGGCGCGGGCGTGGATTGTGGGCGGCTACGTTCGCGACCGTCTCCTGGGCCGTCCGCACCCGGAGATCGATGTGGTCGTGGAGAACGGGTTGGGTTTCGAGCTTGCGCGCCGGTTCGCGCAGCTCGCGGGCGCCGGCGAGCCCGTGATCTTCGAACGTTTCGGCACGGCCCAGGTCACCGTGCCAGGGCACCTGGTCGAATTCGTCTCGGCTCGGGCCGAGTCATACGCCCCCGATTCGCGCAAGCCCACGGTGCGGCCCGCGACCCTGGATGAGGATCTTCGCCGCCGCGACTTCACCGTCAACACGCTCCTGATGGACTTCGACGGCAACATCAAAGATGCCCTCGGCGTAGGCCTCGCCGATCTCGAGGCGCGT
>DATINX010000012.1:0-6640 GCA_035473835.1 Candidatus Dormiibacterota bacterium | reverse complement strand
GGTCGTGCCGGTCGGGCTAACCGGAACGCGGGAATGCCTGCCCAAGGGAGCGCGCTGGCCGCGCCGCGTGCGAGTGAGCGTGACGTTCGGCAAGCCGTTCATCGTGCTCTCGAAACGTCCGGATGGCTCGAAGATCAGCCGCGAGGAGGCGGCCGAGGCGATCATGGTCGAGATCGCGGAACTACTGCCAGAGCGTCAACGCGGCGTGTTCAAAGACGTGACAGCGATTAGAAAGCGACTCGAAGGAGTGACGGCAAGGGTAGGAACCCCGCACTAGTGTCGCGGGGCGGGGCCGGGGTTCCTCTTGTTACGTTATGAAACTAGCGTCGCTGGGGCGGCCGGGTTATCCCGGCCGCAACTTTGTCTTACTCGACTCCCAAACGTGGCAAAGAGGAACTTTCCGTAAATCCCAACCGCGGGAAAGAGCGCAGCGCCTCGGCGGAGCCGACGCGCGATGAGGGAAAACCGGCAGGTTTTTCCTCATACCTCTACGTTATTGCCGGGCGGGCCCAGTCCTCTTCAGTGAGGCTGCCTAGCGCCGGGTTGAAGCAGGCGTCGAATGCCTCCTTCAACGTTTGTGGCGTGAGGCGAGGCGGCTCCTGGCGATAGTTGGCCAGGTCGACGAGCCGTGCGATGAGGGCTCGCGGGTGCGAACCGCGCAGCGGCTTCTTGCCGTACAGGTTGTTGAGCAGGTAACCGATCGCCTTCTCGTCGAACGCGACGCCCTGGCGGTCGCATTCGTAGCGAAGGATGCGGCCGAACGCCTCCGGCGACGGGTTGCTGACGCCGATCTTGTAAGCCATGCGGCGAAGGAAGGCTTCGTCGACGAGCTCGGTGGGGGAAAGGTTGGTCGAAAAGACGACCTGGCACAGGAAGGGGAGCTCGATCTTGCGGCCTGATGCCGAGAGGTCGAGGTAGTCGACCTTCTTCTCCATGGGCACGATGAACCGGTTGAGCAGGCGCATGGGCGGCACTTCCTGTCGCCCGAAGTCGTCGATGACGAACACGCCGGCGTTGGCCTTCCACTGCAGCGGAGCCTCGTAGTAGCGGTTGGATGCGTCGTAGGTGAGGTCCAGCTGCTGCAGCTTGAGCTCGCCACCGGCGACGACTACGGGCCGTTCCACCTTGACGAGACGGCGGTCGATGGGTTGAGCACCGTCGGCGATCTTGTGATAGACGGGGTCTATGACCCGGATGATCTCGTCGCCGATCGCGACCGCGTGCGGGATTTCGACGGGCGCGCCCATCAGCAGGGCCATGCGCTCGGTGATCGTGCTCTTGCCGTTGCCGGGGGCGCCGAAGATGAACAGCGACGCCCGGGAGACCATCGCGCCACCAATCTGGTCGATGACGTGCTGCTCGAGCTCCAGGGTGCCGAGGGCCTTCTTCAGCGCGGCGTCGTTGACGTGGGTCCGACCGGTGACCTGCGAGCGAATCAGCGTGAGGTAGTCCTCGAAGTTGATCGGACAAGGACCCAGGTAACGCGTCTGCACCGCCGACATCTCGGCCGCGCGCTGGCGGCCTGCGCTGGAGACCGTGTAGTTCATGCGCACGGGGATCGGTCGGCCTTCCAGGCCGGGCTCGTTGGAGAAGCCCAGCGTGTCCATGAGCTGGCTCTTCTGGAACTCCTCGATCAGCGGCTGAAGGGTCTCGAACGGAAGGCCGAGCCGGGTCTCCACCGCGGCCCCGCTGAGCTGGTCCGCGAAGGCCAGGGTGCGGAGCAGCAGGCTGGCGACCAGGTCCCTCCTGACGTGGAGGTCCTCTAATTTCTTAGGGGCCTCGATCGCGCCGGTCTGCATCGCCGCGCAAATATACCAATCGCCGCTCGGATCGCTGCCCCCAATACCGAGGGGCTTCCGCCCGTAAAATCCAATGCGCCGGTGCCGGAATACGCTGCCCTTGACCTCGAGACCACAGGTCTCGACCCGGGGCGCGACCGAGTGATCGAGGTCGGTGCGGTCGCCTTCACGCCCGAAGGTGTCACCGCATCCATGGAGCGCTTGGTCGATCCTGGGCGATCTGTGCCGGAGCCCGTCCTGCGCCTGACCGGTATCAGGCCGGAGGATCTGCGAGGCGCCGCGAGCCCAGAGGCCGCTCTCTCCGAGCTGGGCGCCTTCCTGCGCGGCCGGCAGCCGGTCGGGCACGGGGCGCGCCTGGACGTGGACTTCCTCACCGCCGCCGGGTACTGGGATGAGGCGGCCGAGATACTCGACACGCTCGACGTCGCGCGCATCCTGATGCCCGCCGCGGCCAGCCATAGCCTGCCGCTGCTGGCCACGGACCTGGGTTTTTCGCAGCCCAGACCGCATCGGGCCCTCGACGACGCCGATGCCACGCGCCAGCTTCTGCTGCGCCTTCGCGACGAGGCAGTGACCCTGGATGAGCCTTTGAAGGAGTCGATGCTCGCGCTGGTCGCGCCGTATCCGTGGCCGATCGCGCGCTTCTTCGCGGATGCACTGACGGCGCCGAATCCGGATCCGATGCCGGCGTCCACTGCCCGTGCCCACGCGCAGCACGACGCCAAGTCCGAGTTGCCGCCAGACGATCCAGGCGTCGTCGCCGCGCTGCTGGGGCCGGAAGGCCCGCTGGCGGGCTTGCTGCCGGGTTACGAGCACCGTGAGCCCCAGCTGCAGATGCTCCTCGCGGTCGCGCAGATCCAGGCCCGCGGCGGAAACCTGCTGGTCGAGGCCGGCACCGGCACGGGCAAGAGCCTTGCCTACCTGGTGCCGTCGATCGCGCGAGCCGTGCGCCACGGGGAGCGGGTGGTCGTCTCGACCGACACCCACACCCTGCAGGAACAGCTGATGACTAAGGACCTCCCCGGCCTGCGCGAATGGCTGCCCTGGGATTTCAAGGCGTGCCTTCTGAAGGGTCGTTCGAACTACGTATCGCTGCGACGATGGCGACGGTTCCTCGCCGAGCCGTGCCTCGACGCAGACGAGCTGCGCTTCAAGCTCAAGGTCCTCCTCTGGCTCCACAGCACCGAGAGCGGCGACCGCTCAGAGCTTCGCCTCCACGGACGCGAAGAGGTGCTCTGGGCGCGAATCGCGTCGGATCCGCTGGATTGCGTCGGCATCCACTGCACAAAAGAGGACTGCTACGTGCATCGGGCTCGCGCCGAGGCCGAGGCGGCAGACCTGGTCGTGGTGAACCACGCGCTGCTGCTTGCCGACGCGGAGATCGGTGGTGGGCTGCTGCCCGAGTTCGATCATCTCGTCATCGATGAAGCGCACCACCTCGAGGATGCCGCGACTCGCGGGTTGCGGCAGGAGGTCGACGGCCCGGGGCTGCAGGCCTTGCTTGAACGGCTCGCGTCTCCCCACACCCGCGAGGATCGCGATGCGATCACGGCGGGAGCTCCCCACGGGGTGGGGAGCCCAGGCTTGTTGTCCGAGCTGGGCAAGCAGCCTCACCTCGGCGCCTCCGGCGATGCGCTCGTCGAGGCCGCACCCCTTGCGCGCGCGGCGGCCGAGAGCGTCGGCGAGCTCTTCAGGATCGCCGTCGCCTGGGTGGCGGCACGCCTGAGCGAATCAGAGCGAAGGGAGGAGT
Source organism: Candidatus Dormiibacterota bacterium (assembly GCA_035473835.1). Classification (GTDB taxonomy): domain Bacteria; phylum Chloroflexota; class Dormibacteria; order Dormibacterales; family Dormibacteraceae; genus UBA10449. The sequence goes on along the minus strand of DATINX010000012.1, from coordinate 3,091 downwards.
CGCTGCGAATCACACAGCCACTTCGCGATGACGAAGGCTGGGGGCAGGTGCGCCTGGCCGGCGAGAACGCGACGACATCGCTGGCCGCCCTCGACGGCGCCCTGCGGCAGGCGGTCGGTGGGTCGCGCGAATGGCTCGGCGGCTCCGAGCCGGACCAGGGCGTACGCGAGCTGGAGATCATCCGCGGCCGCCTTCACATGGCAGCCGGCCTGCTGGCCGAAGCATTGCTGGAGCCGGATCCGAATCGTGTGTACTGGTTCAGCCTGATCGCGCGCAGCGAGAACCTGCTGCTTCGAGCCGCGCCCATCAACGTGGGCTCACTTCTGCACGACCGCGTGTATTCGGAGCGCCGATCGACTGTCTTTACCTCCGCCACCCTGGCGGTGGGCGGGAGCTTCGACTACTTTCGTTCGCGGATCGGCCTCGGACCGTCGGCCGAGGAGCTCATCCTCCCGTCTCCTTTCGACTTCCTGCACCAGGCCCTCGTGTGCCTTCCGACGGACCTCCCGGCGCCCGAGGACGAGGATTTCGACCTCGGCGTGGAGCGGATCGTGGCCGAGCTGGCGCGGAGGGTCGGCGGAAGGACACTCGTGCTGTTCACCTCGCACCGCCAGCTGCGCGACGTCCATGCCGCGCTGAAGCAGAGGGTGGACCTGGACGACGTGCTGATCCTGGCGCAAGGCATCGACGGCCAGCGCCGGCAGCTCTTGAAAGCGTTCGAAGAAGCGCAGCGACCGCTCCTGCTCGGAACCTCCAGCTTCTGGGAGGGCATCGACGTCCCCGGCGAGAGGCTGAGCTGCGTGGTCATGGTGCGTCTGCCATTTCCGGTCCCGACCGATCCGGTCTTCGCTGCTCGCGCTGAGCGCGTTCGCGACGCATTCACGCAGCTCGCGCTCCCCCAGGCGGCATTGCGCCTGAAGCAGGGTTTCGGCCGGTTGATCCGCAGGTCGACCGATCGCGGCGCGGTGGTGATCCTGGACAACCGGATTCTCGGCCGCGACTACGGCAAAGCGTTCCTCGACGTGCTGCCCCCTGCATCGCGGTTTGTCGGACCGTCCGCGGAGATCTCCGACCGGGTGGGCAATTGGTTGGAGAGCGATTGAGCCGGCTTTTTGTGGTTGGCACTCCCATCGGCAACCTCGAGGACGTCACCAGCCGGGCCGTGAGCGTCCTGGCCGAGGTGGGCGCGATCGCGGCGGAAGACACCCGGGTCACGGCGCGCCTGCTTGCGCGCCACGGCATCCGCAAGCCGATGATCAGCTACCGGGCGCCGGTCGAGCGGCGCGGGTTGCCGCGGGTGATGTCGGCCCTGGATGAAGGCGACGTCGCACTCGTCAGCGACGCCGGCACGCCCACGCTCTCGGACCCCGGCCAGGCGCTCGTGGAAGCCGCCTGGGCTGCCGGGCACAGGGTCGTGCCGATCCCCGGCCCGAGCGCGATCACCTCTGCGCTGTCTGTGGCGGGCTATGGTGGCCCTGGCTTCACATTCCTTGGATATCTCCCTCGCAAGCCGGGCGAGATCCGCCGGCTGGTGGCCTCGATCGCGGACGACAAGCGACCGGCCGTCGCATTCGACTCGCCCTACCGCGTTCGGAAATCGCTCGCGCTGTTCGCCGAAATGCTGCCCGAGCGACCCCTGACCGTGGCGCGTGAGCTGACCAAGATGCACGAAGAAATCCTGCGTGGAACCGCGGCGGAGATCCTCGCCGTCCTCAGCGACCCTCCGCGGGGCGAGTTTACCCTTGTGATCAGTGGCGCCTGAACGACGAACTGTCCTGGTGGCACCGGCGTGGCCTTACGCCAACGGCCCTCGCCACGTCGGCCACGTGGCCGGCTTTGCCGTGCCCGCCGACGTGCTCGCCCGCTTCGAGAGGCTGCGCGGGTCGCGCGTGCTCATGGCGAGCGGCACTGACGAGCACGGGACACCGATCACATACGAAGCGGACAAGCAGGGAGTGCCACCGCGCGAGTTCGTCGACCGCAACAATGCGCTGATCGTCGCGGACCTTCGCAGGCTGGGCATGACGTACGACATCTTCACGCGGACCACGACCCGCAATCACTATCGGGTGACCCAGGACCTGTTCATCAAGCTGTACGAGAAGGGCTACCTGGCCAAGAAAACCCAGATGGGCGCCTTCGACCCGGTCAGCGGCCGCACGCTGCCGGACCGGTACATCGAGGGGACGTGCCCGATCTGCGGCTATAAAGAGGCTCGCGGGGACCAGTGCGACAACTGCGGCAACCAGCTCGACCCGATCGACCTCATCGAGCCACATCAACGCGGAAGCAATGCGCCCGTCGAGTTCAAGGAGACCGAGCACTTCTTCTTCGACCTGCCCGCCTTCGGCGAGCAGCTGAAGGAATGGATCGAACGCCATGACAACTGGCGGCCCAACGTTCGTAAGTACTCGCTGGAGTTCGTGCGCAACTTGAAGCCGCGCGCGATCACCCGCGACCTGGATTGGGGCGTCCCCGTTCCGCTGCCGGGATGGGAGGAAAACCCGCACAAGAAGATCTACGTCTGGTTTGACGCGGTGATCGGCTACCTGTCCGCGTCGATCGAGTGGGCCGCACAGCGGGGCGAGCCGGATGCCTGGAAGGACTGGTGGCAGAACGACACCGCCTGGCACTACTACGTCATGGGCAAGGACAACATCACGTTCCACACCGTGCTGTGGCCTGCGATCCTGATGGGCGTCGGAGACCTGAAGCTGCCCGACGAGATCGTCGCCAGCGAGTACCTGAACATGGGCGGCAAGAAGTTCTCCACCAGCCGGGGACAGGTGATCTACGTGCGCGACGTACTCGAGCGCTACGACGCCGACGCGCTGCGCTACTACCTGATGATCGCGGGACCCGAGAACCAGGACACCGATTTCACGTGGACCGAGTTCGTGCGCCGCAACAACGACGAGCTCGTCGCGACGTGGGGCAACCTGGTCCACCGGACGCTGGTCAACGCGCATCGCAACTTTGGCGCCGTGCCCGAACCGCAGCAGCTCACCGATGCCGACCAGAAGCTCATCGCCGAGGTCGAGGCGGCACTGGAGCAGGTCGCCGAGCACCTCGGCACGGCACGCTTTCAGAC
>DATINX010000011.1:0-6616 GCA_035473835.1 Candidatus Dormiibacterota bacterium | reverse complement strand
ATGCGACGCGCGCAGGAACCCTTCGGTGAGGTACGTCGATGTGCCGTCGGGCGCGACGTCGGTGACCTTCGCGAAGAGGTCGACGTCGGGCGCGCCCGTGAGCGACGCCCAGAGGTGCAGCACGAATGGGCCCGTCACGCGTACCTGCGGGTGCGTGCGCATCCGCCGATCGCAGAGGTCGACCGCAACCAGTGCCTGGCCTGCCATGTCACGGTGACGTCATCGGGCATGCAGGCGCTGCGCAAGGGGAACGACATCGTGCACTGCGAGAACTGCAGCCGAATCCTGGTGATCGCCTGAAGACCCTTCGGTTGTTCACCGACGGCGCGTCACGGGGCAACCCGGGCCCGGCCGGCGTCGGCGTCGTCATCGAGGACGACCAGGGCATGCGCCTGCGCGGCCTGCATCGCTGGCTCGGGGTCACGACCAACAACGAGGCCGAGTACCGTGCGCTCATCGACGGCCTGAAGGCGGTCAAGGAATGGAAGCCTGACCGCCTCGAGGTCTACCTCGACTCCAAGCTGGTGGTCGAGCAGGTCAACGGGAAGTGGCGCATCAAGGCCCCAGAGCTGATGCCGCTCCACAAGGAGGCGAAGGAGCTGATCGACCAGTTCCCCGAGGTCAAGGTATGCCACGTGGAGCGGGCCAAGAACAAGGGTGCCGATGCCCTTGCCAACAAGGCGATCGACGCAAACGTCCCGAAGAAAAAGTTCGGTGGCTAAGGTCACCTACACAGTCGAGACGCACCTCGCCCCGAGCGTGGTGTGGGACGCGCTCACAGAATTCGGGCCGCGACGCACAAAGCTGTGGCCGGACCTGTCACCAGAGTCCTTCAGAGTCCTGGAGCGGGGAAACGATTGGGCGCGCGTGAGGGAGGGCACGGCGAGCCTCGGCATCTGGTCGATCGAGCGCTACGAGTGGGCCGAGCCTGTGATCACCGCGACGGTCGAGGAGGCCAACGCCACGCAGCCGGGAGGAACCTGGCGGATTGAGGTCAAGCCGCGCCCGGGCGGAGGCAGCGTGCTGACGGTCTCGATGAACCGCAGGGCTAAAGGGTTCACTGGCCACATCCTCCATGGCATCTTCCAGGTGACCAACGGGCGGTTCCTGGCCGCGCGCACTCGGCGCATGCTGGCGAACATTCGTGGGTAGACTTACCGGCGGGCCGAGGCGGACGGGTGACCGCCGGCGAAGTAAATAGCGTTGGAGGAAAGTCCGGGCTCCACAGAGCAGGGCGCTGGGTAACACCCAGTCGGGGCGACCCGAAGGAAAGTGCCACAGAAAAAAACCGCCTGCGGCGACCGACTCTCGAGAGGTGCGCCCTGCGCGCGTCCGGCCGGAGCGGCGCCGTCAGGTAAGGGTGAAAAGGTGGGGTAAGAGCCCACCGGCGGACGGGTGACCGGCCGGCCAGGTAAACCCCGCCCGGAGCAAGACCAAATAGGAGGGCGTTCAAGGCGGCTCGCCCCAGTCCTCGGGTATCGGTCGCTACAGGCGCCGGGCAACCGGCGTCGCAGACAGATGGTCACCGCCCGCAAGGGCACAGAACCCGGCTTATGTCCGTCCTCGGCCCACCACCACAAGATATAGAGGAGAACGCGCTTCGAACCACAGGATCTTGCGATCTGCCCTTCAGGGACCCGGTTTTCGTACGCAATCAGTACCCAGTACGCACTTTCTTCTGTCTCCCTCCGACGGCCTCCGCATGGGCCCCGCAACATCCTGTCCGTGCGGCTCGGCCGGATTGTCGATGTGGTTGCCGTGCGCTGTCTGTCCGCTAGCTGGGGCTAAGACGCACGGGTCAGGACCGTGAGGCACCCGGTTCAGAAACCCAAGACCGCGAGTCTCCAAGAAGATCAGGGCGATCCAGCTCCCATTCATCTCGCTCAGTGTGGCCGTGCCAAATGGACGGGAGGAATCTTGATTCCTCGGATCAAGAGCCACAGGCCCGTAACGATCTCAGCCAGTCCGATGGGCAAGGCACCGACGCCGAAGACTTGGTCCGACGACTGTGTGACGATCAGGCCGATGAAACACATGACCAGCCAGAACAGAGAAGCGATGAGACCCCCGGCCGCCAAGACTCGCGGAATGTATGGCCTTTTGAGAAATAGATAGAAGAAGATCGCTGAACCTACCGCGAAGAAAATGTTGGCAACTACAGTTGCAACGCCGGTCGGGACGGTGGATAAGCGAGAACTGATGTCGGCCAGCGCTGCCAGCTGATTGGGGTCAAACGCGGTTGTGCGACTCGCTTGCAGGTAGGTCTGCAGGGTGGCGAAACTGAAGACCGCCCCTACACCACCGATCGTGCTCTCCGCCAGCCTGAAGAGCAGCGCAGTCAGCGCGAGGTTGTCATTGACCGGCTTGACGGTTACATATAGGCCAATTGCGAGCAGGATGGTGGATAGCCACCCCAGCAGACCGCAGCAGATGCCGAATCGATATAGCGTCTCCGATGCGGCGATGTTGTGCGCAGTGGCAAGGAAATCGCCACCTCCTCTGACTCGATTGATGATCAGCACAGAACCGATATCGAGCCCATCAACGATGAGATACATGAGTCCAGCGAATCGCGCGTAGGCCAGCTGCGCGGTACCTGCTTGATCCAAGGATCGTTGCTGTGTTTTCAAATCCGTCTCCTTATAGGTGGGCCAGTCGGCATTGATGTGAGGCTGATCACCTCGTGACCGCGCAGTGCCTCGAGGAACGGCTGGAAGCTGCCGTAGACGAGGCACCGCAGAACGGAGCCGCTGACTTCTACGTCGCTGACTCCCGCGGCCCGCGTCACTCGGTGGACTGGCGGAGCACCGACGAAGCTGACCTCGACTCGCTGAACCGGGTGCTCCTCGCTCATGCCTGCCAGAGTCGCGGAGCACCCCGGGGGCCCGAATCGGTGGAATTACCCGTTTTCGGCCCGGTAGGGTTGCATTCCCCCTCCGGTATTGCTCTCCTGTTCACCATGGCCAGGCCGACCCGCCGACTGGGCAACGTCCCGAGCGAGGCGACGACATTCGTCGGACGCCGACGTGAGCTGGCCGAGGTAAAGTCGCGGCTCGCGGCGGCGCGTGTCGTGAGTCTGGTCGGGCCCGGTGGCGTGGGCAAGACCCGCCTGGCGATCCGGGCCGCCGCCGAGGTGGCGCGTGGATTCCCGGGCGGGGAGTGGTTCGTCGGGCTCGCTGACGTCCGCGATTCGTCGCTGGTCAGCATCGCCGTGGCGGCCGGCCTCGACCTGCGCGACCAGGCCGCGATCGAGCCTCTGCAGCTTCTCCTGGACTATTTGAAGGACAGGCAGCTATTGATCGTCATCGACAACTGCGAGCACCTGCTGAGACCCGCAGCGGAGCTGATCAGCCAGGTCGTCAGCGCCGCTCCGGGTGTTCGCGTGTTGGCTACCAGCCGCGAACCTCTGTCGGTACAGGGCGAGTACGTCATACCTGTCCCACCCCTCGATCTGCCTCCGGCTCACGCCGGCGAGCCGCTGAGCCGGCTGCGGCAGTACGAAGCGGTGATGCTCTTCAGCGAGCGGGCGACCGCGGCCTCGGGCAGGTTCGAGGTCACGAGCGAGAACGGCGTGGCGGTTGCCGACCTCTGCCGGCGCCTTGACGGCCTGCCGCTCGCGATCGAGCTCGCAGCCGTGAGGACCCGGGTCCTGAGCGTGGAGCAGATCCTGGATCGCCTGTCCGACCGCTTCGGCTTGCTCACCAGCGGAGGCCAGGCGGCCCTGCCGCGCCATCGCACGCTGCGCGTTACCATCGATTGGAGCCACGACCTGCTCGAACAGCCGGAACAGACGCTGCTGAGGCGGTTGTGCGTGTTCGCCGGACGCTTCACCCTCGAAGACGTCGAGGGCACCTGCACATTCGATGACGTTCCGGTGTCGCGCGTGCTCGACGTGCTGTCCTCGTTGGTCGACAAATCTCTCGTCCTGAAAGACGACTTCAGGGGCGTCGCTTCCTACCGCCTGCACGAGACCATGCGCGAGTACGGCCGGCTGAAGTTGATCGAAGCCGGCGAGGTGGAAATGGTCGGAGAACGCTTCATCGCCTACTACCGGTCCGCGTGTGAGCGAGCTTCCGAGCGAGCGCGCTACCGGCTGATCGAGTGGCTCGAATGGATCGATTTCGAGATCGACAACGTCAGACCCGTCATCCGCCATTGCCTCAATCAGGGGGACGCTGTGCGCGGTATTGCCCTGGTCCTCTCGCTCGGATTCTTCTGGATGACGCGTGCGACGACCGAAGGCGTCCGCTGGCTGGACGAGCTGCTGGCAATCGGACGAGGCGAACCGTCCCTCCTGGCCTGGGCGTACCACGTCCGTGGATTCCTCGCCCTGCTGCAGAGCGATCCCCTGGCGGCCAGGCCGGACTTTGAGCGCGCCGTGGCCGCTGCCCGAACCACGGCGCAGCCGGCGCTCCTGTCGCAGGCTTTTTCCCTGGCATCTGTTGGGGAGAATCTGGCGGGCGATCGAGTGGCCGCGGACCGCCTTCTCGAAGAGGCCAGAATCGTGACCGGGAAGGTCGATGACTATCCGGCGACGATCACGTTCATCCAGGCCCGTGCTCTCAATGCCGTGTTCAGGGGAGATCTCGACACGGCTCGGGAGGCGTCCGAGGAAGGCACGCGTCTCGGCCGAGAAAAGGGTGACCTCTACGCCCTCGAGATGATGCTGCTCAACCGAGGCACCACGGCACTGATCGCAGGCGATGTCGATGCCGCCAGGCCGCCCCTGGCGGAATCGCTGAAGATTGGTCAGCAGATCGACGATCGCATCGCCCAGTACTACCTGCTCGACGCTTTCGGCTTCATCGCCGCCCACTCCGGACAGCCGCGGGTCGCAGCGCAACTGCTCGGCGCGGCCGAAACCATACGCACCGGCGCGGGCGCAAGCGTCATTCCTACCATCGCCCAACTGATCGCACAGGCCGAGGAGCTGGCGACGAAGGCGATCGGGGCGTCCAGGTTCGCGACCGAGCTGCAAGCCGGGAGACTGATGGGCCGAAGCGCCGCCATCGCCACTGCGCTCGGTGAGTCCCGTCACGCTCCGGCTGCAGCAGTCTTTGACGACGCGCATACCATGCAGCTCGCTAGGCGTGAGCTCGAGGTAGCGCGGCTGGTGGCCGAAGGCTTGAGCAACAAGCAGATTGGGGCGCGACTGTTCATCTCCGAGCGTACGGTCGACGGCCACATCCGCAACATCCTGAACAAGCTAGGAGTCAACTCACGAGCCCAAATCGCTGCGTGGATGGCGTCTTTTGCTCAACCGCGTGCGCAATGAGGTTGGGTGATGGGCATCCGGCGGCACGGTGCTAGGAGCCCCGTCGCTGCGGTGCCGTCCTCCTCGAGCTCACCTCGTGGAAGCTGTCTGTGCATGGTGGGCCGTAGTTTCCGTAACGCGAACCAGGTGCCAACCGTGGTCGGTAGACCTATCAGACTCGCGTCATCGGCGATATGAGCTCGCTTGCGTCCGCAAGTGCGGCTAAGGATCGGGCTGAGGTGATGTAGGCTCGTCGGCGCTGTGACCGTCGAGGTCTTGGTGGCAATCCTGGTCTCGGCACTTGCCCTACTGGTGCTCCCTCGCCGGCGGCTTCGCCAGTATCTCGCGACAGCGAGCACGCTGGGGCGGCTCCAGTATGGCTTGCTGCTGGTGCCGAGCATTGTGTTCGCGGCGCTGCTCTGGGCGGATCTGTGGGCGGGCAGCTTGGGCCACTCGGGGAGCTCGCGGTTCAACGTGATCATCGTCGCGATTGCGTTGTGGGGGGTAGTACTGGCGGCGACCCGGTTGCCAGAAATCATGAGCGGCCGCGCATCGCGTACACCGCCGACCGGTTCGGAATTCCGAGACATCCCATACCCGGTTGTGCTGGCAGCCGCACCCTTCATGGTTGGAGCTGCGTTCCTGGTGACTCTTGCGTTCGCAGCCAGCCTGTTGAGCGGGCGCGGAGGCCCATACTCCCAACTGTTCGTAGCGCTTGCGGCGGCAGCTGGGCTTGCCGTTCTGCTTGCGTTCATCGTGGTGCTTATTGTCTGGACGAAGCTGTTGCTACGCCGCTGGCTTCGGCCCACGCACCGAGGGACCCATCACACGCGGCGCGAGTAGCGGTTCGAGGCTCAGGCTCACCATCTACGCAGCGGGGCCCCAGCCGCCGTGAAGCGGCTTCCCCCGCTAAGTTCCTCCTTGGCCGCGACCCTTCGGGGGCCTCTCCAGGAAGAATCGTCTTGTGGTGGCCCAAACAGGACTCGAACCGCGCGCTCGGTCGACTCGGTCTCCTCTCAAGGGCGCGCACCCATCATTCAGCAGCTGTTGCCAAACGAGGTCGCTGTCCCGAGCAGCTCATTCGCGCGGATCTGACGACCGGGCTACAGCCGCATTGTCACAGCCGTGTCAGGCATTCGCGGAACCAGGAGGATACGGAAGGACACCAACGGATACCAGAGGACACGCCTAAAGCGCGGTTCGGGACCGTGAGGCATTAGGTTCGCGTGGTTCATCATCACCAGGTACCAGGCGCGGTTGGCGCTGCAGAAGGAGATCCCCGCAAAGCGGGACTCCCACGGAGGAGATCGGCGTTTTGCTTCGGGCGGCAGAATCGCGGTGGGCCGTCTCGCCCCCATAGTC
>DATINX010000010.1:0-10935 GCA_035473835.1 Candidatus Dormiibacterota bacterium | reverse complement strand
GACCAGGTCAGCGTGATCCACGCGCCTCTGCGACCAGCTCGCGCACTTTCGGCACGACCTCTTTGAGAAACGCGTCTCCAGTTTCTTCGCCGACGATGAATGTGTCGAAGCCCTGCTCCAGGGCGAGCGAAGCGAAAGCTCCGGCGGGCAGATCGGCGCCCACATTGAGGACGCGCCGGATCGCCGAGGGATCGCGACCGGCAGAGCGCGCCGCGTCATCGACGCGCGCGTTGGCCAAGTCCAGGTCCTCTGGCTTCAGACGGCCGAGCGACGGCACCCATCCGTCCGCTGTCCGACCTGTGAGGGCCAGCATCCTCGGCCTGTACGCGCCAAGCCAGATGCTGATGGGATGCGCCGGGGTCGGCCCGGAATTCAACCCGGCGAGCTGGTAGAAGCGCCCGTCGTAGCGAACGCCGCGCTCCCCGCTCCACACAAGCCGTATCACCTCAATGGCTTCTTCGAGCGCGCTCACGGCCTCGCCTGGAGTGCGCGAGGGGCCACCCATCGCTTTGATCGCGTCCCAGAACCCGCCCGCCCCCAGGCCCAGCTCGAGGCGACCGCCAGAGAGGAGGTCGAGCGACGCGGCGGCTTTGGCGAGCATCGCCGGAGGACGCAGGGGAAGGTTGGCAACGTCTGGAAACACGGTCACGCGTTGGGTACGCACCGCGATCGCCGTGATCAGCGTCCAGGTGTCGTGGAAACGATGCTGGTAAGGGTGGTCCTGGACGCCGATCAGGTCGATGCCGGCCTTGTCTGCCTCGACCGCGCGCTCGAGCGCCCGTAACGGCTGGGAGGCGTCGGGGATGAGGAAGTAGCCGAACTGAATGGGCCGGCCGTAGTCCATTACCGGCTATAAGGCCAGTCGCTCCAGGCCTATTTCGCCTGTCACACCCCGGCGCCTCCGGCCAGCCTCCCTCCGTCGATCGAAAGTACCGCGCCGGTGATGAAGGAGGCTTCGTCCGAACACAACCAGACAGCCGCGCGCGCTACCTCCTCGGTGCGTCCCAGCCTCCCCACCGGGATGAACCGGGCGATCATCTGCAGACGATCCTCAGGCAGACGGCTCATCTGCTCGTTGACGATTGGTCCCGGCGCAATCGCATTGACCCTGATATTGCGCTGGCCGTAGTCCAGTGCAGCGACCTTGGTGAGCGCCACGACTCCATGCTTTGCCGCGGCGTACGAGCCCATTCCGGGCGCTCCTTGCAGCCCTGCGGTGGACGACATGTTGAGAATGGCCCCTCCGCCGGTGGCGAGCATGGCGGGAATCTCAAACTTCATGCCCAGAAACGCGCCGTACAGGTTGGCCTTCAGGCCCGACTCGAACTCCTCGAATGAGATGTCCGCGAGGGCTTTGGGCATGTGGCCCGCGCCGGCGTTGTTGAACGCGATGTCGAGGCGTCCAAAGCCGGCCAGCGTCTTCTCGACGAGTCGCTGGACCGAGTCCGGGTCCGTCACGTCAGTGGGCACGGCGATTGCCTTGCCGCCAGCCGTGTTGACCTCATCGGCAATCGTCGCTATCGCGTCAGCCGTTCGCGCCGCCAGCACCACCGAGGCCCCCGCCTCTGCGAAAGCCCGGGCCGAGGCGGCCCCGATGCCTCGGCTGGCGCCGGTGACGATCGCGACCTTGCCTGCGAGGAGCCCAGACGTCATGCCGCCTTCACGGCCGGGACGCCGATGCGCCGCATGCGCACGACCAGGCCCTCGCCCTGCGCGATGGCGCCAAGGCCGATCAGCAGGTGGAGGATCTGGATCGTCGAGTGCCAGTCCCCCGTGAGGAGACGCTCCTGAGTGAGCCCGAGGATCGGCGCGATGAGGCCCCACACCACCGCCAAAACTACCCACCCTGTCGCCACGCCGGCGCGCGCGGCGAAGAATGCCAGCGTCCAGAGCGATAGGACGAGCACAAAGCCGAGGAACTCGTGAACCGGGATCACCTGGTCCGCGCGACCGGTCCAGATCGCCATGCCCAGCAACACGAGCAGCAAGCCCGAGATCCGCAGGGTCGTGTGAACAACCGTGATCGCAGTCTTCATAGTGCCATCTCCCACCGCGAAATAGTTTAACTACTTCAACTATATAACAGCCTCAACTATAGGCATACATTCCGGTACGATGTGACATTGTGGCCAAGGCCTCACGTGCTAGCGAGTCTCTTGCCGGCGAGGTATGGCGGCAGATCTTCGATTACATAGTCGCGACCGCGCCCGAGCGCGTCGCTGTGCTCGAGCGGCTCGGGCTCACGCCCGCCGAAAGTCGCGCGCTGACCAGCCTGGATCCGAATGCCGGCCGGTCGATGCGATCGCTGGCCGAGGCCTGGGCTTGCGACCCCTCCAACGCCACCTGGCTCGTCGACAAGCTGGAGCAGCAAGGCCTGGCGAGGCGCGTCGCACAGGATGGTGACCGTCGTGTGAAGTCGGTGGTGCTGACCCCTAAAGGCAAACGGCTTCGCGCTGAGCTGCTCGAATCGCAATACACGCCACCGCGCGACCTGGTGGCTCTGCCGCAACGCGACCTGAAGGCCCTGAGCGCCGCGACGAGCAAACTCCCCGCCCGGCGCCTATCCCCTAAACCGCGCATATAGTCAGGCAATGGGAACAGAGCAGTATCACGAGCCGCCGGGGGAACTAAGTCAGGAAATGAGGACCTTTGCACGCATGGCAGCGTCGCTGCAGGAGGAGGCTGAAGCGATCGGCTGGTACGAGCAGCGCATGTCGCTCGAACGGAACCCCGAGGCGAAGGCGATCATGGAGGACGCCCAGGAAGAGGAGTTCAAGCACTTCGCGATGGCGCTCGAATTCCTTTCGCGCCGAAAGCCGAAGTGGCAGGTCGTCCTCAAAGATGTGCTCTTCAAGCCGGGCGATATCGTCGAGCACGGCGAACATGCCGAGGACGACGAGAAGAAGGTTACGTAGCCGCCGCCGCAACGATCTTCCGCACCTCTTCGATCTCGTCCTCGATGACCGTGTGAGCCATTCCCGGATACAGACGCACTGTCGCGTCCGCACCCATTCGCTGCAGGACCTGGCCGGTCTCGATGACGCGTTCCTTAGGGATATAAGGATCGACGTCGCTGCAGCCCAAGAAGACCGGCGTTCGCTGGAAGTCGCCGGGATAGTCCCGCGGCGTTTCCTCCGGACCGATCAGCCCGCCACTCAGGCCGATCACGCCGCCATAGCGACGCGAGTTGCGGGCGGCGAACTCCAGGGTCAGGCACGCGCCTTGCGAGAAGCCGAGCAGCACGACCCGGCTGAGCGGAACGCTCTCTTCGACCCTGGTCACCAATAACGCAAGCACCTCGAAGGCCGAGCTCAGGTACGGCTCGTTGGCGTCGAGAGGCGCGGTGAACGGATTGGGGTACCAGGCGGAGCCGGCGGCTTGGGGGGCCAGGTATGCAACCCCGGGCACCATCACCTCCTCAGCGACGGTCATGATGTCGGCCGCGCCGGCGCCGCGACCATGGGCCAGGATCATCGCAGCGCGAGCTCGCTCCAGCGGTTCGCCGGCCTGCAGAACGGGTTGGCCTTGGTGTGGACCCGCCATGAACTTCCTCCCGAAGGTAACGTACTGCGTGACGTGACGGAACCGGCCGGGTCTTTCAACTACGCGAACCCGCGTGCAATCCACTGGGGCGCAGGCTCGCTCGCTCAGCTGGCGCCGGAGCTCAAGCGGCTGCAGGTCACCCGTGTCGGGGTGGTCACGACACGCTCCATCGTCGCCGAGGATAAGCTGCTCGGTCGCATTCGGGGTGCGCTCGGCGAGTCTGAGGTTCTCGCGACCGAGGTCATCGGCCAGCACGCGCCGATGTCCGAAATCGAGGCTGCGATCGAACACACGACAGGGATCGGCGTAGACGGACTGGTCAGCTTCGGCGGCGGCAGCGCTGTGGACGCCGCCAAGGTCATCGCGGTCAAGCTCGCCGACCGGCATGGTCTCGCTTACCGAGGCCTTCCCCATGTCGCGATCCCCACGACCCTTTCCGGGGCCGAGCTCGCCGGTCGCGCCGGATACACGGACGCCTCCGGCGATAAATCGGGCATCGGCGACGTGCGGCTACTTCTCGACTCCGTCATCTACGACTCTGAGCTCACCCTCGCCACGCCGATGTCGTTATGGCTTTCGACGGGGATCAGGGCACTCGATCACGCTGTCGAGGGTTTCCTTGCCGACGGCTATCACCCCTTCTCGGACGTGATGGCGCTGGAGTCCATCCGCCGCCTGTTCAAGTCGCTTCCCCGCGCGCAGGCTGCGCCGAACGACCTCGGGGTTCGAACCGAAAACCAGTTGGCGGCATGGTTTTCCTTCACGCTGCCCGGTGCTTCGGCGAGCGGCCTGAGCCACGTGATGGGCAAGCAGATCGGCGCCCGCCATCGCATCCCGCATGGCGTGACCTCGTGCCTTTTGATGCCGCACGTGATGCGCTACCTCGCGCGCACGAAACCGGAACGCATGGCTGAGATTGCCGAAGCGACTGGGTCGGACGGTGACGCAGCCGGCGACGTGGAGACCCTGATCGGGTCTTTGGGGCTGCCGCAGCACATCGCAGCTTTTGGGATTGGCGGGGCGGAGCTGCGGCGGGCGGCGGACGAGCTGGGCGGACGGTACCCAGCTGAGGATTTGCTCGGGATCTATCTCTCGGCCCTTTAGGGGAGTCATCTGCCCCACCCGGCTCCGGCTGGATTTATCTCTCGGCCTTTTGGGGGAGTCATCTGCCCCACCCGGCTCGCTTCGCGAGCCGGCCTCCCCACGGTGTGGGGAGGTGAAATGGGGAGCTCATAAATCAATGCCGTTTGGGTTCGGCTCTCTTCATGAAAGTATCCAGGCGTAGGGGCCGCCCGCCGACGGCCAGGACCTCTCGTCCCGCCGCCAGCAATCCTGGCTCGACGCGTTCCTCAGCCACGACCTTCAGCCAGCGCACGCCCGACAGGACCTCGGTCGAAAAATGGAGAACGGGCGCGAAGCCCGCCTCGGGCACCACCTTCTCTGCCGGGAGGGCGACTGTGCCGATCCACAGGCGCGAAAGGCGCTCGGCCCGGCCAAGCGCCGCCAGGCCGGCGACGATGTCTCGGAACACCCCCTTTCGGCGATGGTCAGGGAGCGTGGCGCAGTTCCAGATGTAAGCCTCACCGGCGCCTGGCCTGATCTCGAGGTCAAGCTCGCCGATCCATTCAGGGCCGCTCGAGAGCCAGCCGTAGCCCGCCAGTACACCGCCTGACCAGGCCCCGAAGCATCGGCAGCCGCGGGCGAGTCGGGCGGATACGAGGTTCCCTTCCGTTCCCATCGCGGAGGCGATCGTGGCGGAGGAGTCTTCGTCAGCCTCCCTGACTTCGAATCGGGCGCCGCCAGGCGGCGGACCCGGCCGTTTCAGGTCCGCCGCCCACAGCGTGGAACGGATCAGAAGGAGAAGAAGAGGTGGCGCACCTTGTGAATCACTTCGGGATCGCCGGACGCTGAGCCACCTGGGAACCGGCCGAAGAACGTGAGCACGAGGTCGGCCGCGCTGTCGAAATGGAACAGCGCATCGCAGTACTCGAAGTTGCCCTTTTCGGGTTCTGACGACCACTTGCCATCCTTGATGGCCGCGCGCCATTTGCCGCCCCAGGGACCTTCTGCCTCGATTCCGTACTGGGCGTCAAGGCCCTCTGCCACCTTCTGGTCGACGGTGTACATCCAGAAAACGAAAGCGAAGGGCAGGATGAGCCCGGCCGTCGCCTCGTCGATGGTCGCGAGCTTGTTGCCCAGGCCGTACTCGATGTCGTACGGGTGAACGCCGTAATCCATGATCTGGAATGTGCCGTAGAAGCCGGCTGGAACCGGCCCCGCGAACGGGTGATAGACCATGAACCCGGTCCACTCCGCGGGTGTGAGCGCCTCGAGTATGCCGTCGAGCTTCTCCGCGTCTTTCTTGAAGCGCGCGAGCGCCTCTTCGCGCGGCAGCTTGCGGAAGTCGAGGGCATGATCGTTCAGTGTCTCGCCCATCACCGGCAGGCCGAGGGCTGTGCCTTCCTTACCCGCCTTGGCCGCGTCCCAATTCTTGAAGTAACCCTCCATGACGTCGATCATGTGGCCGACCAGGTCACGCGTCTCCCACCCCGTGCAGCGCGTCATCACGTTCCAGTTCTTCGGGTCTGAGACCAGGCGCGTGAAGTTGGCGCGGTCGCGGCGCATGACGTTCATGACCGTGGCCTTGCCCTCCGCCGACATCGGGTTGACTGGTGTGATTACTGCTGTGCTCATCAGCTCAATTCCCTCCAGAACCTCAATTTGCGACCACCCCCAAACCTGTCAATGTCCTGCGCCCCGCGCCGCGGTGGTCGGTACGACGATCGGCGGCAGGTTGAACTTGAGATTCTCGCGCCGCCCTTCGTACTGGGGCGGGAGCTGCAGCGAGGTGCCCAGGGCGTCGGCGGGCTCGTCGACCGTGAAACCGGGCTGGTCGGTGGCTATCTCGAACAGGACTCCGCCGGGCTCGCGGAAGTAGATCGACCGGAAGTATTTGCGTTCGATCACTGGCGTCACGTTGCGACCCGCTTTGACGAGCACCTCCCGCCAGTCGAGCTCGTGGGCGTCGTTGGTGGCTCGCCAGGCGACGTGGTGGACAGTCCCCACCGCCTCCTCCCCAACCGGAGCTTCGGGCGCGTCGATTACGTCGAGGACGGAGGTTGGGCCGCCCGCTCCGGTCTCGAAGCGGGTGCGCTTGGCCTCGGTGCCCACCTTGCGAAAGCCCATGGTGTCGGTGAGGAACTTGATGGTCGCCGCATCCGACTCCTCGGTCAGCGTCACCGAGTGAAAGCTTCGGACCTGATGCTGCGGATCGACCGGCCCTTCCGGCCAGGGCTTCCATCGCTCGTCTGAAGCCTCACCCACGAGCTCGATCTGGATCCCGTCGAAGTCTTTGAGAACAACCGCCTCTACGCCGAATCGGGTGGCCCGCCTCGCGTCCACCGCGAGCTCCTCGAGGCGAGCGGACCAGAAATCGAGTGACCCTGGCGGCACCGCGAAGGACACCACCGTCACCTGCCCGCTGCCCGGCGGCCGCCACGGGAGATGCGGCCAGCCGAAGAATGTCATGGCGCTTCCGGGTGTGCCGACGTAGTCGCCGAAGTAGAGGTGGTAGGTGTCGGGGACGTCGAAATTGACCGTCTTCTTGATGAAGCGAAGCCCGAGGACCGAGACATAGAAGTCGACGTTCTTCTGGACGTCGCCCGTGATGCACGTGACGTGATGGATTCCGGGAACGTTGGCGGGCACCGCAACGCCTCCTATCGAGCCGGTCAAACGAAGAAAACCATGTTAGTCCTGACTCTCCCCACCCCGGTGGCGCCCTTGTGGGCGCGACCGGACCTCCCCACGGGGTGGGGAGGCCAGGTTGCGCTCCGAGGCCTCGTCCTCGACCCGCCTCCAGATCTCGGCCGCGATCGGCTCCGCCTGCTCCTCCTGGACGTGGGCGACCAGGCCGATCGCCCTGGCTATCACCGCCACCCCACGGCCCACCTGCCAGGGGATCTCGAGCTCGCTGATGATCGCGCCGATGGCGCCAGTCGCGTTGATCGGAAGGTCGCGCCCGTACGCCCGGCTCGCCTCTTCCGAGATGAGCTTCATCAGCTCGACGTATCGTCCTGAAAGTCCGTTTTCGAGAGCGACCTCGAAGAGGCGGACGGTCCGTGGGTCGACAGGTTTATGGATCGGGTGGCCGAGGCCGGCGATGGGCTGCTTCGCCCTCCGGTAGGTCGCGACGATGCCCCGCGCGAGCTCGCCGAGGTCGGCTTCGGGACCGGCCGATGCGAGCGCTTCCTGGACGATCCGGGCCGCCTCCTCGATGGAGCCACCGAAACGCGAGCCCATACCGAGCAGGCCCGCGGCGACCGCAGCCTGCAGCGACTCGGGCGCTCCGAAGTAGGTGAGGCGCGCCGCGATCGCACTTGGAGTCATCCCGTGCTCGACGAGGGTGACGGCGACGGCGTTGAACACAACTGACTCTTCAGGGGTCGGCAGGCGCCCTTTGAGCTCCAAGAATGCGAAGTCGCCCAGCGACACCTTGCCGATCAGGTCGACGAGGTCGTGCCCCCGCACGACGACGCGATCGGTTGTGCTCCAGCCGAGGTCGGACTTCAGTCTCTTTCGATTCGGGCTCACGGTCGCTTCACCGTCAGGCGCGTCTTGTAGCCGCTTTCGCCGAAGTCGGTCTCCGTGATCAGCTGGACTTTGGCGCGGAAGATCAACGTCGAGTGGATGGCCGCCTCGATCTCCTCCGCCAACCTGAGATCTTCAACGTGTCCGTCGGGCACCTCTACCTCGACGGGAACGGGCGGGAGCACGCTCGTGTCCGCGGTCTTGCGGATCACGCGCGCACGACCGGTGACGCGCGGCCGGAACCTGCCGACAACGGCCAGGATGGCGGAGGGGTAGACGTTCACCCCGCGCACGATGAACATGTCGTCGCGCCGTCCAATGACGCGGATCCGAAAGGTCGACCGTCCGCATTCGCACGTCAAGCCCTCGATCCTGGCGATGTCACCGCCGAGGAAGCGCACCACTGGCATCGCTTCGCGGGTGAGGTGCGTGTACACGAGCTCGCCAACGGCGCCTGCCTCGATATTCATCGGCTCGCGCGACTCGGGATCGATGAGCTCGACCCAGACATGGCCGCCGCCGCAAAAGTGCATGCCCTGCTGCTGCGGGCATTCGCCGAACAAGGACGGTGCGATGTCGCCAATCCCCATCACCTCGGTGACGGTGGCTCCGAGCACGGACTGGATGTGGTCGCGGATGGCGGGAATGCCGCCGCCGGGCTCGCCGCCGGTGACGATATGAGTGAGCGCCATCGCTGACTGATCGGGCCCTCCTCTGGGGTGCTCGCCGTGCGGGCGCTGCAGTACCGCCCCGCGGGGCGTGGAGGCCAGGTTGGCGAGGTACTGAGCGAACGACGGCGTCGAGAGCAGGGTGTCGGCCAGACCCGCCTTGAGGCCGAAGATCACGCGATCGGTGTCACCAGGCGCGACCGGCACCGATCGCGACCCGATGCGCGAGAGGACGAAATGCGTATGCCCCGCGACGAATGGACCGGCGCCGAAGGTGGTCAGCACGCTGCTGTGCTCATGGATGCCGGTCGCGAAGTAGCTGCGGGCGCCGATGGTCGTCCACATCTCAGCGTCTGCGCTTGTGAGGGCCAGCACGCTCGGCGCCCCAGTGGTTCCGCTCGTTTGATACACGCGCTTGACCTGCTCCGGCGGAACGCACAGGTTGCTCCCGAATGGAGGCGCTTCGTCCATCGCCTGCTTGAGCTCGACCTTCGTGCTGAAGGGAAGCCTGGAGATCTCTTTCAGAGGCAAGTCTTGCTGCCGGACCCCGGCGTCCCGGAACCTGCGCGCATAGAAGTCCGAGTGGTCCATGAGGTGGCGAAACTGCTTCTCCCAGGCTGAGGCCGCGCGCGCGAAGGCCTGATCGTGGGTCTCGGTCTCCACCTCGCGATCCCAGATAACGTCTCGGTCACAGGTGTCGCCCGCCAGCCGGCCCGGTGCGTTGGAGGTCATGCGGCGGGACGAGTGTACGGTGACTCGCCTTTCCAGCCGTGTCGACTAAGGTTTGGCCACGATGCCCGGCCTGTTACCGACGACCGTCGTGGGCAGCTATCCGCAGCCGGACTGGCTCGTCGACCGCAACATGCTGGGCAGCCGCCTGCCGCCGCGCACGCGGGCCAAGGAGATCTGGAGGGTCGAGACCGATTGGCTCGAACAGGCGCAGGACGACGCGACAGTGCTGGCCATCCGCGACATGGAGCGCGCCGGGATCGACATCATCACCGACGGCGAGATCCGCCGAGAGAGCTATTCCAACCGCTTCGCCACCGCGCTGGAAGGCATGGAGCTCGACAACCCTGGCTCAGCGCTCGATCGCACCGGACATCCCAACCCTGTGCCGCGGGTGGTGGGACCCATTCGCCGCACGCGCCCTGTCGAGGTGCGCGACGTCGAGTTCCTCCGTGCGTCGACCGGGCGCACCATCAAAGCGACGCTGCCTGGACCATTCACGATGTCGCAGCAGGCGCAGGACGACTTCTATCACGACGAGGAAGAGCTGGCGATGGCGCTGGCGGAAGCCGTCAACGAGGAGGTGCGCGACTTGTTCGCCGCGGGCGCGGACGTAGTCCAGCTCGATGAGCCTTATCTTCAGGCGCGCGCCGAGAAGGCCAGGCGGTTCGCCATCAAGGCGATCAACCGCGCGCTGCTGGGAATTGAAGGAACGACCGCCCTCCACACGTGTTTTGGTTACGCCCACATCGTGCACTCGCGTCCCAACGGCTACCCGTTCCTGGAGGAGCTGGCCGGCGTCACCGCCAAGCAGATCTCGATGGAATCAGCGCAGCAGAAGGTCGACCTGTCGATCCTTCGCGGCCTGGCCAAAAAGACGCTGATCGTCGGCGTCATCGACCTTGCCGACGACAGCCCGGTCGAAGAGGTCGACACCGTCGCCCAGCGGATTCGGGATGCGCTGCGGTTCGTCGACGCGGACCGACTCATCCTGGCGCCTGATTGCGGAATGAAGTACCTGCCGCGGCCAAAGGCTTTCGGCAAGCTGTCGTCGCTTGCGGCGGCGGCCGCCCAGGTTCGCTCGGAGCTCTAGTTCTGCTGCCTCGATTTCGGGGAGAGCGACATCAGCTCGTCCATCGCCAGCCGCGCCAGCCTGACCGCTCGCTCGTAGGCCGCCTTGCTCGGTTTGGCCGAGCGCCCGAGGCTGGCCCGTGCCTTGAGCGCCCCGTCGATGTAGTCCCTCGCCATCTGGGATGAATCCTTCGCCACGTCTATCCTCCTGTCAGCTCGGTCCAGAAACGATCGATGATCAGCTCCGCGAACCAGGGGTACCAGTACTTCTGGGTCAGCTTCTTCTTCGCCAGGTAGGTCCTGAGCTCCGGTGCGACCTCGAGCTCGGCCACTA
>DATINX010000009.1:0-5356 GCA_035473835.1 Candidatus Dormiibacterota bacterium | reverse complement strand
CGGCGTCTATGTCGCAACCGATGGGTTCCAGAATCTGTTCCTCGCGTTATGGACCTCGCGGATCGGAAGCAAGAAAGTGCTGTTCCCGATACCACCTCACTACACGAAGAAGAACGTCCTTTTCTTCAAGGAGCTCATCGAGGCCGGGAGATACCGGCCTGTCATCGATCGGACCTATCCGTTGGAGGACGTCGTTGAGGCGACGAGGTATGTCGAAACGGAGCAGAAGACCGGGAATGTTGTCCTGACGATCACTCAGGGGTTGGAAGCGCGCTGAAAGTGACTCTCGCTCCGTATTTCGACTTTGACGGGGATGCCCGTGTTGACGGCGGCGCCTTGGGATACGGCGCACGAAACCGTCACTGACTGCCCGTGATGGGTCTTGGGGTCGAGCAGCGCTCCACACGTCTGTGTCGGGGTCGGCTCGAAGAGGGCCGTGTACGAGTAAACGTCGCCAAACGCCCCCATGGACGATGGAACGTATCGATTCGGTGCGGTTCCGCCGTCATTTCTGAAGGTACCGCGTACCTCGCAGGTATTGACCGCAGAGACCCCCTGCTGCACGTTCGTCCCGCAGTGTCCCCAGCCCGTTGAGACCACCACCCATTGCTGTGGCACCTGATCCGGGCCGAAGTAGAACACCCACGACGCCACGGCAGCTAGAAGGACCAGCGCACCGCCCGCGGCAAGAATCCGTTTGGTCGATGGTCTTGTCACAGCCCGGGCAGTCTTAGTCGATCAGCTGGGCGAGGAGTTTCCGGGTGGCGGGGGGCAGGTTGAGGCGCAGACGGTAGTAGACCCAGATGCCGCGCTTCTCGGACTCGACCAGGCCGATGTCTTTCAGCTTGGCCATGTGGTGAGAGATCGTCGGCTGGCTGAGTCCAAGGCCGGCCGTGAAATCGCAAATGCAGATCGGCGACTTCGACTTCCAGAGTGACGCGGCCATGGTGAGCCGGGTCGGATCGGCCAGCGCCTTCATCAGCTCAGCGTTGCTCGCAGCCCATGTCGCGTCGACGTCCGGCAGTCCGCAGCAAACCCCCCGCTCACGTACGACTGGAAGCTCCTTGAGGGCCATGACAGCGCGATCATACGTGAATCCATCCACATTCGTCGATGGATATGCTAGGCTGCACCCATCGACATTCATCGATGAAAGGAGCAGGCATCATGGGCGAGGTCAAAGAGGCGGTTCGATCTAGATACGCCGCGGTGGCAAAGCAGCTGAGGGTGATTCCCGCCGGCCAGACGATCGCGGAGGCCGGCTGCTGCCAGGCCGACGGACCCGACTGCGGCTGCAGCGGCTCGTATGCAGCCGAGGAGCTCAAGGAAATCGGCATGAGCGAGGCTGTCAGCCTCGGCTGTGGCAACCCGACGATGCTTGCTCAGCTCACTCCCGGACAGGTCGTTCTCGACCTCGGATCGGGCGCCGGGCTCGACGTTCTGTTATCCGCCCGACGTGTCGCGCCCGATGGCCACGCCTACGGTGTTGACATGACAGATGAGATGCTCGAGCTCGCCAACAACAACGCCGCGAAATCGGGAGTCTCGAACGCCACCTTCTTGAAAGGCAGCATCGAGAACGTTCCTCTCCCAGACGGCTCTGTCGATGTTGTCATCTCCAACTGCGTGATCAACCTCGCCGAGGACAAAGGCGCGGTCATCAGAGAGGCCTTCCGAGTGCTGCGACCGGGTGGTCTGTTCGCCGTGGCCGACATGGTGGAGCTCGATCCGCTCGACCCCACCGTCAAGAAGAGCCTGGATTCGTGGGCCGGCTGCATCTCGGGCACGATTCCGATCGACGACTACCGCAAAGCGCTGCTCGACGCGGGGTTCCAGGACGCCGACTTTCAAGTCCACGCCACCCAGTCGATTCCAGGCGTCGATGGCAAGGTCGGGAGCGCGTACATCAGGGCAACGAAACCCAGCTGATTGCTCCCAGCGATTCGTACGGGTCAGCTCGCTAGCCGAACGTGGGGGTCTACGACACCTCTGCTACGTGCAGCTTGTCGAACGTCTCCTTGTTCACGAACTTGAACATGCGCAGTGGCTTGCCGTCGACCTCGACGTCCGCGACCACCGCGTAGCGCTCCTGTCGTGTGCCCCTGGACGTGGTCCGCACGCTCTTCCGCTTCTTGATCTCGGAATCTGGGACCTCGACCTTTTGCTTGGTCTTCAGGTTGTAGAACTCCATCTGGCGCCTCCTAGGTGAACTTGGTTGGATTGAGCTTAGACCGCTCGGGCTCGGGCTATGTGGGCAGGTGCTTCTGGAAACAGACGCTGGTGGGTGAGGACAGGTACTCGCCCCAGCAGTCGACCAGGGTGAAGCCGGCCCTCGTGTACAGGGCGATGGCCACCTCCTGGTGGACGCCCGTCTCGAGGACCAGGCGCCGGACGCCCATCTGGCGGGCCGTCGCCTCGAGGCTGTCGAGGACTGCTCGGCCGACACCCTTGCCGCGCTCGTCGGGTTCGACGTACATCCGCTTTACCTCCGCTGTGGTCGTGTCCAGCAGGCGGATCGCGCCGCACCCGACCGCGCGGCCGCCATCGCGAGCGATGACAAATGTTCCGCGTCCGTCGGCCAGCTGGGCCGGCTTCAGGTTCGGCCCGAAGCGCTGCTCAGGCGGGTAGACGGCAGCCAGCCCGGCGTCCAGCGCGGCGATCAGCCGTTGGGCGTCGCTGGATTCGAATGCCTCGGCGACGATGGACAGGCTCATCTGAGGTCCGACTAACGTAACCGCAGTGGCGGCCCTTGCGTTTCATGGGCAAGCCGATGACGCGGATCAAGATGGTTCAGCCCTCCGAGGCCAAAGGCCGGCTGGCCGAGCTTTATGCGACGGCCAAAGCCCAAAGCGAGATCGGGGTCGTGGCGGAGATTCTCAAGACGATGAGCCTGCGGCCGGACTTCCTGGCCGCCATTCAGGCTGCATCGCGGATGCATTTCAGCGACGGCGCGCTCACCCGAGCCCAGCACGAGATGATCGCCTCCTACGTCTCGGCTCTCAATCGCTGCCGCTATTGACTCAGCGCCCACACGTGGTTCCTGCAGTTGCAGGGCGAGAATTTTCACGGAGTAGCGGAAGCCCTTCGCAGCGGTGACCTCGATGCCGCCGGTCTGGGGAAGGCCGAGCGGCTGCTGCTGGAATTCGCCGGCACCATCGCGAAAGGCGCCTATCGCGTCACCGACGAGCAGGTGCAGGCCCTGCGCGAGGTGGGCTGGACCGACGATCAGATCGGCGAGGCCGCCTACATCGCGGCGCTGTTCAGCCTGTTCGTGCGCCTCGCGGACACGTTCGGCATCGAACCGCCCGCCATTTACGAGCCGACCGGCATCCCCGCCGCTGTCACGCTGGAACCTTAGGGGGCGGGCGCCAGGCCCGTGTAGTCGACCGATATGACCTGGTAGGAGCCGTCCGCGGTGCCGCCCAATCCGCCTGCTCCGGACAGTCCCCAGATCTTGTCGTACGACGTCGTGCTCTGGGACAGGACGTTGCCCGACGCGTCCGTGGTCGCGAGGGTGGCCGTGCCGTGGAGGCTGACCCCAACGAGGCGAGAAGCCTGGGTGGCGAACTTCGGCAGGAAGAGCTGAACGCTGATGCCGCTGAAGTTGTACGTCTTCAGGATGAATTTGCCGGCCGAGGTGTCCGACTTGATGACGTCCGTGAATTCAGTGAGGCCGTCGCCGTTGGCGCCGAGCTCCGCCAGCTTCAAGTCGTGTGAGCGACGCGCTTCGGACTCGATGATCAGGTCAAGGACCACGTCGTGCGCCATCTTGGCCGCGACCGTCTGCGTTATCGATGGGTCGAAAGAGGAGACGTTCGAATTCAGCGTCACCGCCGGAATAGCGGGCAGCCTCCACACGCGAGCCGACGCCGAAACCGGCTGCGAGTTCCCAACCGGCGGCAATGCCGCGCTCGCGCTGCCGACGACCCAGTCCGCAATCCCGGGGGTGTTCCCCACCGACAGCGTGATCGTCGGCGTCGAGCCGTCGGCGAGGCCGGCAGCCGGATACGGGCTGTGGGTGGAGAGCGCGGCGGAAACAGGGAGGGCGCCCAAGCCGAGGACGCCGACGGCAAGCGCGGCCGGCACCCGCCAGACACGGGTGCCACCGCTGAAGGTCGGTCCATAACGACGAACGGTGAACGGGGCCAGGAAGCGGACCAGCCCGAACCGCAGGGCACACGCGATGACCAGGCTCGCGAGGATCGCGGTCTTGGTCCAGAACTCGAGGGTGGTGGGGCCGAGCAGGATCACGGCCAGCAGCGCCACCAAGACGCCGAACACCGCCCTCGCGACCTGCCCCTCCGGAACCGTCTTGGGATCCGGGACCATGAACAGGGCGAAGATCAATATCTCCGGCGAGGTGATGAGGATCTGCCACAGATCCCGTCCGCACAGCGGCGTCACGTGCCAGCTCGCCACCATGCAGTGGTCCGGCACCGGGGCCAGCGCGACAGCTGTGAAGACGGCGAACCCGATCATGAAGCCGAGCACCAGCCCCACCAGCTTCAGCTCCCAGGCGATCAGGAGACCGCCGACGATGAGGATGGCGTAGGTCGCGATCATCCACGGTCCCATCGGTATCCACCAGAGGTCGAGCGGCTCCGTGTGCTGCGGGCCGAGGACGACGAAGGCGAGCACCAGCGCGACGTTGGAGGGATTGAAGATGTGCTGCCCGTGCCAGCGGATCAGGTACTTCGTCGCCATCCCCAAAGCCACCACGCCGATGAAGATCTCGATGCCGTGGGTGCTCCACCACTGGCCGTGGAGCGTGCCCGGGACCCTGAGGATGAAGGCCGTGCTGTTTCCAGTCAGCAACCCGCTGGCCGGCCACAGGATCGTCTTGTCCTTGAAGAAGGCCACGACGAGCTCGATGAGGGCTCCCGTGGCCAGGCAGATCAGGATCTGGGCGATCGACAGTCGAAATCCGAGGACTGTCTGGCCGAGGGCCTGAAGGGTCAGCAGCACCGCCGCGACGTGCAGCCGGGGGTCGCGGATGCTCGGCAGGACCACGCGGTATTCGCGGCCGAACAGGCGGACCGACCGGCGCTTGGGCCCGGCGGCAGCCGGCGGACGCGTGGCTTCTACGGGACCGCTGATCCCCTGCGGAGGCGCTTCGTCAGTAGTCGCCACGGTCGGGTAACGGTCCTAGTATGCAACCCGTTACAGAGCTCAGCGCCATGTCAATCAATGAGTTAATAGCCCGTCTCCGGCCCGCTGCCCCGGCCGTGCTGGCTGGAGCCGCCCTCCTGGCCGCGCTTTCGGCCTGTGACCTTCCGTTCAACCTCGGCCAGCCGTCGACGCGAGCCATTGAAAGTGGGGCCGCCGACACGCTGACCGCTTCGAGCAGCTTTCAGAT
>DATINX010000008.1:0-11780 GCA_035473835.1 Candidatus Dormiibacterota bacterium | reverse complement strand
GGCCACCGGCGATCCGCGCCGCTGGCCCAACGAGTTCGCGACGGGGGTTGTCCACGTGCTCGACCCGTATCACGGTATCCAGCGCGGATGGGACACGGCAGACCAGGCGCTGGCTGATCTCGACGAGACCATCCAGCTCGAGGGCCCCGGAACCATCGCCGCCTTCATCCTCGAACCCGTCACCGGCACCAACGGCATCCTGATCCCGCCTGACGGCTACATCCAAGGCGTGCGCGAAATCTGCGACCGCTACGGAATCGTCCTGATGTGCGACGAGTTCATGACCGGGTTCGGGCGCACCGGGCGGTGGTTCGCGGTGGAACATTGGAACGTCGTCCCCGACCTCATCACCCTCGCCAAGGGCCTTACCAGCAGCTACGTTCCCCTCGGCGCGGTGGGTATGCAGCCGAAGGTGGCCGCCTATTTCGACGACCACGTCTTCTACGGTGGCCTGACGTACAACAGCCACCCGATCGGCTGCGCCGCCGCACTGGGTGCGATCCAGGCCTATGAAGAGGACGATATGGTCGGCAACTCCGCGCGGATGGGCGCGGTGCTGGCGAGGCATCATCGCCGGCTGCAGGAGCGGCATCCATGCGTCGGAGCAGCGCGCTCGATCGGACTTTTCGGAGCGCTCGAGCTCGTCCGCGATCCCAGGACCCTCGAGCCGCTCGCGCCGTTCAACGGGACCTCGCCGGAGATGAAGGCGATCGGCCAGGCACTCCTCGAGGCCGGCATGCACACGTTCGTGCGCTGGAACGTCGTCATGACCAACCCGCCCCTTTGCATCAGCGAATCCGAGCTCGATGAGGGCTTCGAGATCCTGGACTCGGTCCTGGAGATCGGCGACCGGGCGGTGGCCGGCTAGCGGCTAGCTCCGACTCAGCCGGTTTCCTGCTTGTGATGGAAGAGCAGCCACGCCCCGGCGAAGAAGGCGATCGTCCACACGGCCAGGGTGGCCATCTGCGCGCCGAACTCGTTCATCCCGGTGCCGGCCGTGGCGGGGCCGTTGCCGAATATCGGGGCGATCGCTGAGACGGGCGCGAGCACGTTGACGAAGAGATAGTTGAGGAAGTGGGCGTTGTTCGGGTTGCCGCTGATGAGCGCGATGATCCCCGCCACGATGGCGCTCACGAGCGGCGCCCCAAATAAGACCGCCAGCGTGATCCCAACCGCGGCCCACCTTCCGGTGATCACCGAGACGAGAAGGCTCATGCCCTGCACGCAGAGCACACCCAGCATTGCCGCGCCGATGCACATGAGCACGAACACCGGGATGTCCATCACCACCAGGTTGCCCGCGCCCACCGGCTTGCTGCCGTCCACCGCGATCGCAACCTGGCCCGTCAGCGGTCCCGCCGAGCCCGCGATGAAGGCGATCATCGCGTAGACGACAAGGAACGTCACCAGCACAACGACCAGGCTGATTAGGAACGACGAGATCGCCTTGGCCAGAAGCAGCTGATCCCGGCTCATCGGGCGGCTGAGCAGGATGGCGATCGTGCGGTCGGAACGCTCGCCCGCGATCTCCTCCGATGCAAGCCATCCGAAGATGCGGATGAGCAGGAACATGACGATCCCGCCAAAGCCGAAGAGCGCCGCGAGGGTGATCGAGAACGATTGCAGGGGAGCGATGTTGTTGTCGATGAGGTACTGGTCGTCGGCGATGCCCTGCCGGGCCTGAGCGATCGCGTCGTCGAGGCTGAAACCACCGCGGAACGAACCGCCGGAGCTGCCCTGCTGCTGCTTGATGTTCTGCAGCTCCGTGATCGTGGTCTGGTTGGAGGCGATCTCCTGGCGCAGCGTGGTCTGCCATGCCACGGCCGGTGGTGGCGTCCACCGGTGCTGGCTGAAGACGTAATAGGTGTACAGGCCCCCGGCGATCAGGATGAACAGGCCACCCATGACCGCAAAGACAATCCAGCGGCTGCGCCAGGTTTTCTCGAGCTCGTTGCGGACCAGGCTGGGAAACATCAGCGACTCCCCACCGCCGCGGGTGCCGGTGGGGGTGGCGGCGGGGGCGGTGGCGGTGGCGGTGAGGCCAGCGTGCTTCCGGGCTGCACGCCGGTGAGCTCCATGTACACGTCCTCCAGTCCCTTCTGCGTGCGGACGAGCTGATCGACCCCGATGCCCGCGCTCACCAGCGCGTAGTTGATGCTGCGCGCCAGGTCGGCATCAGAGCTGACCAGAATGGTGTCCTTGATCGTGCCGAGCTCGACCGAGGTGCCGTCGATCGACTTGACGACCTCGACCGCCTTGTCGACATCAGAGACCTCGATGCGGTAGTGGAAGCCCTTGACGTTCATGAGCTCGCTCAGGTCGCCGGAGGCCTTCACCTCTCCGCGATGCAGCACCACGACCCGGTCGCAAAGCTCTTCGACCTCTGACAGCAGGTGGCTGGAGAAGAAGATCGTCATCCCGTTCTCGGTGGCCAGCTTGCGCAGGAGGACGCGGAGCCCGTGGATGCCGTTGGGGTCGAGGCCGTTGGTCGGCTCGTCGAGGATCATCAGACGCGGCTTGCCGAGCATGCCCTGGGCCAGCGCGAGGCGCTGCCTCATGCCCATCGAGTAGCGCTTCACCTTGTCGTCGGCGCGCTCCGTCATGCCGACCTCCGCCAGGAGCTCCGTGATCTGAGACTCGTCCACCGGTCCGAGAATCCGGGCGAACTGGCGCAGGTTGTCACGGCCGGACAGGAATCCATACAGGGCCGGCTGCTCCAGGGTGGCGCCGAACAGGCGCGACGCGTTGGCGTGATCAGTCCAGCAGTCGTGTCCGCCGATCCTGGCCGCGCCCCCGTCGGCATGCAGCAGCCCGAGCAGGATTCGGATCGTCGTCGTCTTGCCGGCGCCGTTCGGCCCCAGGAATCCGAAGATCTCGCCTTCCGCGACGCTGAAGGAGATTCCGTTGACGGCGCGAACACGGCCGAAGTTCTTGGTCAGCCGGTCGACCTCGAGGATGGCGGACATCAAGTACCTCCAGCTAGTACCGGCTCAACCCGGTTTGGATTGCCCCGCGCACAATCCTATAGGGGGCGTCATAGACCACGCCAAAAATGCGGTGCGGGGGGGCGCGACCGGCCACTTGGAACATGCGTGCGCTGCTGAAGATTGATGGAAGGTGATGACCGAGAAGCAACGCATCGAAATTCCGCCGCGCGGCACACGCGGAACCTCAATTCCGTTGGGCGGGGCGATCATGAAGTTGGCCAAGCCACTCATGGACATGCAGGTCTCCCGCTACCGGCGCACCGCCGGAGCGACCGCACCGGTCATGATGGGATTCCCGACCGTTTTGCTCACGACCATTGGCGCGCGCAGCGGCAAAGAGCGGGTCAACATGCTCGGCGGATTCGCCGACGGCGAGGACGCATGGTTGGTCGTCGGCTCGAAGGGTGGCGCGCCGACGCATCCGGCCTGGTTCATCAACATGGCCAACAACCCGGACAAGATCTGGATCGAAGTGGGCAACCGCAAGCTCAAGGTGCTCGCGAACTCGCTTACGGGTCGTGAGCGAGAAGAAGCGCTGGCACGCGTGGCCTCGGTGGCGCCGAGATACGCCGGCTACCAGCAGAAGACCGACCGCGAGATCCCGGTCATTCGGCTGACGCCCGCCTAGCTCGACGCCGGCCGCCGTCGCGGCGTCTCGATTGCGACCAGCTCACGTGAATTGCGTTCAGTAGCCTCGAAATCGGGTCCCGTTCTCCATGATTGCCACGATGTCAACGGCCCCGAGGCCCGCCCAGGCTGATCGCGGCCTGCAGCAGCTCGTGCTCGGGGTCTTCATCGCGTCGGGCGCCGCCGGTCTCATGTATCAGGTGGTCTGGTCGCGAGAGCTGGTGCTGCTCTTCGGGAACACCAGTCAGGCGATCTCCACGATCGTCACGGCGTTCCTGGCGGGGCTGGGTGGCGGCGCCCTGGTCGGAGCCCGTATCGCTTCGCGCACGCGCAACCCCCTCCGCCTGTACGGGTTGATCGAGATCGGCGTGGCCGTGCTGGCGGTCGGGCTACCGACCCTCTTCCCGGTCCTGAGCGGCGTTTACGGCTCGGCCTACACGTCGGTATCACCCGAGCAGCTCGGCCTCATCCGCTTCGTCCTCGCTTTCGCCGCGGTGACACCCGCCACGTTTCTGATGGGGATGACCTTGCCGGCGCTCACGAGCTTCTTTGTGAGGTCGATGGACGACGCCGGCCGCCGGCTGGGCGAGCTCTACGCTGCCAACACCCTGGGCGCCGTGCTGGGGACGATCATCGCCGGCTATGCGCTGATCGAATTGATCGGGCTCAGCCGCACGGCGCTCGTTGCAGTCGGGCTCAACCTCCTGGCGGGTACGGTGGCGCTTGTCGCGAGCCTGCACACGGCGCCGTCCGCGGCCGAACCGCCCGCGATTGCCGCGCCCGCACGGAGCGGAGGCCAGGTCAGCCGGGTTCGCGGGCTGGTCTACACGGCCACGTTCGTGTCCGGCTTTGCCGCGCTCGCCTTCGAAGTCCTGTGGACACGGATGCTCGCCGAGGGCAGCGGCTCGAGCATCTATCTCTTCGCCGCCATCCTGGCGATCTACCTCTTCGGCATTGCAGTCGGAAGCGTCCTGTTCGCGCGGCGGAGCAGTCCGGACAAGGACTCGCTGGCCGCCCTCGGTGTCTGTCTTGGCGTCATCGGCCTGGCGGCCGGCGCCACGGTAGTCCTGGCCAGCGGCCCGCTCGGCGACGGTTATTACAGCGTGCGCCCGCTGGTCCTGCTGCCGGCCACAGTGGCGATGGGGTACGCGTTCCCGCTCGCGGTTCGTATCGTGACCACCACGGCCGCGGGGGCCGCGAACAGCGTCGGGCGGCTCTACGCGAGCAACACGGCGGGCTCGATCCTGGGTTCGTTTGCGGCCGCCTTCGTGCTCGCATCGACGGTGGGCACGAACACGTCGATCCTGCTTCTTGCGACGATCGAGCTCGGGTTCGGCGCCGCGCTGGTGCTCGTCAGCCGGCCGCGGCCGCGACGCTCGCCCGCGTTCGCCGGCGCCTTCGCCACCCTGGCTCTCATCGCGATCCTTGCTCCCACGACCGGTCTCGGCATCAGCCGCACCGCCACGGAGAACCGACTTTCGAGCCAGGGCGTCCTGGTCGCGCATCACGAGGACAACATCGCCACCGTCGATGTAGAGGGAGGGCCGCCGGCCGAGAAGCGGCTCTACGTCACCGGTGTCGCCATGACCTTTTTGACCGTGAGCACCAAGCTCATGGCGTACCTGAGCAAGGCCTTGCGACCGAATGCGAACAGCATGCTGGACATCTGCTTCGGGATGGGCTCGACGTACCGGTCGTCGCTGATCCTCGACCTGCGGACGGATGCGGTCGAGCTCTCACCCACGGTGCCGTCCCAGATGGGCGCGTTCTTCTCCGACGCGGATCGGTTTCAGCACGACCCCCAGGGCCGCATCATCATCGCCGACGGGCGCAACTACGTTCGCCTGGCGACAGCCCGGTACGACGTCATCGTTGTCGACCCACCTCCTCCGCTGGAGTCGGCGGGGACGGTCGTGCTCTACACCTCTGAGTTCTATTCCGAAGCCCGCCAGCGGCTGAACCCGGGCGGGATCTTCATGATGTGGTTCCCGTACCTGGCCACGGTCGATGAGTTCAAATTCCACCTGCGCACCTTCCGCTCGGTGTTTCCGCACGTCGACGTGGTGCTCAGCCCGGCCAAGAATGGAGCCTATTTCTTCGGCTCGGATTCGCCGATGCAGTTCGATCCGGCGACCCTGAGCGGCTTGCTCGGCACGCCGACCGCGGCGTCGGACTTTGCGACCGCCCCTGACGATCCAAACCTCGATGGTGCGGGGTGGGCGCGCGAGATAGCGGCGGACGACTGGCTGCACGACGGCGCGGTCGACGGCTTCGTCGGCCCCGGCCCCGTCATCACCGACGACCGCCCCATCTCGGAGTACTTCTTGCTGCGGGTGCTCATGGCGAAGGACCACGCCGACATCAACGATGAGCGGCTGCGGAAGCTCACTCCCCCGGCGCCGTCAGGCTGATCTCTGCAAGGCGAACGGGGTCGACCAGCAGCTCGATCTCGACTGGCCAGGAAGAGAGAGGGCCAGACCCATGCGGTCTGGCCCTCTTTGATCGTTCGGAGGTCAGAAACTTCTACGTGTTGTTGTTGTTGTCATTGCCGCCGGCGCTGATGTGGTAGACGAACGTTCCCCAGTTGGCGAGCAGCGTACGCGGCCGGTTGGGGATGTACTCGGCCGCCATCCAAATCGTTCCGTCCGGAGTCGCCACAGCGGCGGAGTAGTCACCCCAGCGGCCGACAGTAGCTGGGCTACCAGTCTCTTGCGGATACTGGGTAAAGCCGTCGTCAGGAGCGGTACCGGCGCCTGCGATCACGATTGAACCGCGAAGCTCGCCGTCCGAGTTGATCCTTACGTACGCCGCGCTCGGGAAGTAGTCGGGGCCCACAACACTGAAGGCGATGGCGCCGGTGCCATCGGCGTTGACCCCGATCGACGGAAAGAGCGTGCTGTTGCCCTTCACAGTCACGTAGCCCTGGTTGACCATCTCCGCCTTCAATTCGCCATCGCCAAAGCTAGGTTGGACGACGAAGTAGGCAATGCCCGATCGGGCGGGCCCCCCTGCGGTTGATTGAAGGGCGGTGTTGACCCCACTCCACAGCTTGCCGTCGGCGTACACGACCTGGTTCATGCGCACGTCGTTGGCGTTGATCTGGCCCAGAGGGTCAGGCCCGCCGGCTGAGGCGGGAATCGACTGACCGAGGGGGTTGGGTCCGATCTTCTGGTCGACGGCGATGCCGCCGAAGCCGGGTGAGGAGATGGGGAGATCGTCCACATAAGCCTCACTCCTCAGCTGGACGCGCTGGATGTCGAGGTCTGGGTGGCTGCTCCCCAGCGAGCGGGTGCCTGTGACCACCCACGTATTGATTGCGTGGTTGGTGGTCGTGTTGTTGGTGAAGGAGCTGAGGAAGTACTCGTAGCCGCTGGTTTGCTGGCCCGCCGTGGGCGACGTGGCAGGTTGGATCGAGTCCCAGGGCACGCAGCAGTCGCCTGACGGCATCGGCAGCGAGCCGGCAAAGATGTGGACCACCTTGGTCAGGCTGCCGCCGGTTGCGTGCTCAATGCCCCACTTCGAAACAGCGTAGATCTGGGATCCGAACTCAGGGTTGCCAGGGTTTGTGTTGGTAGCAGAGGCGGTTCCGTACTCGTTTGTGCTTATGAACAAAGCGTCGGCATTCATGCCGAGCAACGGCTGGTCGCCGAAGCAGGGGCAGCTGATCGTAGAGGTATTGTGGTTCGGCGTGCCGTTGAGACCGTCATCGGTAGCATCGATGCTGAACAGGTTCCAGCTCCCACGCGGGTCGGCGCTCTGGCTGACCGCTACCAATGTGTGGGCCCGGCCGCAGGGAACGACTGAGTTGAAGGGTCCGTTCAAGCACAACCCTGGCGGGTCCGCCTGAAGGATGGTCATGAACCATCGGCGCGTGGCGACGTCGTAGTTGCACTTCGGATCGCTGAGGAAATCACCGACCGCTCCGGTTTTCCGATTGAATTCCGGCACCAAGTTGAAAAACTGGTTGTAAGCCTCGGGCAACGTGAGAGCCGTGCCTGCCGAGCTGAAGACCCGGAAAGCGGTGTTGACGCTTTCGAGCACGAAGCCACTGCCGACGCACAGGCCCTGGTCAGGGGGTTCGAGCGAGAACTGAGTGTTGGTGTAGATGCCGGTGCCCGCGAGGCGCTGGTCCGCGTGATTGAGTCCGTCAAAACCCTTGAAATTGCCGGAGGTCGTCACTTTCAGGCCAGACGGGTTGGGCGTCGTGCCGTCTTTGGATGCCTTGGCCGGAAGCGTGGCGGAGTCGCCGCCCCCTCGGGTCGCATCGTTGGCGCCAACGGCGAAACTGCCGGTTCCCGCTCCAGCCAACGATGAGGTCCCAACGTAGGTCGCCGTTTGCACCGTCTGCGAAGCTCCTGACGCCGCGTAGGTGGTAACAGTCTGCGCGACCGACACGGTCGCGGCCCCTCCCAATGAGATAGCGACCACGCCCCACCTGGCCACAGCCCGCAAAAGAATCCCCTCTCTCCGCATCTGCTGACCCCCTTGAGTCTTCATGAACGCCATCTCCACACACCGAAAGCGCGCCAAAAGGACAGGGTGCGATCTGACAACCGACTACTCGACCAATGCGATGGCCACCAACCCCTCCCCCTTTTCTGGCCGTGTCGCGCGCAATTCAAGCACAACCTTTGCGTTTGAACAAACAACGGACTCAGCGAGGCCGTTTCAGGCGCGCCGCAAAGTTGTTTTGAGGACCGCTTCGAGGGCGTTCACACCAGCGCGCCCGTTGAGGTAAATTGGCGATCTGGAAATGACCCGAGCCAAGAACGCAGGAATTGTGCCGACCGCGCTGGTTTTAATGGCCGGCGTTCTGCTGGTTGTGCTGCTCATTCGCGCTCAAGCGGCGCTCGCACCGGCGCCCACGGTGCACGAGGTCACCTCAGTCGGTTCCGGCGCGGCCACCTCGGCGACTCAGACGAGCTCGAATTCGGCGGCAAGTTCCCAGCAAACGATCACGCCGATCGGGTCGACCGCACCCATATCCTCTGGGCAAGGCACCAACCAGCAGCCGATTTCAGAAAGCAAGCCCGTGCCGGGCTCGGCACAGTGCCCATCGGCACATGGCAGCGGGCTGCCCTGCAGGATTCCCTGATCAGGGGGTAGCCGACCCTTCGACTCAGTGTCCTGGGGCAAGAGACGAGGGTGTCGCGAGATCGTTCGTACGTCGACCAGAACGCGCGGGAGCGCGGGCGGTTGCACGATCTTGTCCCGCGGCTGCGCGACGACGAGCTGAGCAGCCCCGTGAACGAACATTGGACTGTGGCCGGCGCATTGGCCACATCGCCTCCTGGGACGCGCGCGACCTGGCGCTGGCCGACAAGCTGGAACACGGCGTGCCCTTCTCACCGTCCGATGCCGAGCCAGAAGACGTCGACTGGATCAACGACGCCACCCGCCACTGATCCACGCCATCCCGCCTCGGGAAGCGGCCGAGCTGGCCTTGCGGCTGGCCGAGGAGACCGATCGCCGGGTCGAATCGCTCGACCCCGCCCGGCTTTGGCCCAACGATCCGACCAACCCGCTCAACCATCTTCGCGCCAGCCACCGCGGTGAGCACCTCGACGAGATCGAAGCCGCGCTCCGAAGGCGGGAGGATCCTAGGTCAGGCTCCGGTCCGCGACCGGCCGCCTCAGCCTCCCCCCAAGCCCTTAGCCAAAGAAATCAAGGAGCCGGCACCGCTGAGGTGGCCGCCCGCAGGGGGGAAATCAGCACGTAGCTCAGCAGGAGTCCGACGACGCCGGCCTCTACGATTGCTCCGCTCCAGATCGGTAGCGACCAGTACACGCCCTTAAGAGCCGCGAGCGCGGCGAAGTAGACGGCATAGGTAACCACCGGCGCGGCAAAGGCGAAGATGCGCAGCGTGGCGGGAGTCCCCGCTCGTGGCCGCAGCCCGAGGTTAAGCAGGTCGATGAGCAACCCCGTCAGAGCGCCGAGCACGACCACCGAGAAGACGGGCGAGCTGCCCGCCAGCACGGCGCTGAGTCCGTCGGTGACACCAAGAAGAACCGCGAAGGTTCCGAAGGGAAGCCACCAGCGTTTGACCGCAACCAGAACGATTCCCATAAGGATCGCGGACTGGATCAGGATACCCGCCACTCCCATGCCACGCGTGAAGTCGTCGCTGAAGGGTAAGTCGGCGAGCGAATGAACGATGGGATGGGCGTACTGCGTGAAGAAGGCGAGGAAAGCCATGAGATAAGTCAGAGACAGGATGGCCGGAGCCATCGCCAACCACCGCCCGCGCATGTCATACGGCGTCTTGAAAGCTGCCGCCCGCAGGGGCCCGGTGACCATGAGTATCGCACCCAGCCCCAGCATCAGATGGGTGGGACTGAAGAGCGCCTCAATCGAGCGCTCGATGCCGAAAAGGGTGTGCCATGTGAGGTCGAGCGCGCCGGCGACGGCGAACATACCTGCCCCCACCAATGAAAGTCCATAGCCGCCCGGCATCGTCAGCCACCACCGCAGTCCAGGTTGCCGATGCCTGAGCGCGGTGATCGCCAAGAACAGCGCCAGGCTGGCATAGCCGGAGTACAGCACGGCGTGCCAGGGCGTGAAGATCGTCTCCAGGCTGGCAATGTGATTGTGGGCCCACCCATCCAAGTAGACGCCGCCCACGAGCCAGCTGGCCAGGAGAATCGCCAGGCGGTCGTACCAGACGCCCGACGGCCTGGCCGCGGTCACCCGGGGACGCGGATTGCCGTGTGCCAAAACGCCATTGAGGGATTCCTCTTCTAACAAAATACCGATGCTGCCGGGTCGGTTTGACATGCCTGCTCTCCTTCGTGTGCGGCGTCAAGGGTGCCGCGGTTGCCGTCTAGCGCAAGGTCGCTGCCGTGTGTCCGCTTTGACGCCGAAATCAACCCGATGGCTCGCCCGCACACGGCCACCTGATCTTCGCGACCGCCCGGCTAGCCGGTCGTCATCCCGAAGGATGTTTGTCAGTCATTCCCACGAACGACTTCTCGTTCAGTCGATTCCGGGGGCGATCAGCCTGGACTCATAGGCGAGAACGACCGCCTGCACGCGGTCGCGCAGACCAAGCTTGTCGAGCAAATGTGCGACATGTGTCTTGACGGTGGTTTCACCGAGGAATAGACGGGCGGCAATCTCCGCGTTGCTGAGGCCCTTGGCGACGAGGACAAGGACCTCGCGTTCCCTCTCAGTGAGCGTCTTCAGTGCTGCTGGCGCGGGGCGGCCGCCGCCGTCTGGCACGAAGCGTGCGATCAGACGCATGGTGACCGATGGAGCCAGCAGAGCCTCGCCGCGGGCCGCGACTCGCACCGCGCGGACCAACTCGTCGGCGCCCGTGTCCTTCAGGAGGAAACCACAAGCACCCAATTTGAGAGCCTCGAAGACGTACTCGTCCAGGTCGAAGGTCGTCAGGATCACCACTCGCGGCGCCGGTTCGCCGGCCATGATTTTTCGCGTCGCTTCGAGTCCGTTGACGTTAGGCATGCGGACATCCATCAGAACCACGTCGGGCTGAAGCTCGGCGGCGAGTGCCTCCGCTTCGGCACCATCGCCTGCTTCGCCGCAGACTTCGATGTCGACTTCTTCTCCGAGGATGGTCCGGAGCCCGGCACGGACCAACGGTTGGTCGTCTGCGAGAAGGACGCGGATCACGCCGTCTGCGGACCTATTGGAAGTGTGGCCCGCACATAGTAGCCACCGGCGACCGAGCCGCTCTGGAAGTCGCCGCCCAGCATCGAGACCCGCTCGCGCATACCCGCCAGGCCGTGGCCGGCAGTAGCTGGCGCATCGGGCTGGACATCGCCGTCATCACAGATCTCGAGGAGGAGTTCGGCAGCATCGTAGGCAACTTCCACTACCGCGTGAGTGGCACCTCCGTGCTTCAGAACATTGGTGAGCGACTCCTGAACGATCCGGTAGGCAGATAGCTCTACACCGGCGGGCAGAGGCCGCGGCTCGCCCGAGATTCGGATTTCCACCTTTACCCCCGCCTGGCGAACCTGCTCCGCCAAAGTTTCAAGCTGGTCCAAGCCGGGTTGGGGAAGCAGCTCGATGCTCTCCCCGGCTCCGCGCAGAACGCCCAGCGCGCGGCGAAGCTCGGAAAGCGCATCGCGGCCGGTCTGCTGGATAACCTCGAAGGACTGCAGCGCTTGCGAGGGATCGCGGGCGGCCACTCGGGCGCCGGCGGTT
>DATINX010000007.1:0-8888 GCA_035473835.1 Candidatus Dormiibacterota bacterium | reverse complement strand
AGAGCTGGTCGTCGGTCCACACCCCTCGGTCGGGGGCGCGAAGCCGTCCCACGAGAGCCGATTGCAAGTCGGTGGCCAGGCGGCGGTTGGCCGCCGCAAACGGCCGAGCCGCGTCGTAGAAGCTCTCCGTGCCGCCGACGCTGGGATCTGTGAAGCCGTCGAAGTGAATCGAGACGATGACGGCGGCGCCGGCTGCGTTCGCGCATGCCGCGCGCGCGCCCAGGTCGCGGCGGACGGCGTAAGGCGTGAGCGCTCCTGACGTCATGTCGGCGGCCGACATCTTCACCACCGTCGTGTCATTCGTCCGTGCCATGACGACCGTGTAACCGTCGGCGCGCAGAAGGCTCGCCAGGCGAATCGCAACCGCCAGGGTCGCGTCCTTTTCGAACACCGGGCGCCCCGAATTGCTAGAGGCGACAACGCCAGGATCCCGTCCTCCGTGGCCGGCATCGATGAAGACCGTCTGGCCCGTATGGCCCTGCGTGGGGGCGAAGCTGACACAGGCGCCATCCTCGAGTCCAGGCACGGCAGCCTGAACGGCCGGTAAGGGGGTCGCGTTGGATGGAGATATGTCGCTGTTGGCTTGCCCGGGTGCCAGGTCCACCACGTGCCAGACCACAAAGGCGACCACGGCTATGAGCGCCAGGGCGAGCGCTGTGCGGAGCAGGGTCGAGGCGGCCTGCCGGCGCCGAGTGCGTGGTGGGACGTTGGGCGGGTCTGCGATCGGCCCGCGTAGTCTAGCGACCGTCCGGTTTCGAAACCGGGCTAGTGGATCCGGCCGTTCACCGCCAGCGCGGTCTTCTTCGCCGTCGCCGGATCGATATTCAGGATTGCGAGAATGCTCATGAACGCCTTGTTCTGCCATACCGCCACATAGAAGGATTGGCTCGCGATGGCGAGCGAGAGCACGATTGAGTTCGCCCCGAGCCCTGTCGCGGTGCCCTCGACCACTGGGACCTGCGACGCCTTGAGAGATGCTGCGCTGAAGCCGAAGATCGACTCGCTCTTGTAACCCTTCTCAGCGCTTGCCTGGTCCTTGAACTGGATGACGAAGTTGACCGCGAGCTTGTAGGTCGCCGTACCAACCTGCGAGCTGTTCGACGCGACCGCAGCGCAGTGCGCCGCCGAGTCCGTGTAGAACTCGACGTCCGCGGCAGTGGCGCCATCCTTTTGCGCCGCCGCCCATCCATCGCTGGTCGTCTTGTACGTGGTCGGGTCCTTGGTCTTGATCTTGTTCAGATAGCTGTTGATGTCGCCGGAAAGGTCGCACCTGACCATGCCGGGCGGCAGGTCGCTCGTCTTGAGCGCGACGCTCGAAGCCGTCGGCCCGGCCGGCGCGGAGCTGCCCAGAGGGCCGCACGCTGCCACCATCAGCACCAATACGAACCCGGCGAGAGCGGACCGCACGATACCTACTCTACGGGACGCGGTTCGAGGGCCATCGGACAACGGATGTTCGTCCGTAACCTCACCAATAGAGGTGTGACAACATGCATCCGGCCTCGATATGCCCCACGACCTGCAGGCCGCGACCAGCGAATACCTCGGCTGGCTTCAGCTCGAAGCGAACCGCAGCCCGAACACGGTTCGCGCCTATGAGTCCGAGCTGGCGAAGCTGATCTCCTTTCTCGCCGCCAACGGTCATTCGCTCGCGCTAAGCGATCTGCGCCACGAAGACCTCCGCGCATATCAGCGTTACCTGGCCGGCAAGCTGAAGGGCCCCGCATCGCGGGCACGTGCTCTCGTGGCTGTGCGCTCCTGCCTTCGCTGGCTCGCTCGTGAAGGACTGATGGAACGCGATCTGTCCAACGGGATCACCCTGCCCAAGCTCGAGCAGCGGCTCCCCAAACCCATCGACCCGGACGAGCTTGCGCGCCTGCTCGCGGCACTCCCGAGATCGACGCTGGCCGAGAAGCGCGACCGCGCCCTCGTCCATTTCCTCATCAGCACGGGATGCCGCATCAGCGAAGCCCTCGCACTCGACCGCACCGACTTCCCGCGCAACGGCAACCGCCTGATCGTCACCGGCAAGGGCTCCAAGCAACGCGCCGTCTACCTGACCACCGATGCACGCGAAGCGTTGGAGGAATATCTCAGCGAGCGCGAGGACGCGTGCATGGCGCTCTTCGTCAACTTCGATCGCTCGGTGCAGGACGATCAGGGACGGCGGCTCACCGGTGCGGGCGCGCGATACATAGTCACCCGATTGCGCAAGGAGCTCGGCGCGTGGTCGTTCAAGTCACCTCACGTCGCGCGCCATACGACCGCGACCACCCTGCTCGAGGTTACCGGCGGCGACGTGCGGCTGGTGCAAGAGGTCCTGGGCCACGCGAATCTCAACACGCTGCAGGGCTATACGAAGATCGTCGACAGCCGCAAGCAGGACGCGTATCGCCGCTACCAGGAATTCCTGGACGGCAAGAAGACGGCCGGCAGCTAGGTCGCCGGCGCGGCCTGGAGCTGCTTGCGGAGCTGGACCTCGAGCTCGCCGAGGGACCAGTCGGGCGACGCCGAGAGCCGGCCGGCGATGATGCTCTTCAGCGAGGGAGGCAGGAGCTTTTCCAGCTCTGCCACAGGTTCATCAGGACCCGCGAGATAGAGACGCTTGTACGAGACGGCGCTCACCTCGCGATCTATGAGGCGCACGACAGCGGCCATGTTGGACTTGACCCGGTTTTCCTCCCTGCGCTGGAGGCTTGGGTTCTTGTTGCCACCGGACTTGATGTGCTTGACGACCGCACCGTCGATGTGATGCTGCGGGATGATCTCGTCGAGGATCGACGCAAACGTCTGGGCCGACTCTTTGTGCGCCACCACGATCAGCGACGGCGGTTGCTTTCGCAGCATGAGCTCGAGGGGCGCCAGGAGCGGGGGATCCACCTCGAGGCGATCCTCGGTCGCCTCGGGTAGGCGGATCAACCTCAAGACGTTCTTGGGCTCGTCCGCGAATGCCGCCATGAACGGGCATGCGATGGGCCGGACGATCTCGAGATGCGCCTTGATGCGCGGGATCTCGCGTTCGACGATTTCGAGCTCTTCGTCGCTCAGCTTGTGCCGGTGCTTGGCGACGAGTCGCTTGAACTCCATGTCGTAGAACTTGCCGTCGTACGTCCCGGGGCGAATCAGGAAATAGACGCTCAGCGTGCGGTCGGAGGCCGCACGCAAGCTCGGAAAGAAGGCCAGCAGATATGGGATCGACGTCGGGTGAGGACGCGTCATCCCCCGACCATGGCACATAAACGGGCCGCCGTGTACGGCGCGGTCAGGAAACCGGCGAGCTCAGGGCCAGAGCAGGTGCCCCAACACCATGCCGATCAGCACGGCCAGCACGTACGTGCCGCGCGGAAACCTCCTCACGAAAGCCCGGACCCCGTTGCTCATCGGGTCCCTGCCGCTGCGAAGGGCGAAGGCCTCCTCGAGCATCAGCAGGAAGGCGATGCCGACGCCGGCCGTGGCGATGAGGGCCAGGATCGCTTCGGGGGTGAGGTTCACGGCTGATCGCCCGAAGGCGAGGTCCGCCCGCGCGCCGGGCCCCACAGGAAGTGCCCGAGCAGGATGCCGATGACGGCCGCGACGATGAACGCCCACGCCGGGTGGTCATGGACGGCGGGCCGCACGTAATCCGTGATCGGGGTGTGGTGCGTGATGATCGCCCAGCTCTCGTAGACGAGGAGCAGGAACAGGACCCCGAACAGGGCCGTGATCAGCCAGGAGAAGAGGTTGCTCAATGCTGTCATCGCAAAGTCAACGGACCGGAATCCTACTGGTTACGTAGGCTGTTGGCGAATTGATTGCAGCCGGCGAGCGCGTCCACCTGACCCGGGCCGCGCTCCTGGCGATCGCGGCGATCTTCCTGCTGATGGGCGTGCTCGCCTCGGCGTACGGCCCTCTGCTCGAGCACCTCAGCCACCGGTACGGCGTCACCCTGGCCGTTGCGGGCGGGGTCGTCAGCACTCACTTCCTCGGCGCCCTGATCGGAGTCCTTGTATCAATGCGCGCGCTGCGCCGGCTCTCGAGCCGCACCTTCGTGCTAGCCGCGGGAAGCTGCCTCGGCCTGGGCTGTGCCGGCGCAGCCTTCGCCCCGTCATGGACGGTGTTTCTCGCCTCGGTGCTGGTCCTCGGCGTGGGCTGGGGCGCCCTCGACCTCGGCTGCAACCAGCTCGTCGCGCACAGTGAGGGCCCCCGTCGCACCGCTGTGCTCAACGCTCTCAACAGCACCTTCGGCCTCGGCGCGGTGGCAGGTCCGCTGCTCGTTTCGACCGTCGGCAAAGCAAACGTAGCCTTCTTCTACGGCGGTGCGGCCGTGGTCGCGGTAGTGCTGCTGCCCCTCATCTCAGGGATGTCGGGCAAGCTGCCTTTCACGTCCGAGAGGGCCACCAACAGGTCGGGAGCGCTGGTCGCCATCTTCATGGTCGCCTTCGCCCTCTATGTCGGCCTGGAGGCGGGCACCGGGACGTGGATGCCATCGCACCTCGAATCGATCGGACACCAGGCCTTCGCAGCGGCGACGCTGACCTCCGGCTTCTGGCTCGCGCTGGCTGCGGGCCGGATCTTGATCACCCTCGTGCCGGCCCATGTGCATGAACGTGTAATCGTCATGGCGGGTGCCGCCGCGGCCTCGGTTGCGCTGCTGTTTGCCTTGGTGCCCACGGTGGCTCCGGTCGCTTACATCGTCACCGGCCTCGCGATCGCGCCCATCTTCCCGACCGGCATCGTGTGGCTGGCGAAGCTCCGACCGGGGGATTCGCAGGCGACCTCGTGGCTGTTTCCCGCCTCGATGATCGGGGGCGTGGTGATTCCCGGCGGCATCGGCGCGGTGATCGGCCAGTTCGGGATCGGCTGGGCGCCGGTCGTGCTATCGCTGGTGGCGGCCGCCTGCCTGGTCTCGTTCGGGTTTGCTGCGCGCTACCGGTTGCCGGCGACCGCCTAGGTAAACGTGACCCTTGAATTGCCCGGGATTTGCCGATGCTCTGTTTGATCCGGACACCTCCTCCCCGCACCCTAAATGCCTCGGTGGCGGGGCGTCCTACTGCGCCGGCGGACAGTGCTCAGCGGACGTTGGCCGCCAACTCCTGATAGGAAGGGACAAGCTCCTCCCACCGCGCCTCCGTGTCGCCGCGCGCTCGCCCGGTGAGATACGCGGCGAGATTTTCGGCGTGGATCTGCCAACCTGCCCCGTAGAAGGCGATCTTGTCCACGGGCATGCCCCGGACCTCGATGACCAGGATGGTCTGGTCGCCGTCGGTGGTCAGCGTGGCCTCGATGGCCTCGTCGAAAGGCTCCGCGCCGTGACCCTTCCGCCAGGACTCGTCCGTTTCCCTGGACGTCACCAGGAGCCGCCGTGGGGGCTCGCACGCTTCTACGCGCCCGGTGCCGTCGTAACCATCCGATTCGATGTGGAACCGGAACTCTCCGCCGAGGCGGAGGTCGCCTTCCACCTCGCCGTACCAGCGTGCCAGGCGTCCGGGATCGGTGAGTGCTGACCATAGGTCGTCGATACCGGTGTCGTAGCGGTCTTCGATCCTCACGACGCCCTTACCATCGGCTGATAGAAGGCTGCCCAAGATGCGGGCTCCCCCATGTGCATTGCCAGTCATCTGGTGCTCCTTCGTTCGCGTTTTCCCCGCGCCACCTCGGTGTGTAGTGCGTCCAGCCGCTGCTCCCACAAGGCCCGGTACCGGCTCAACCATTCATCGACTTCGGCGAGCGGTTCGAGGCGAAGACTGTAGACCCGCCGCTGCGCCTCCTTGCGGACCTCGACGAGTCCCTCGTCGCGCAGCACTCGGAGGTGACGCGATACCCCCGGGCGAGCAATCGGCAGCAGCGCCGCCAGCTCACCCGCGGTGGCCGGACCGCGGGTCAAGGTCTCCAGCATCGTCCGCCGGCTCTCGTCCGCCAGTGCCCGCAGAACAGCTTCCATCGCCTTGAATGTATCAACCTTGTTACGTAACTGTCAAGGTACATTCGATGGAAGGGGTGCAACATGCCACACCCAAGAACGGATGCGGGCAGATGCCGGCTCTCCGCCGCGGGTCACGAGGTACGCGGACGGCTCCTCCAACTCTCCAGAACCGGAACACCATGTCCCGAGACAGTCTCAGCCGATCCTGAGAGCATGGTCTCGTTCTATGAGCCCCAGGATGGCCGCACTTCCGCGCGGGACGGTGACCTTCCTCTTCACCGATGTCGAGGCATCGACCCGGCTCGTGCGGGAAAAGAAGGAAGCCTATTCCGACTTGCTCGCGGAACATCGCCGTGCCCTACGTGAGGCGTTCGCACGCCATCGTGGCGTCGAGGTTGACACCCAGGGCGACTCCTTCTTTGTTGCGTTCGCTCGTGCATCGGACGCGGTGGCTGCTGCGGAGGATGGACAACGAGCGCTCTCCGATGGTCCCGTGCGTGTACGCATGGGCCTGCACACGGGGGAGCCGGCAGTGACTGACGAGGGGTACGTGGGTATGGACGTCCACAGAGCCGCTCGCATAGCCGCTGCCGGCCATGGCGGCCAGATCCTCATGTCGC
Organism: Candidatus Dormiibacterota bacterium; assembly: GCA_035473835.1. GTDB lineage: Bacteria > Chloroflexota > Dormibacteria > Dormibacterales > Dormibacteraceae > UBA10449. The sequence continues at coordinate 2,366 of DATINX010000007.1, read as the reverse complement.
AATCCACGCGTGAACTCTCTGGAAGGACCGATGTCCGCGATCTGGGCGAGCACCGACTGAAGGATCTCCCGGGGCCAGAGCGGATCTATCAATTGGGCGACCAGCAGTTCGCTCCTCTGCGGACGATCTTCGCCACCAACCTGCCAGTGCCCCTGACGCGGTTCGTCGGACGCCATCGTGAGCTCGCCGAAACAAGCGCACTGCTTTTGCGAGACGACGTGCGTCTGGTCACGATGACCGGTCCCGGCGGAAGCGGAAAGACGCGACTCGCGCTTGAGATTGCCGGCACGCTGGCCGAAAGCTACGAGCACGGCGTGTGGTGGGTACCTCTTACCGCAGTCTCCGAGCCAGAGGACGTGATGCCGGCGCTCGCGCGTGTGCTGGGAGGTGGCAGTGCCACGGAGGCAATCGGGAGCCGCCGCCTTCTGGTGCTACTCGACAACTTTGAGCAAGTGATCGGAGCCGCGCCGGACATTGCGGCCCTGCTTGCTTCCTGCCCTCGGGTCGACGTGCTCGTCACCAGCCGCGAACGGCTTTCGGTGCAGGGTGAACATGTCTATCTAGTTTTGCCCCTGGCCAGGCAGGATGCGCGTGAGCTGTTCCTGGATCGTGCCCGTTCCGCGTCGCCTTCGTTCGAGCCGGGTAAACGCCTCGATGAGCTCTGTGCGCGCCTCGACGACCTACCGCTTGCCATTGAACTCGCCGCCGCGCGGACGCCGCTCCTGAATGTAACGCAACTGTTGGAGCGCCTTGGCACGCGGCTCGACCTGCTCCGCGCGGGGCGCGACGCAGAGGCTCGGCACCAGACGCTGCGCACGACGATCGAGTGGTCGTACGAGCTGTTGAGCCCAGGCGAAAGGCGTCTCTTGGCGGCCCTTTCAGTCTTTCGCGTCACCTGGACCCTCGAAACCGCCGAGCTAGTCGCCGAGGCGACGCTTGAAGAGCTGGAGTCGCTCGTCGAGAAGAGTCTTGTCAGGCGTTTGGAGTCCGGGCGCTTCACGATGCTGGAGACGATCCTGGAGTTCGCAGCCGAGCATCTCGAACCGCGCGAACGCGATCGGATCCTCGTGCGGTTGGTCAAGGACGAGCTGACCCTGTTCGCCGATGCAAACCTCAGCGAGGAAAGCCTTGGACCCCCGCAGATGGACTTCGCCCACGCCGAGCGTGCAAACCTTGACGTCGCTCTGGCCTGGGCAGCGAGGCCCGACTACGCGCAGACCGGGATCAGGCTGCTGCTGCTCACCGAGATGTACTGGATCACCAATGACCCGGTTGTCGCCCGGGAGCGGATGGACGCCCTTTTCGCACAAGCGGGTGAACGTATTGAGCCGGCGCTGAGAGCGCGTGTCCACCGTTTTCGCGCCGCCACATTCGACATGTCCACATCTGAGAGGTCACGCGACAACCACTCCGAAAGGGAGTACATACGCGCCGTCGAGGCATTTCGCGAGGCGAATGAGGAAGACCAGATCGCTCCCATGATGGCCCGGATCGCCAACGCCGCCGTATTTCAGGGAGATGTCGAACGAGCAGTACAACTGGCGACCGATTCGCTCGGCGTTGCCAGACAGCGGAAAAACCGCGGTGATGAGGCTTTCGCACTCTCCGTGCTGGCTAAGGCGGCGTTCGCGCAAGGGGATCTCGTCCGCGGAGCTCAGCTCGCACATGAGAGTGCCGAGCTCCTTCGACAGGCAGGCCAGATCTGGTTGAGCGGCGTCACCCTGCTCGGTACCAGCGAGCGCCTGATCACCGCGGGTCATCTCGAGGAAGCTGTGTTTGACCTGGGTGCGGGCCTCGAGACGCTCGCGGCCGTCAGCGATCGCGTCAACATCCCGTACGCATTCGCGGCCGGTGCTGCCCTGGCCGTCCTCAAACAAGACATCCTCCGAGCTGGAGTCCTCTGGGGCGCGTTGGAAGCGACCGCCGAACGTGAGCCGAGGTCCTCGACGCGCGAAGCAATGCAGGAGTACGCGCCCTACATCGAACCGATCCGCGGCGCCGAGTTCGACCGAGGGCGTGCTCGCGGCCGCGATCTCTCGCTCGAGGAAGCGGTCGAGTACGCCTTGGCATCTCACAACGAATGATCCCTTGGTCCGGGACCCGGGTTTAGCCGCTGTCGAGACACCGGTGATAGTTCGTTACCAAGCCGATCGGCGGCGCCCCCACCTCTAGATCTCATGAGCTGGGGGGCTCATGTCAGTCGCGTATGCGGCCGGGCCGGAGCGGGCGTATGTGCGTACTGACCTTTTCGAACGCGCGGGTGAGGGCCTTGATGTCGGCGTCGGTGAGGTGCTGGGAGAAGTGTCGGTCGATTCCGTCTCGGTGGTGGCGGCGGGCCCGTTCCAGCGTCTCGGTGCCCTGGTCGG
>DATINX010000006.1:0-4315 GCA_035473835.1 Candidatus Dormiibacterota bacterium | reverse complement strand
GAAGCGGAACGGGATCCCGGGCCCGGAGGGCTCGATCCTCAAGCTCATGTGGTCGGAGCTCAACCAGCAGATGGCGGAGACTGCCGTCGACGTCGCCGGCGCGGCGGGACAGGTGGGCGATGGAGCGGGCTGGAAGTATCAATTCCTGCGGTCGCGCGCGAACACGATCGAGGCAGGGACTTCAGAGGTGCTGCGCAACATCCTCGCCGAGCGCGTCCTGGGGTTGCCCCGCAGCCGATAGCCCGGCGGCCGCGGCCCGGCCAACAGTTTCGACTTCACGAATAGTTTGATAGAATGCAACTATGACCAGAGGCTCCGTCGATGAGGCGCTGATCGGCTACAGGAAGCTCCACCGGGCGATCCTCACCTCCACGGCCAGCCGCTGGCGCGACCTCGACATCTCGATGCAGCAGCTGCGCGCGATCTACATGCTTCGCGATGAGGAGGTGGCCACGGTCGGACGGCTGGCGGAGCTGTTCGGCATCGGCCTCCCGTCAGCGAGCGTCCTGGCGGATCGTCTCGTCCGAGCCGGCTACGTCGAACGGAGCGAAGACACCGCCGACCGCCGAAGGGTTCTGCTCACACTCACGCGGGCGGGCATCCAGCTTGTGACCGAGCTGCAGGAAGGCAGCCATCTGCTCCTGCGCCGGTGGATGGCACGGCTCACGCCCGAGGACCTGGCAGCGCTGACTCGTGGCTGGCAAGCCCTCGCCGAAGTCGCCTCCCGCCACGGCCAGCCGCTGCCGGCGAGCGTGCTGTGACGGCGGTCGCCGCTCGCGAATCCACGACCGCGCCTTCTGAAAAGAAGGGCGTCGATCGAGCCGTCCTGGCCGTTTTCGCCGGGTTGATGCTCGGCTCGCTCATCGCATCACTGAACCTGACCCTGGTCGCGCCCGCCCTCCCCACCATCGTGGCCGAGCTTGGCGGCATCGCCGACTACAGCTGGATTCCCATCTCCGCGATGCTGGCCTCGACGATCGTCGTGCCGATCGCCGGCAAGCTCTCCGACATCTACGGGCGCAAGCCCCTGTACATGACGGGCATCGTCGTTTTCGCGGTCGGCTCAGCGCTGTCGGGCCTCGCCCCCAACTTCTGGTTCCTGGTCTTCGCGCGCTTCGTCCAGGGCGCGGGCATGGGTTTCATCATGCCGCTCTCGCAGGCGATCATCGGAGACATCATCTCGCCGCGAGAGCGCGGCAAGTACCAGGGGATGATCGGCGCCTCGTTTGGGCTCGCGTCGATCGTCGGCCCCGCCGCCGGAGGATTCATCACCGACCACTACTCGTGGCGCTGGCTTTTCTTCGTCAACCTGCCGTTTGCGGTTTTGACGCTCCTGGTCGTGGCGCTCTACATGCACGTGCCGAACGAGCGACGCAAGCATTCCCTGGACATCGGCGGCAGCGTGACCCTGTCGTTGGGCATTACCTGCGCGTTGCTCGCGACGGTTTGGGGCGGCACGCAGTACGCATGGAGCTCATGGCAGATCGTCGGCCTCTACTCCGCGGCGGTCGTGCTGCTGGCGGCGTTCATCTGGTTCGAGCGACGCGCGCCCGAGCCCGTGCTTCCCCTGTATCTGTTCAAGAGCAGCATCTTCACTTTCTCGAACATCGCGGGCATCGGCGTCGCGATGACGATGTTCGGCGCCATCTTCTTCCTGCCGGTATTCGTGCAGGGCGTCATCGGCAACAGCGCGACCAACTCAGGGGAGATCCTGGTCCCGATGCTGCTGGCAATGGTCGTGAGCAGCATCGGCAGCGGCCAGCTCATCTCCCGCACGGGCCGCTACAAAGTTGTGGTACTCGCCGGCCTCGCGTTGATGGCCGCGGGCTACGCCATGATCACGACGTTCGACATCCACACGACGAACGAGACCCTGATCGAGGCGATGGTCCTGATCGGCCTCGGGCTCGGCTGCACGATGCAGACCTATACCCTCATCGTGCAGAACTCCGTCAGCCGCACCGACCTGGCGGTGGCGACGTCGGCGACGCAACTGTCACGTTCCATCGGCTCGGCGCTGGGGCTCGCCATCATGGGCACGATCCTCACGCAGGGGCTGGCGACGTCGATGGCCAAGTACCTGCCCGCGAGCGCGCTCAGCAAGTTCCAGGCCTCAGGCAACGCGGCGACCGCCGGCTCCGTTTTCGACCCCACGCAGCTGACCCACCTGCCGGCCGTGATCGCGGCGGGCATCCGCCACGGGCTGTCGGATGCGCTGCATCCCGTGTTCGTCGCCGGCCTCGTGATGATCATCATCTCCTTCATCGCCACGCTGTTCATCAAAGAGGTGCCGCTGCGCCAGACAGCCCACGTCGCCGCAGGCCGAACGCAAACCGAGGCGGAGAAGAAGGCACAGACGGCCGTCTAAACTGACCGACCGTGGCCGGCACTGAACCAGTCCTTGGCGTGGTCATCCCCGCGTACAACGAAGAGCGCTCGCTCGAGATCGTCGTGCGCCGAGTCCTGCAAGAGCCGAACGTTCAGCAAGTCGTGATCGTCGACGACTGCTCCGCGGACGGGACGCTGGCGGCCGCGCGCCGGTGCGCGGCGGATTCGAGGGTCACAGTCAGGAACCATCCTTCGAACCAGGGCAAGGGCGCCGCCATCCGCACCGGGCTGGCCGCGGTCACGACACCCCTGGTGATCATCCAGGATGCCGATCTCGAATACGACCCATCCGATTACAACAGGCTGATCGCCCCCATCCTGCGTGGGCGGGCCGACATCGTGTACGGAATCCGTGGCTTCGCCGGCCACAGCGCCTACTCGTACTGGTTCGTGGTCGGCAACCGATTGGTCACGACCGCCACCAACATCCTGTTCAACTGCTACATCCAGGACATGGAGACGGGGTACAAGGTCATGCGCACTTCGCTCATGCGCCGCCTCGGGTTGAAGGGCAACCGCTTCGACGTCGAGCCCGAGATCACCGGGCGCGTACTGCGGCTGGGATACCGGATCTACGAGGTGCCCATCGACTATGCGGCACGCACGCGCGCTGAGGGCAAGAAGCTGACCTGGCGCGACGGGGTGATGGCCATCGTCGTCCTTTTTCGCATCCGCCTTTCGACCTACGCGAGCCTGTTCGGACAACCCGATCCGTACCACGCCGAACGGCTCAACCAGCTGACCGCCTCGGTGTTGGGGGGCTCCGGCGAGGCAACTGTTCCTCTTAAGGAGGAACCACGCACCCCCAACGTCGGCTAAATTCCAGCCGTGACCTCGAGCGCTGACAAAGACCCCGCCGTCACCTGGGCGTTTTGGGCCGCCTGCGCGCTGGCCGCCATCGGGGGAATCGTACCCGTGATTTTCGGTGGGGGCATCAACAGCCGCATCGCGGGGGTTCTGGTGCCATTCGGCGTGGCGGCGGTCGGGATGGCGGTCAATGCGCTTTTCAATCATTTCGGCCGCCTGTTTTCGATCCTGGTCTTCTTCGTCGGCGGTATCGCGATGGTGTATGGAGTGCTGGGCATGCTGGCCATCAAGCTCACGCTTGCGGTGGGAGGGGGCTGCGATCCGGCGCCGGCTCCGTGTCCGCCCGGATTCGAGCGACCCTTGACCGGGAGCGAGAGCGACAGCATCAACATCGTCGTGGTTCTGGCGGTCCTGTCGCTCTTCGCGGGCTTCGTCGGCCTGATGATGATCTACCGTCGCAGGCCTATGACCTGGATGAGCTCGGCTTCCCCGGTCGCGAATGAGGCGCCTGTGGCACCGATGACTCGCCAGATCGCGCATCCTGCCGCGATCGACAACTCCGATCCGAAACCGAAGGCCGAGACCGAAGCGCTGGAGCCCAAGGAGCTGGCAGCGCCCGCCGAGCTCCGCGAGCTGCCCGCCCCTCTGGAGCTGAAGGAGCTGCCCCCGCCCGCGTGACGGCCGGTCTTACACTTCGAGGGCGCCATGGATTTCGCCTTTTCCGAAGAGCAGGAGATGCTGCGCCGCTCGGCTCGCGACTTCCTGGCTAAAGAGTGCCCGCCCAAGCTGGTGCGCCAGCTGATGGATGGGTCGGATGCATTCGATCCCGCGCTGTGGGCGAAGATCGCGGGCCTCGGCTGGACCGCGCTCGGCATCCCTGAGGCATACGGCGGGGTCGGCACCTTCCTCGACCTGGTGGTCGTGCTGGAGGAGGCGGGACGCTCACTGCTTCCCGGTCCGTTCTTCTCGACCATGGGGTTTGCCGTGCCCGCACTGATCGAGGCCGGCACCGAAGCGCAGAAGAAGGCCGCGCTCGGCGCCATCGCATCCGGTGACGCTCGGGCCACGCTCGCCTTTACCGAGCCCTCCGGGCGCTGGGACGCGAGCGGCGTGGCGCTGA
>DATINX010000005.1:0-2043 GCA_035473835.1 Candidatus Dormiibacterota bacterium | reverse complement strand
GCCGACCGGCCGACCTGGCCGTAGCCTTGAACCGCAACGGTGGGTGGCTCGTCCTCGACATGCAGGTACTTGATGGCCTCGATGGTCAGGTAGGTGGCGCCGCGGCCGGGGGCGTCGACGCGGCCTTCCGAACCGCCGACGTCAACCGGCTTGCCGGTCACCGCGGCAGGCACGGAGTGGCCGGAGTGCATCGAGATGGTGTCCATGATCCAGGCCATCACCCGTGGGTCGGTGCCCATGTCCGGGGCGGGGATGTCCTTCTCCGGACCGATCAGGATCGCGATCTCGGTCGCGTACCGGCGCGTCAGGTGCTCGAGCTCGCTCAGCGACAGCTTCGATGGATTGACCGCGACCGCGCCCTTGGAGCCTCCGTATGGCAGGCCGACTGCCGCGCATTTCCAGGTCATCAACATCGCCAGCGCCTTGACGAGGTCGAGGGTGACGTCCGGGTGGTAGCGGATGCCCCCCTTCGCAGGCCCGCGACTGATGTTGTGCTGAACCCGCCACCCTGTGAACACGTGGACGGAGCCGTCGTCCATGCGCACCGGGAAGTGCACGGTGAGCTCCCGCTTGACCTCGCGCAGGCCTCGGCGCGTGTCGTCGGAAAGGCCGATCACATCGGCCGCGGCGTCGAAACGGCGCTGGGCGTCCTGGAAGGCGGAAGCTTTGGTTTGGACCGCCATATGCGGTTTTCGATACTACATCCAGGAACGCGTGGCGGCCTGAACACCGCGCTTAGATCCTCTCAACGAAAATTGCCTCATGGCACGCAACCGCGTCCTGGGCATTCTCGTGGTGGCGGCCGTCGCCCTCGCGACCGGGTTCCTGGTCGCCGGCCAGGTCAAGGCGCAGCTGCTGAACCCGTCCAACCAGGTCGCCCGCTATCAGGCGCTGATCCGCAGCGTGCAGGACCTCGAGACCGCCAACGAGGCTTCGCGCGCCAAGATCGCCGCGCTCCGCTCCGACATCAACGCGCTCGAGGCCGCGGCGGCCCAGCAATCCGCCACCACGCAGGCGCTGCAAAACCAGGTCGCCGACCTGCGCGCACACGCAGGCCTCACCGCCGTCCATGGGCCAGGGGTCGAGCTCGACCTGGGCAACGGCATTCCCGGCACCGACCAGGGCGGCCAGATCGGCTACCTCATCAACTATCAGGACGTTCAGGACGCGGTGAACCTATTGTTCGCGCACGGGGCGGAAGGTGTCTCAGTCAGCGGCCGGAGGATCACACCGCTCAGCGCCTTCTCCGGCTCGGCGGGCCAGGTCGTGATCGACCAGGGGCCGCCGCTGACGGCGCCGATCAGAGTCCTGGCCGTCGGCGATCGCAACCAGATGCTCACCGCGGTCCAGGATCCTGGGGCGCTGCCCGACATCCGGGATCGTGAGGTTCGATTTCAAATCACGCTCGCCGTGACCGGCATCCCGGATGTGAGGCTGCCGGCTTACGACTCAAGCCTGCAGATATCCCATGTCATCGCCCCCTAGCCACACCGCGCCGGGGCGGCGCCGATCCGGACGGGCCATCGAGATCTGGCTGATCGCGCTGCTCGTCGCCCTGGTGGCCACGGTGCAGATCCGCAGCCAGGCCGAGGTCGTGAAAAGCCTGGTCGGCACCGACACGACCACGCTCGCTTTCTTGATCGACGACCTGCATCGGGCGAACGACGCCCTCTCGGCGGAGACCGCCGACCTGGACCAGAGGAAGGCCGCGCTGCAATCGGGAGGCAGCACGGCCGCCGACCGAGAGCTCACCACCGAAATCAACCGCTTGCGCGCGATCGAAGGGCTCACGCCGGTGCGCGGACCGGGGATAGTCATGGTCGTCGACGCGTCGGGGCTGCGGGCCCTGGACCTTCAGGACGCCGTCAACAACCTCAACGCCGCGGGCGCTGAGTCGATAGCGGTCAACGACCATCGTGTGGTGATGGGAGTTGTCATCGCACAGACACAGGGCGGCGTCACCATCGACGGCGTTCTGGTGCCGCCGCCATGGACGATCTCAGTCATCGGGGATGCCAATCGTCTTGGTGAGGCCGCCGATCT
>DATINX010000004.1:0-10003 GCA_035473835.1 Candidatus Dormiibacterota bacterium | reverse complement strand
GACCTCGACGGCGAGCAGATCAAGCGGGTCCAGCCCGTGATCGGCTACCTGCACACCGGCATCGAGAAGCAGATGGAAGCGCTGCGTTGGCAGCAGGGCGTCGTCGTCACCGACAGGCATGACTACCTCTCCCCTCCCATCAACAACCTCGCCTACGCGCTGGCGGTTGAGAAGCTGATGGGCGTCGAGGTGCCGCCTCGTGCACAGGCGCTGCGCGTGATCATGAGCGAGCTCACCCGCCTGTCATCGCACCTGGTGTGGATGGGGACGAGCGGGCTCGAGCTCGGCGCCATGTCGATGCTCATGTACTGCTTCCGCGAGCGAGAAACGATCATGGACCTCAACGAAGAGATCTCCGGCTTCCGCATGCACACCTCTTACATCCGGCCCGGCGGTGTGTTTGCCGATGCGACGCCTAGGTTTCTGGAGATGCTCGACAAATTCGTCCGCGAGATGCCCGGTCATGTAGACGAGTACGAGGACCTGTTGACCATGAACCCGATCTGGCGTTCGCGGACGATCGGGATCGGGAGGCTCTCGCCCGAGGACGCGAAGGTGCTAGGCGCGACCGGGCCGATGCTCCGCGGGTCGGGCGTGGCCTGGGACCTGCGCAGGTCCATTCCATACTCCGGCTACGAGAACTACGAGTTCGAGATCGCGGTCTCGAACGACTGCGATTGCTACGGGCGCTACCTGGTGCGCATCAAGGAGATGCGCGAAGCCGTGAAGATCCTCCGGCAGGCCCTCGACAAGCTGCCTGATGGGCCCGTCAACGTCGACGACCGCAAGATGCTGCCGCCGCCGCGCGAAGAGCTCGAGACGTCGATGGAGGCGGTCATCCATCACTTCAAGCTCTTCACGGAGGGCTACTCGGTGCCGCCAGGAGACGCGTACGTCGCGGTCGAATCGGGACGTGGCGAGAACGGCTGCTACATCGTCAGCGATGGCACGCACAAGCCGCGCCGCGTCAAGTTCCGATCCGCCTCGTTCGTCAATCTGCAGGCGCTCGAGCGCATGGCGCTCAACCACATGGTCGCCGACATGATCGCCATCATCGGCACTGCCGACACCGTGCTCGGGGACGTCGATCGATGAGCGCGCTCTCGGAGCACGTGCTCGAGGAGATACGCGAGCTGCCCGCGAAGTACCCGCAGCCTCGCTCGGCGGTGATGCCCGCGCTCGACCTCGCGCAGGAGGAGGTCGGCTACCTGACGCCCGAGGCGATGAGCGAGGTGGCGGCCGCGCTGCAGCTCGACCCGGGCTACCTGGAGGGCGTGGCTACTTTCTACACGCTGTTCCATCTGCAGCCGATCGGCAAGCATCGCTTCTACGTGTGCACCAATCTCAGCTGCACGCTGCGAGGCGCGAACGAAATCGTCGAGCACGTCAAGACCGCCATCGGCGTACATGAGCCGGAACAGGTATCGAAAGATGGGCTCTTTTCGTACGAGGAGGTCGAGTGTCTCGGAGCGTGCGAGTACGCGCCGGTCATGCGACTCGACCACCGCTACCAGAAGGATCTGACCCCCCAGAAGGTTGATGCGCTCATCGCGGAACGGCGCAACCCCAACTTCTCAGCACCAGCCGACGCTGTGAGCCCGGCCCCTCCTGCGACCCCAGCCGGGCCGACATCCAGGAAGCGGGCATCGAGGACGAAGAAGAGTGTCTGAGCAGAGGGGCACCGTGGGCGGTCCCGTCCTTACCGAGTGGTTCGCGGAGCCGGATCTCCACACGCTCGATGTCTACGAATCCCTCGGCGGTTACTCGGCCCTGCGCAAAGTGCTCGAAGGCATGACCCCCGCGCAGGTCATCGACGAGGTCAAGATTTCGGGCCTCCGCGGGCGTGGAGGTGCGGACTTTCCCACCGCCACCAAGTGGTCATTCGTGCCGAAGGACCACCCAGGGCCCAAATACATCGTCGTCAATGCGGACGAATCGGAGCCGGGGAGCGCCAAGGACCGCTATCTGATGGAGAACTCGCCGCACATGCTCATCGAGGGAGCGGCGATCGCCAGCTTCGCCATCGGCGGCCACCAGGCCTGGATCTATATCCGCGGCGAATACGACCTTCCATTCGAGATGCTGCGTGACGCGATCGCCGAAGCCCATCGAAAGGGCTACCTCGGCGACCATCCCTTCGGTTCCGACTACGCCATGGACATTCGCCTGTATCGCGGCCACGGCGCCTACATCTGCGGCGAAGAGACCGCATTGTTGGAGTCGCTCGAGGGCAAGCGTGCGCAGCCGCGGTCGCGGCCGCCTTTTCCGGCGGTGAAGGGCGCCTGGGGCATGCCGACGGCGGTAAACAATGTCGAGACGTTGTCGACGGTGCCCTGGATCATCCGACACGGCGGCGCCGAGTACGCCAAGCGCGGAACGGAAAAGGCGAAGGGCACGCGTATGGTCACCGTCAGCGGCGACGTTCTGAAACCTGGCAACTACGAGATCGAGATTGGCGTCACCTACCGGCACATCATCGAAGAGCTTGCGGGCGGCCCATTCCCGGGACGCAAGATAAAAGTGTTTTGGCCGGGCGGCTCGTCGGCCAAAGTCCTCCCCGGCTCGATGCTCGACACCTCGACCGACCTCGATTACCTGAAGTCCATCGGCACCATGGGTGGATCGGGCGGGATCATCGTGATGGACGACTCACATTGCGTCGTCAAGGCTGCGGCGAGACTGCTCCGCTTCTATGCGTTTGAGTCATGCGGCAAATGCACGCCGTGCCGCGTCGGCGGCAACTGGGCGGTGCGAACCTATGAGCGGATCCTCGCGGGCGAGGGCTCCCACGTCGAGCTCGGTATCCTTGAACGAGTCTCCGACGGCCTGCAGAACGGCCGCTGTCTGTGCGGCCTCGGCGACGCGGCCGGCTGGGTCATCGAGTCGACGATGCGTCACTTCCACCACGAATACGAAGAGCACAGCCTGCACAACGTCTGCTCCGTGGAGGCAGCGCTCGCACATGCCTGACGTAAATCTCACGATCGACGGCCATAAGGTCACCGTGCCCGCGGGCACGCTCATCGTCGAGGCCGCGAAGCTGGTTGGGATCGAGATCCCCGTTTTCTGCTACCACCACAAGCTCGACCCCGTAGGCGCTTGCCGGCTGTGCCTTGTCGATTTCTCGCCCGGCCCGCCACGTCCCCAGACCGCCTGCACGACCCCGGTCGCCGAAGGCATGGTCGTGCGGACCCAGTCCGCGATGGCGGTGCAGGCGCGCGCCGACATCCTCGAGTTCGAGCTGGTCAACCACCCGCTCGACTGTCCTGTCTGCGACAAAGGCGGCGAGTGCCCGCTCCAGGACTTCACTTTCCGCCACGGCTATCCGACGAGCCGGATCGACGGCCCCAGGCTCCACTTCAAGAAGCCGATCCCGCTTTCCGAGACCATCGCGCTCGACCGCGAGCGCTGTGTGCTCTGCTATCGCTGCACGCGCTACTACGACGAGGTCACCTGGAAGCAGGAGCTGACCGTCGGCCAGCGCGGGGTGCAGTCGTTCATCACGAGCGAGTTCGACCGCCCGCTGCAGTCGATCTTCAGCGGCAACATCATCGACCTCTGCCCCGTCGGCGCCCTCACCTCGAGGGTCTGGCGCTTCGAATCACGGCCGTGGGACATGACTCACACGGAATCCATCTGCTCGAAGTGTGCCGTGGGCTGCAACGTGAACCTCTGGCAGCGCCGGGGTCAGCTCGTGCGCGTGACCTCGCGCGAGAACACGCTCATCGACGACGGCTGGATCTGCGACCGCGGCCGGTTCGACTACACCGACGTTAACGACCCGGATCGGCTGCGCACCCCTCGCATCCGGGGCGCTAAGGCCACCTGGGCGGATGCACTGACCGAGGTCGCGAACGGAATCAAGGGCAAGGGGGCGAGGCTCGGGATCTCGCTGCCGAAGGACATCACCAACGAGGAAGCCTTCCTCTTCCGCCGCCTTCTCGACGGCCCGCTCCGCGGTGCCAAGGTGAAGATGCACGGGCGAACTGCACTGCCGGCCCTCTCGGTGGAGACCCTTCGTATCAAGGAGATAGATGACGCGCGCGTAATCGTCGTAGTCGCCTCCGACACAGAGGACGACGCACCGATCGTGAACCTTCGCATCAAGAAGGCCGTGTCCAAGCGAGGGGCCAGGCTGATCGTCATCCACCCCGACGGGATCGACCTCGACCGTGACCCACGCACCGTTCACATCCGCAACGCGGCGGGGAGAGCGGCCGCCGAGGTGCGCAAGCTCGCCTCCCACGACCTTCTTAAATCTCCGGGCGGCCTCGTGGCGATCCTCTTCGGCGATGGGCACGGAAGCGAGGAGATCGTCGACCTGGCCAAGTCCTGCCGCGAGCTGGCGGACGCGGTCGGCGGCAAGCTCATGCCCCTGTATCGCGCCACCAACGAGCGCGGTGCGCTCGCCGCCGGCGTCGCCGGGTGGGACGAGCTCGACGGGATCGAGGCCCTGCTCAACTGGGGCCCGCCGCCGACCGCAGGCGTCCCGTCGACCGTCAAGTTCCTCGCCGCCTGGGATCACCTCCCCCGGCCCGCGAACCAGAAGGCCGACGTCTTGCTGCCGGCGACCACTTTCGCGAACCGCCAGGGCAGCTACACGAACCTGGAGGGAACCGTCCAGTTCCTCCGGCCGCCGATCGAGGTCGACCCTCCGCTCAAGGAGTCATGGGAGGTGCTCACCGAGCTTGGCGTCGCCCTGGGAATGGATCTCGACTATGCCGGCGTCTTCGCCATCCAGCGCGAAGCGGCCGCCGCCATCCCGGCATTCGCGCCGCTTGCCAGGCCGCCCTCGCCCGAGCCCGCGCCGGAACCAGTTCTCATCGGACCGGCGCATCCATGAGCGATCTCTACGCCAACGCGATCGGCCACTGGGTGATCGTCGTCATCGCGATGACTCTCCTTCTCTTTGTCGTCCTCACCGCCACCGCCTACACGGTGTGGTTCGAGCGTGTCGCCCTCGGCCACATCCAGCGCCGGCCCGGCCCCAACCGTGTGGGCCCTTATGGCCTGATGCAGATGGCGGCCGACGGCGTCAAGCTCGCTTTCAAGGAGAGCTTCGTCCCGTCGAAGACCGAGCACTGGCTCTTCGTCATCGCGCCTTGCATCGCGGTAGCCGCCGCCTTCCTGTCGTGGGCGGTCATCCCGATCGGCCTCTGGTACAACGTCCAGTACTGGATCGCCGACATCAACATCGGCGTCCTGCTCGTGTTCGCGTTCAGCTCGCTGAACGTGTACGCGATCATGATCGGCGGGTACGCGTCCAACAACAAGTACTCGCTCCTGGGCGGGCTCCGAGCGGCCGCCCAGCTGATCAGCTACGAGGTGGCGCTCGGGCTGTCTCTGGTGCCGACGTTCATGATCGTCGGCTCGCTTCGCCTGCGGGACATCGTCGACTACACCGTGAGCTGGGGCCCGTACCACGGGCCGATTCCGCTCATCCTCCTCACCCCGATCGGCTTCGTCATCTACATCATCGCGGCGGTCGCCGAGACCAACCGCGCCCCGTTCGACCTGCCCGAGGCGGAGCAAGAGCTCATCGGCGGGTTCCTCACCGAGTATTCGGGCCTGAAGTTCGTCATGTACTACCTGGCCGAGTACCTGAACATGATCACGGTCTCTGCGCTGGCCGCGATCGTGTTCTTCGCCGGCTGGTACCTGTGGGTGGTGCCGCCGATCATCGCCTTCGTCATCAAGATCGTGCTGCTCCTATTCCTTTACATTTGGCTCCGCGGCACGTTTCCCAGGCTTCGCTACGACATGCTCATGCGCCTGGGGTGGAAGGTGCTGCTCCCCCTGGCGATCATCAACGTGATCGTCACCGGGATCATCCTGGTGGCAACGCAGGGGTAGCTGATGGCAGACGACGAAGAGAGCAAGAACGACGCGGCGGGCAGGCCTGACCACCCGACGCCGCTGCGAGGGCCGAATGAAGGCCTGCCGGCGAAGCCTGAAGGCAAGCGCTCGAGCGTAGCGGCGGACGTCGGCGCCCTTGCCACCGGGCTGAAGACGACGCTGGGCGAGTTCTTCAGGCCGGCAGTCACACTCGAGTATCCGGAGGACAAGTCGCCTCGGTCGGAGCGGTATCGCGGCCGCCACTACCTGCGCCGCTACGACAACGGGCTCGAGCGCTGCATCGGCTGCGAGCTGTGCGCCGCCGCCTGCCCGGTCGGCTGCATCCTCGTCATCGCCGCCGAGAACACCGACGAGAACCGGGTTTCCCCCGGCGAGCGCTACGCCAAGACGTACGAGATCAACATGCTCCGTTGCATCTTCTGCGGCTACTGCGAGGATGCGTGCCCGGTGCAGGCGATCGTGCTGGGCCCCGAGTACGAGCTGTCGGACACGAGTCGCGAGAAATTCATCTACACCAAGGAGAAGCTGCTCGAACCGCTTCCGCCTGACGTTCAGGCGCGGCTCGACGCAAAGAAGAAGGAACCCACCTAGCCTTGGCGATCGCGATCTTCTTCATCGCCGCCGCCATGGCCGTGGCGGGAGGCATCGGCGTGATCAGCTTCCGGCAGCCGATCCGCAGCGTGCTGAGCCTCGTGGTCGTAATGATCGCCCTGTCGATCCTGTTTCTCCTGCTCAGCGCCCAGTTCATCTTCGTCGCCCAGGTGATCGTCTACGCCGGCGCGGTGATGGTCCTGTTCCTGTTCGTCATCGCTCTGCTGGGTCCGGCGAGGGAGATCGGAAGGGGCCGCCTGCGCTTCCAGACCGCGCTTTCGGCGCTGTTCGTGCTCGCGCTGTTCGGCCTGCTCTGGGCGATGCTGCAGGGCGTCCAGTTCCGGCAGCCGGACCAGACGACCGACATGAGCGTGTTCGGCACCGTACAGTCGATCGGCCTCGGCCTGTTCACCAGGTTCCTGTACCCGTTCGAGCTGACCTCCATCCTGCTTCTCGTCGCCGCCATCGGTGCCATCTACCTCAGCCGTCGCGAAGGCGACGATCGATGAGATCCCCACGATGAGCGGATTCGACGCCGGCGGCTCGCAGCTGGACACCTCCTGGTTCCTGTTCCTCGCCGCGATCCTGTTCATCCTCGGCACGATCGGCGTGCTGATCCGGCGCAACCCGCTGGTGATCCTCATCTGCATCGAGCTCATGCTCAACGCGGCCAACCTGACGCTGGTCGCGTTCTCACGTCAGCTGCAGAACCTCGACGGCCAGCTGTTCGCGCTGATGTCGATGACTGTCGCCGCGGCCGAGGCGGTGGTCGGGCTCGCAATCCTCGTCGACATCTTCCGGCACCGTGACGCCGAGGACATCGACGACCTCAGTGAGATGAAGGGTTGAGCTGGAGGCAGCTCGCGCCGCTCCTCATCCTCATCTTCCCTGCGGCGGGCGCGATCCTGCTCGCCGCCCGCGGATGGAGGATGCCACGCATCGTGACCCGCATCGTCGGGCCCGGCGTGGTCTGGGCGTCTTTCATCGTCACCGTGAACCTCTTCTTGAACCGTGCGTCAGGCTCGACCGGCGACTTCACCTACTGGACCTGGATCCAGAGCGGCAGCTTCCAGGTCCCGTTCAACATCCTGGTCGACAACCTGTCGATCTTCATGTGCCTGGTGATCACCGGGGTCGGCGGCCTCATCGTCACGTACGCCGTCGGGTACATGGCGCCGGAGAACGACGCGAGCTACGCGCGCTTCTTCACGTACATGGACATCTTCGTGTTCTCGATGCTGCTGCTGGTCCTGGCCGGCAACTTCGTCTTCTTGATCGTCGGGTGGGCTCTGGTCGGCCTGAGCAGCTACTTTCTGATCGGCTTCTGGTACCAGCGTCGCTCGGCCGTGCTCGCTGCGCGCAAGGCGTTCGTCATGAACGTCATCGGCGACGTCGGCATGATCCTCGGCACCTTCGTCCTGTTCGTCAGCTACCACGCGACCACATACCGGGGCGTCTTTGCGGGCGTGCACTCCGATTCGGGCCAGCTCGAGCTGGCCGCGTTCCTGCTCCTGGTGGGAGCGGTGGCGAAGTCCGCCCAGATTCCGCTTCACACATGGCTCCCCGACGCCATGGAGGGCCCTACTCCCGTCAGCGCCCTCATCCATGCGGCAACCATGGTCACGGCCGGCGTCTATCTGATCGGGCGGATGCATCCGATCTACGACGTCGCCTCGTATGCGCACGGAGCGGTTGCGATCATCGGGGCGGTCACCGCCCTTTTCGCCGCCACCATCGCCATCGTCCAGACCGATATCAAGCGCGTGCTCGCGTACTCGACGATGAGCCAGATCGGATACATGTTCCTGGCGGTTGGCATCGGCGCCTACTCCGCCGGCTTCTTCCATCTAATGTCACACGCCTTCTTCAAGGCTCTCCTCTTCATGGCCGCCGGCAACGTCATCCACGCCATGCATGACGAGCAGGACATGCGCAAGTACGGCGGCCTGTTCAGGCAGCTGCCACGCACCTCGTGGTCCTTCCTGATCGGCTCGCTGTCGCTCGTAGGCGTGATTCCTTTTGTGGGCTTCTTCTCCAAGGAGCAGATCCTCGGCGCGGCTTTCTCGAAACCAGACGACTCTCTCGCGCTCGCGGTCTGGGTGTTCGGTTTCATCACGGCGCTGATCACTGGCTTCTACACCGGCCGCATGTGGTGGATGTCGTTCGCCGGCAAGCCCTCGCCTCAGCGCCCGGTCGAGCATCCACACGAGGCGCCGCCGGTGATGATGGTCCCAGTCCTCATCCTGGCCGTCCTGGCGACGATCGGCGGTTTCATCCAGACCACCGCCCTGGGCTTCGGTCCTCATCTCGTCAGCAACTTCCTTCAGTCCGTCGTCGGCATACAGCCATGGGAGGGCGGAGCGTCGGAGGTGATCGCGACGTTGGTGACCATGAGCCTCGCCACGCTTCTCTTCCTCGCCGCGTACCGCATCTACATCCAGCGCGCCTGGAAACCATGGACGGCCGTCGTTCCCTGGGCGCAACGCCTGCTGGAGCGCAAGTACTACTTCGACGAGATCTACGACTTCATGGTCGTCCGCACCATGGACGGGCTTGCGCGCGTGGGTCTGCGATACGTCGAGGAGCCTGTGATCGATGGGGCCCTGGTCGACACCGGTGAGCTGGTCGCCGCCGAGGCACACAATCTCAGCCTCACCCAGACGGGCTATTTCCGCAACTACGCGCTCGTCTTCGTGGCGGGCGCCGTCGTGGTCACGATCCTGATCCTGGCGAGGAGCAGCTCATGACGCTCACCGTCATCTGGCTGCTCCCGCTCGCCGGCGCCGCCCTCATCGCCTTCCTTCCACCGCCTCTCGCGAAGTGGATGGGCGTGCTCGTCTCGGTGGTCACACTCGGCATCTCGGCGGGTGTGGCCCTTGCCTTTGCCCCCGGATTCCACGGCTACCAGTTCTCCGAGCAGGTGCCCTGGATCCCGCAGCTCCACGTCTTCTACCACCTCGGGGTCGACGGCATCAGCGTATGGCTCGTGGTCCTGAACGCGCTGCTCACGGTGATCGCGGTGCTGGCGACGCCCGTGACCCTGAAGAACGCGAATCGGTTCATCGCCCTCATGCTGGCCATGTCAGCCGGCATGGCCGGGGTGTTCCTGGCGGTCGACCTCGTCCTCTTCTATGTGTTCTGGGAGGCGATGCTGATCCCCGCCTATTTCCTGCTCTGGCTCTTCGGCGAAGGCGAGAGGCCGGCGCGCGCTGCGATCAAGTTCGTCCTGTTCACGCTGGCCGGTTCGCTCTTGATGCTCGTCGGCGTCATCGGCGAGTACGTATTCACCGGTCAGCAGACCTTCGACCTCGCCAAGCTGGCCACCATCCCGCCATCGGCCGCGATCCAGTTCGGGTTGTTCTTCGTCTTCGCCCTCGCCTTCGCGATCAAGACCCCGCTGTTCCCGTTCCACGGCTGGCTGCCCGACGCATACCTCGCGGCGCCCACGCCGATGCTGGTGACCTTCGCCGGTGTGATGGGCAAGACGGGCGCGTACGGCTTCCTCCGCATCGTCGTCCCGCTGTTCCCCAACCCTGTCGGCTGGTGGGATTGGAGA
>DATINX010000003.1:0-4684 GCA_035473835.1 Candidatus Dormiibacterota bacterium | reverse complement strand
GTCCGTCGGCCGCCGCCTCCCCGTCTTCGTCGCTGGCCGCCTCGCCATCTCCAGTCGCCTCACCATCTCCGACGCCTGTCGCCTCGCCGTCCCCTCCGCCAGGCGGCTCGATTGGTCTATCCGGCTGTCCCGCCTACGCGTCCGGCCAGCACCCGTTGGGCGCACCTGGTCCACCGGGAGCCGGTGTACACGCCGATCCGACGCTTGACTGGTCTGGTTGCGGCTCTTTGACGCTCCCTCCCGGAACCGCCCGATTCATGACGAGTGACAACTGGCAGCTCGGGTTCGCGGCCACCTGCCCGAACAATTTGAACTATGGACCGGGCGGCATGGGCCCGAACGTCACATTCAACGAAATGCTCATTGGCGGAACCTTAGGTCCCGACTCACAAGCGGGAGCAGGTCCATGGACCGACAGCGGCGGGGGCATCATGGCCCACGGGGGCAACTTCCAACTCCGGGTCACGGCCATCGATTCTGGCTGCCGCTGGCACGTGGCGATCTATCCGAGCTGATCGCCGACGCTGCGCTCAGGCTGCTTCATCCGAGAGTCGTTTGATGAGCTGAAAACGGTAACCGCTGGCAGATGACCAAGGCGGGAGACCTTGGGCATCATCATCATCCCAATCTTCCGGCGTCCCACTGCGTGGGGTTCGCGTTGTGGAAGCGGTGATGGGTCGCGGTGGACTCGAACCACCTACCCCGCGGCAAACCCTCGCCGCTGTTGTTACGAGAGTTGGAGGCCCAGCGAAATGCAGGGTGTCACGTGGCCTGAGACATGGTGAGCTCATGCGTCTCACCGAGTGGGCCTTGGGCTCAGCCGCCGTGGCAATGAAAGGATTTGTTCAGGTTCACCGACCAGGACAAGAGCGCGTAACAGCTCGAGTCGGATACTCGATTTGGAACGCCGCCGACATTCTGATTGCCGCAGAGCAGCAGACCCAGATGAGGTCCCGAGCGTTCCGAACGACCCAACGCGGTCCATGAGCGGAGGCGCGACCGATCTCTCAAGTAAGACAGCAGCTGCACACCGCCGACTCGAACAGCCGCAGCGTCGCGTTCTTCGCGATGGTTGCGCTTGCGATTCTGGTAACCATTACCGCCGGAGCCTGCTCGCGGACGCAAGCCAAGGCATCCGCGCCGAGCTCGCACTGCGCGGACCTCGTCGCCAAAGCGGTGACGAGCTACGCCAACATCAAAGGTTCCGGTCACTGTCTGGTGGGGACGACGGCAGCTCGCGCCGACTCGAAGCTCGCTGCCTTCACCGCCGACCCAGCGCCGGTCTTCGACCACATCATCCGCTCGTGCGGCTACCACCCCAGCGACCACACGTTTACGTACCTTGCGTCGAACGTGACGGACAGAGCCGCCGGCCGGATCATCGTCCTGGTGGACAACTCAGGCTGGGTGCTCGACATCGCCAAGCACCTCGACCGCGAACCCGGCGTCTCGATTCCTCTCGGATGTCCCGCTTCGAGCGATACCTATTCCTTTCCGTAACGAATGATGGGTATTGCTGAGGAGTTAATGGCTGGTGGGCCCCGGTATGTGGCCTGAAACCGCTTGGGCCGGATGGCTAGGCCGGGGGCCCCGCACGCCCTTTTAGCCCGCGAAAGGCGGTTGATAGAATCAGATCGCCAGCGTGGAGCACGTTGATGCGGGGATCTTCGCATGAGCTATCTGTTTGGCCACTCGGCATCGGAGACAGACAGGTTGCTGCGGCAGGCGCGGATGTTCGGGCCGTACACCAAACGGCTCTTCGAGGACGCCGGCATCGGGCTCGGAATGAAGGTCCTCGATGTGGGAAGTGGGGCGGGGGACGTCAGCCTGATCCTCGCCGACATGGTCGGACCGGGCGGCACCGTGATGGGCGTCGACATCAATGCCGAGCTCCTGGATAGAGCGCGCGCTCGAGCGGATGCAGCGGGCCTGGTGAACGTGACCTTCAAAGCTGGCGATGCGAGGGCCGTTGATCTGGACCGCGACTTCGACGCCGTGGTTGGTCGCTGCGTGCTGTTTTTTATCAATGAACCGTCAACTCTGGTACGCCGGCTCGCCGAACACGTCCGCCCGGGTGGCGTGATTGCTTTCCAGGAGCCGGGCAATGAGGCGCTGCATCCGACCGCGCTGCCGCCCTCGGCGTTGCTCGATCAGGTATGGAGCTGGATCATCGATTTGTACGCAAGGGCTGGGATGGACCTGCAGGCGGGTCTGCGGCTCTTCAGTCTTTTCAAGGACGCCGGCCTGCCCGACCCCCAGATGCACTTGGACGCAGCGGTCGGTGGCGGCGCGGACTGGCCGGGCTACGAATACATCGCCGGGCTCGTCCGAACGATCTTGCCACGGCTCGTCGAGCATGGTCTTGCGACGGCGGCTGAGGTTGACGTCGACAGCCTGGCTGACCGGCTGCGCACAGAAGTTGTTGCGAGCCGTGGGGTGATGACCACGTGGAGCTTCGTCACTGCTTGGGCACGTAAGTAGGCGCCTCTGCGTTGTCGAGCTCGGCAGAACTCAAATCGGTTGTGGCCGCGGTGGAGTGGCTTGGCAGGCTCAGCCTTCCGCCCTGATCCGATTGCGCCGCAAACCGTACGAAGCGTACAATTCGTACATGATTCCAGTCAGCAAGGCTCGCGAGCAACTCGCGGAGCTAGTCAACCGGGCGGCATACGGCCACGAACGGATCTCGATCGGACGGCGGGGCCGGAAAGTCGCCGTTCTTGTGCCGGCTGAGGACCTAGAGCTCCTTGAGGCCCTTGAGGATGCAGTCGACCTCAGGTTAATCACCGAGGCCCTCGCCGACCCAGAGAACGCGGGCGACGCCATACCGTGGACGACCATCGAGGCAGAGCTCGCCAAACGTGGATGAGCGGCGGACATACGAAGTCCGCCTTTTACCCACTGCCCATCGCCAACTGCTGCGGCTCCCCCGTCGAGTTCGCGACCGACTGGCCAGCGCGATCCAACTACTGTCAAGCAACCCACGACCGGTTGGCTACAAGAAGCTCTCCGCTCAGGCTGACTACTACAGGATTCGGGTGGGCGATTACCGCGTGCTCTATGAAGTGCGCGACCTGGAGGTCCTGGTCATCGTAATCAAGATCGGACACCGTCGTGACGTCTACCGCTGACGTCGGTTCGCGTTATGGAAGGCGCACCAAGTTGGTGTGGGGTCCCGGTGGACTCGAACCACCTACCCTTCGGTAATCAGCCCTCAGCGCTGTGCTCCAAGTTCGGCACGCGCCAACGGTGTGCGGGGCGTTATCGGGCGTGGGCGAACCGGCATCGATACAACAACTGCCTGCGGCGCCCGCCCGATCAGGCAGTCACGGCCTTTCTGGGTGGAGTCTGCTCGTACCACCTCAGCACACGCATAGCCCGGAGGGTGTTCCACCGGCTCGGTCTTCCCTCGCCCTCGTCCATCGCAAAGTGCAGCCGGCCGGGGTGAGGAGCCTCGAGGGCCCAGCGGCCGTCCGCATCGCGTTTCGACTCGACCAGGTCGATCGCCTCGGCCAGCCGCTCGTCCGGAACGGCGGCGGCCGCGCGTAGGTAGTCGAGACCACGGAGCACGTCGTAGTGCCAACCGGTCGGGTAGGAAAACTGCGTCCACGCGGGGTCGATCACGTCACCGGTGGTCAGCCTGCGAAGCATCCGCCGCTCGAGAAGGTACTCCTGGCCGCGGAGGCGGGCGGTTCTTACCTCCGGTGGCCCGCCCGTGGCTCGTTCGTACTCCAGCAGGCCATCCAGCACGTCGATCGTTGTGTGGAATGACCCCCGCGTCGATCCATTCTCCTGCTCGCAGTTCCACCCACCATCGCTCATCTGCTCACCGAGGAGCCGGTCCACGATGCCCCGGACGTCCTCGCCGAAGTAGGCCCCGATCGCAACTGCTTTGCCGTTGATGCATGGCTCCACCTCGCCCCCGAAGAATGGCTCGCCGTCGTGCTCCCATCGGCATTGCTCGCGGACGAGGGGGACGGCGTGGCGCGCTCCAGCGCTCGCCGGATCAAGACCGAAGTTTCGCAGCAGCATCAAGCTCCAGGCCGTGGAGGTCCATTGCGGGAACAAGGTGCCTTGCCTCTCGGGTGGCAGTGACTGCCACCACTGCGCCGAGGCAGTGGAGGTAAACGTGGGTGTGCCTCCATCCCACTGGCCATCCTGTCGTTGGAGGGCGAGCAACCGTGCGCCCCAGCCTTCGGTTGCGAGGCGAACACGCTCCGCCGCGACGTCCTCCTCGGGTGCTTCAGTAAGGTCGCGCATCACCTGCCAGCGGATCGCAGGGTCGGAGTCCATTAGCCACGCGACGACGTCCATTCGCTTCTTCATCCTCCCGGAACCATAGCTCCGGGCTGCTACGGCCGCCGGCGATCTTGGAGCGTGCGACGAAGATTTCCATGTGGCGGCCGGCGCCCGTCGAAGCTGAGCGTCGTCGACTTGACGCTGAGGCTCTTCGGAGCGCGGCCGCGAAGGACGCTCGGTACCTAGCGGCGATTTAGTGGGCGCCCGCGGACTTAACCACCTGCCTTCGCGGAAAGTAGACCTGAAAGCTGGTGAAGTACAGAGATCATTCGCGCCGGCTCGTCTCCAACGGCATGGGGAAGCGTTCGTGAATCCACGCGTGCCACAGCGGTGTCTCACGGGCGACGGTCTCGGCCGCCTGATCGCCGTAATGGTAGGAGGTCAGCGC
>DATINX010000002.1:0-6812 GCA_035473835.1 Candidatus Dormiibacterota bacterium | reverse complement strand
ATGGCTCAGGAGAGGCTGATCGTGGAGTGGTTCTCGCCGGACTTCCATCAGTCGTTCCTGCACCCCTTCGAGGCCATGATCCTGCTGCTGATCGTGGGCTTCGCCTTGCGGCGGCCGAGCGTGTACGGGCTGCTTCTTTCCATGGTCGGGCTGGCGCTGGCACTACAGTCGGTGCGCAACATCGCCCTATTCGTGGCCGCCGCAACGCCGGTGATCATCACCAGCTATTCCGACTTCTGGACGGAGATCTCCAAGACGAGGGGATGGAAGCTGTCAGTCCCATCCAAGCCCGTGTTCGCGGCGATCACGGCTTTCGCGCTGCTCGTGATCGCCCTGGCGACGCTCGTGCACATCGCCGGCGAGACCAGCCCAAGCCGGCAGGAGACGCTGACAACCACGACCTACCCGGTCGGGGCCGCCGACTGGCTCGCCGCGCATCCGGAGGTCGGGACCCGGATGTACAACCAGTACGGCTGGGGCGGCTATCTCGCATACCGCTTCTACCCTCAGCCGAATCGGAGGGTGTTCATCTTCGGCGAGGCGGCCCTCATGGGCGACGACCTGCTCAACGAGTACGAGGACGTGCAGACGCTCAGGTCGGATTGGAAGACGGTGCTGGCAAAGTACGGGGTGGATTACATCGTCTACAACCGCGGCGAGGCCCTCGCCAACGTGCTCGCCACCCAGCCGGACTGGAAGCTGGTGTACCAGGATTCGGTGGCTGTCATTTACGTCCGGGCCTAGGTTCTCTCGCCCCTCGGCTTGGTTTCTTTTGCCGTTTCAGTAGACCCTATAAATCTTGAAGTTCGCCGTGTCGTACGCAGCGGGGCCTAGTGACGCAGGGGGTGCGGCAGGAAGGTCGGCGGTCCAGATGACATAACGAATGTGTTGTGTCACGACGAAGTCGCTCAGGTTTGATTTGCCCGTGAGCAGGTCGAGCGCCTGTTGGGTCTTGCTGTAGTAATCGAACGTCTCGTCATAGTGGCCGACGTAGACCGTGTCGGCGCTGTAGGCGGGGACGTACAGGCCCACCCCCGGCATCGAAAGGACCGTACCCGCCGGCTGGTTCCCCAGCCAGACGAGCCCGTCGTACTCCGCGTGGCTGACCGAGTACTGCGGCTGCCCCGCGACGGCGAGCGGCGCGAGGACAAGGAATGCGCTGCCGACCGTGGCGAAGGCGACGTAGGAGAAGGGCACGAGCGCGCGCGCCCTCAAGCTGCGGAGCCTCGGCACGATCACCTCGTACATGCCCCTCGCTGCAAGCACGCCCAGCGGAAGGTAAAGGGCGTCAAGAAAGCG
This sequence comes from Candidatus Dormiibacterota bacterium, assembly GCA_035473835.1. GTDB lineage: Bacteria > Chloroflexota > Dormibacteria > Dormibacterales > Dormibacteraceae > UBA10449. Next base: position 5,513 of record DATINX010000002.1, on the reverse strand, counting down.
GCGCCGGAGGTCGCCCGCGGGGTTGGGAAGATAGAGGATGGCCGCCAGCAGAATGAGCCACGCCACCAGGAACAGGTCCTCGCGCGAGCGGCGGCGCAGCGCCCCAGGGATGCCAGTGAGCGCCAGCAGCAACTGCGGTGCGATCGCGAAGAACAGGCTGAAGCCCTCGGGCGGCAGTGCGTTTTTGGAGTGAAAAGTCCAGCGCTGCACCTCGGGGTTGCCGACGAACGCGAAGTACGAGTACAGGATGTACGGCGCGGGGATGGCGAAGGCGAGCGCCGCGGCCGCCCAGCCACGAGGCGACGGTGGTCGCAGCAACAGCGCCACCGCCGTGGCGCCTCCCATCAGGATCGGCATCTGGGGATGGATAGACGCCTGGCCGAGCCAGGCCGCCCCGGCCAGCGCCGCCAGGCCGAAGCTGCCGCGCTGGATCGCCTTGAGCGTCAGCACCACTCCAAGGCCGGCGAACACGCCCGACCAGGCGAAATGCGGGAGGGCGAGAACTGAGTAAAAGGCGGTGAGCTCTGGCATGCGCCAGTCGAGCGTGTCGGTGCGGTTGCCGAACAGGACCGGGTGGCCGAAGGCCTGGATCACGTAGCCCAGACCGAGCCCGAACGCGATGAAGAAGAACGCGAATCGCCGCGCGGTGCGGTCCGCGATGAAGTGCGAGACGAACAGCCACGCCGCCGCCATGAGGGCGAAGGCCGCGCCAACCCGCGCCAGGTGGAAGACGGCGATCAGCGGGAGGTGCAGGATCGCGGCCAGGTGCCCGAGCAGGATCCAGAACATGAATAGGTATGCGGAGGGGCTCGACTCGGTCGTGTAGCGGTTGGTCCACGCCCACGCCCCCTCCCAGCCCTGTCGCATCTTGGCGAGATAGGTGTTGGCGTCGTCGCCGAGGTAGAAGAACCCCATGAAGACCTGGCCGTGCGACTGCGCCGCATAGGCGTAGACGTACGGCACGGCCGTGACGATGGCCAGGGCGAGGCCGGTGAGCAGCGGCAGCCTCCACTCCCCGAGTCCATGGCGTACCGCATCGGCGCGTACGCCTTGCGCCGGCCCACGCACGGCATTGGCGGCCGGGTTCATCCTCGCTTCCACCGGCCCAGGCTCAACCGCAGAACCGTCAACAGCGCCCGCCGGACTTCGCCCCTGGAAACCTTGGACGCGCCGGCCACCCGGTCCTCGAATCGAATCGGCACCTCGACCACCATGTAGCCGAGCCGGCGCGCCCGCCAGACCATCTCGATCTGGAACGAGTATCCCTGCGACACCAGGTCATCGAGACCGATCTGGTCGACCAGGTCGCGCGTGTAGCACCGGTAGCCGGAAGTGCAGTCGTGGGTGGGCAGCCCGAGCAGCAGCCGGCAATAGACGTTGGCTCCCCACGACAGGAGCCACCGCTGAAACGGCCAGCCCACGATCGAGCCGCCGGAAACGTAGCGGGAGCCGATCGCCAGGCCGCCGGACCGCCGCGCCGCCTGCACGATGCCGTCGAGGTTCTCGGGAAGGTGGGAGCCGTCGGCATCCATCTCGACCAGGAGCTGGGCGCCGTCGGCCAATCCGATCCGGAACGCGTCTTCGTAGGCACTGCCGAGCCCAAGCTTGCGCGCCCGGTGCAGCACTCGCACCCCCTTATCGGCCGCGGCCAGCCGATCGGCGAGCTCCCCGGTGCCGTCCGGCGAAGCGTCGTCGACGATCAGAACGTCGTGCCCGAGCTGCCTGACACCGGCCACGACCCGTTCGAGGTTCTGCACCTCGTTGAACGTGGGCAGCACCACCAGGACACCGTCGGTCACCGCGCGGTTGGGCTCGGTTTGGCGAACCTGACTCTCACGACATGCCGGAACATGTCCAGCGAGCTGCGGAAGGCCATCACCTTGGTCGGCGCCGAGTTCCGCCACGACACTGGGACCTCCGCGATGCGCACACCTTTCTTCTTGGCCAGGTACAGCGCCTCGGGGTCGTAGCCGAAGCCGTCGGTGGTGAGGCGCGGAAACACCTCGCGCGCCACGTCACCACGGAAGAGCTTGAAGCCGCATTGCGTGTCCCAGATCCCGGGCAGCAGCGCCACCTGGACGATCAAATTGAACACTTTGCCCATCGCGACCCGATACAGCGGCTGCGCGAGCTCGATGTGCGACCCCTTGATCGCACGGGACGCGATGGCGACGCCCGCCCCCGCCGCGAGGGCCGCCTGAAGCTTGTCGAGCTCCTCGATCGGTGTCGAAAGATCGGCGTCGGTGACCAGGACGTTATCGCCGCGCGAGACCTTCACGCCTTCGGCAAGCGCTCGTCCCTTGCCCCGGTTCCGGGGCATCGGCACGATGCGCACGGACCGATGGCGCGCCGCGGCCGCGTCCATCAGCTTGCGCGTGCCGTCCGCGCTGCCGTCGTCCACCAGGATCAGCTCGTACGATTCCGGCCGCGCGCCCAGGAAGCGCTCGATCCGCTCGACGGTCTGCGGCAGCCTCTGCTCCTCGTTGTAGCAGGGGATGACGACACTGAGCCTGGGGGCTGCGTCTGCGGCCACGGCGCCACATCGTAAAGGCGCGGGGTCAAAGACTCCTAGGAGCGGGCGCGGAAAACCTTCAGCGCATACGCGGGCAGCACCGCCATCCGGCGGATGCGCCACGGCTGGATCGCGAGCCTGAACAGCCACTCCATGCCCACGCGCCGCATCCACAGCGGCGCCCTGGGGACGCGCCCGGTGAGGTAGTCGAAGCTGCCCCCAACGCCGATCGCCACCGCGACACCGGCCAGGCGGTCGCCCATGCGGTCGACCCACAGCTCCTGCTTGGGGGCGCCGTACGCGACCAGTAGCACCTGCGGCCGTTCCGCCTGGATGAGCCGGATCGTCTCCTCGTCCGACGAGGGTGCGGGCGAGCCAGAGTAGGTAGCTACCCGCAGCCCAGGGTGCTTCTCCTTGAGCAGTCGGGCGAGGTCGTCGGCAACCCCCGGCGCAGCCCCGAGCAGGAACAGGCCGAAGTCGCGCCGCGCACACAGCGCAGCCAGCGGCGGGATCAGGTCGACACCCGTCACGGGCCCCGCCAGGACGCAGCCCTGCCGGCGCGCGGCCCAGACTACGCCGCTGCCGTCCGCAAGGCATAGATCGGCCGACTCGAGGACACGCCCGAACTGCCGGTCGTCGCGGGCCCTCATCACGAACTCGGGATTGACCGTTGCCACCAGGTGGCGGCCGCCGGCATCGACGAAGGATTCGATGCGGGACAGCGCCGCCTCCATGTCGATGCAGTCCACGCGAACGCCCAGCACCCGGGTCTGATCCACGGGGTGATTATCAGCCGGGGCTTGTGGTGGCGCCTTTGGGGTCGGTGGTGACGACCGAGACGTCGATCGCCGGTTCGGGCGTCCCGAGGTTGGAGATGAAGTCGGACAGGACCTCGCCCCCGCCGACTCGCACGCGGGTCCACGTGTATCTGTCCGCGCGGCTGTGGACTGTACCTGGGATCTCCGTCACGCCCGTGTCGTAGCCCGTCGCCTGAAGGGCGCTGACGGCCATCGCGTTGAACTGCCCGGACGGAAACGCAAAATCGACGACCGAATGCTTGACCAGGTTCTGGAGCCAGGCCCTGGAGGTCGACAGCTGGAACGTCGCCCAGTAGGTCGAAGTCCGCGCGAGGTCGGCGTGATCCACCGTGTGCGATGCGATCTCGATCCCGTGGCGGTCCATCTCCACCACCTCGTCGGTGGTCACGTACCTCGACCGGCCGACGAAGCTTGTGACGATATAGGCCACGGCCTTGAAGTTGTGCGAGAGGAGGATCGGGTAGGCGGTCGTGTAGAGGTCCTGATAGCCGTCGTCGAACGTGATCACGACGGGCTTGCTCGGCAGCGGCGCACGCCCACCGAAATATGCACGCAGATCGTTGAAGTCGACCGGGTGATATCCATGCGCGGCAAGCCAGCCCATTTGTGTTTGGAAATCTGCCGGCGTGACGGTGAGGTTCCAGCCGAGACGGTCCCTGTACATCGAAGGTGCGGCGCGGATGTAGTGGTACATGAGGATTGGGACCCTGATCGAGCGCCGCCCGATTGGGATCATCTGCTTGTGGGTCAGGAAGAACTCGTGATCCGACCCGGTCGACATTCCGAATGGCACCTGCGCTTCTACCACAGCGGAAACGGGCGTCTGCGGTATCACGCCGATCGAATCGCCCACCTGCAGGACGGCAACGCAAGCCGCCAGGAAGGCCGCCGCTGCCGCACCCCTACGCAGAATCACCAGCACGGGCCTTAGCTTAGGGGCGTGGGCTCCCCAGTTCCAGCACGGAATCCTTAATGAAAACGGTTGCTGTCGACCTCAACCCGGCCACGCGCGAGGTGGCCACCGGGACCGAGGTTTACACGCGAGAGGTCGGCTCGCGGCTGGCGGCGGCGGCGCCTGAGCTGCGCTGGCTCTTCTTCGCTTCTCGGGCCCGCGCCGGCCTCGGCGTGGACGTCACCGTGGTGCCCATGGCGCGCCTGTGGTCACAGGTGCGCCTGCCGCTGGCACTTCGCGGAGCGCACCCCAACCTGCTCTTCGTGCCGGCCCACGCGATCCCGTTCGGCTGGCCCGGCAAATCACTCACCGTCGTCCACGACCTCGCCTACGAGCGGCATCCCGACGCATACTCCCGGGCCGAACGCTCGTATCTCCAGCTGACGACGCGCTGGGCGGCGATGCGCTGCCCCCTGCTGATCGTGCCTTCGGAGTCGACGAAGCAAGACCTGGTCGACCTCTATCACGTCGCCCCGAAGCGCGTGCGGGTGGTGCCCCTGGGCGGCGGCGAGCAAGCCGAACGCCCCGCGGCGCCCGTCAAGAGACTTGCCGAGCTCGGACTGGACGGACCCTTCGTACTTCAGGTCGGGCGGATCGAGGCCCGCAAGAACCAGGCCGCGGCGCTCGCGGCCGTGGAGCGCTTGGACGGCGTCACGGTCGCCTTCGCCGGCCCGGAGCGCGACCCCGCGCTGGCGGCTCGGCTGCGGGAATCGCCTCGCGGCCGAGTGCTCGGCCACGTCGACGCGCCCAGCCTCGAGCTGCTCTACCGGCGCGCGAAGGCTGTGGTCGTGCCGAGCCTGTACGAGGGCTTCGGCCTTCCCGTGCTGGAGGCGATGGCCCACGGCCAGGTCGTCGTCGCGGCGAGAGGGTCGTCGTTGCCGGAGGTCGGCGGCGACGCGGCCCTTTACGTGGATGATCCCAACGACGCGGCCGAGCTCGCTCGCGCGCTGGAGTCGGCCATCGGAGACCGGAAGGTGCGCACGCGCCTGATTCATGCAGCCCGGAAACGTGCAGCCGAATTCACGTGGGACCGCTGCGCTGCCGGCGTCGCCGATGTCGTGCGCGAGCTGGTCGGCTGAGCGATCAGCCTTCCCGGACCGCCTCGTCGAACACCTGCCAGGTCATCGCCGCGGACCGCCCCCAGCTGAACTCCGCCGCGCGCAGGATCCCGCGACGCCTGAGGTCGGCGGCCATCTCCGTGTCGCCGAGGACGCGCTCGAGCGCTTTGCGC
>DATINX010000001.1:0-6041 GCA_035473835.1 Candidatus Dormiibacterota bacterium | reverse complement strand
GGATTTCGTGTGGTTCTGGATCAAGAACACGTCGGTGTTCATCCCGCTGCTGATCGCCGCCCATTTCGTCCAAGGCTGGTTTCCAACTCAATTCGGGAAATGGTTCGCGCCCATGTGGCTGTGGTTTCTCGTCCCCAACGTCATCGTGCTGCAGCCCTGGGACTGGGACAACACGAAGTTCTTCATCTTCTGGGCGCTGCTCGGCAGCATCATGGTCGGCGGCTTCATCGCCGGCATGGTCAAGCACCATCCGTGGACGGCTGCCATCGCCGCGGTCCTTCTGGTGCTGCTTTGCCTCTCGGGCGCCGCGGACCTCGCGCGGGCGTCGGACGCGAGCCAGAGCTCGTTCCAGTTCACGGACAGCAAAGGTGTGCAGGTCGCGGACTGGGTGCGGCAGAACACCCCGTACAGCGCGGTATTCGCCGTCGCTGATGAGCACAACAATCCGATCCCGACCCTCTCGGGCAGGCGCGTGATGAGCGGCTACCCGGGCTGGATGTGGACGTATGGGCTCGGCGATTACGTGCGCAAACAATCCGACGAGGCGGCGATCCTGCGCGGGGATCAGAACACGCCGGACCTGGTCGACAGGTACGGCGTGACCTATGTGCTCATCGGCCCGCAAGAGCTCTCATCCGCGCACCATGCCAATCAGCAGTACTGGCAGCAGCACGGCGCGCTCGTCTACTCGAACGGGGAGTATTCCGTCTACAGGGTGTGAGGTTGGGCCTGGAGTAGCCTTTTTGGCGTGCCGGATCCCATCTTCGATCACGCGAACCTGGCCGCGGCCCTCGATATGGTTGCGAGCGAGGCCAAAGCCTACCTGGCGGCTATCGACGACGCGCTGGTTCGCCCGCAAGGCGGTCAGCCGGTGCGCGAGATGGACCTGCCCGACCAAGGCATCGGTTCGCTTGCGGCACTCTCGGAGCTCATCGGGGCTGCGGTCGAGGGCAGCACTCGCTCGGCCGGTCCGCGTTTCTTCCACTTCGTCATCGGCGGCGGCACGCCGGCGGCGCTCGGCGCTGACTGGCTGACCTCGGCCCTGGACCAGAATGCGTTCAACTGGGTCAGCTCGGCCCTCGCGTCGCGCCTGGAGCAGGTCAGCATCGGGTGGCTCAAGGATCTTTTCCGCCTACCGGGCTCGTGGGGTGGCGTGATCACGACCGGTGCGACGATGGCGAACTTCGCCGGTCTCGCCGCCGCGCGCCGGTGGTGGGGGCTGCAGCAAGGCGTCGACGTCGAGGCCGACGGCTTGAGCGGCTTGCCGCCGATGAGGATCCTGACGAGCGGCTACGTGCATGTGAGCGCCCTGAAGGCGATCGGGATGCTCGGGCTGGGTCGCGAGAGAGTCCGCACCCTGTCGCGCGACAGCGCTGGACGGATCGACCTCGACGCGCTGGCTTCGGCGCTGCGCGAGCGCGACACCGAGCCGGTGCTGATCATTGCCAATGCGGGCGACGTCAACACCGGCGACTTCGACCCGCTCGCGCAGATCGTCGCGCTGGCGCGCAAACATCGAGCGTGGGTTCACGTGGATGGCGCGTTCGGTCTGTTTGCGGCCGTGTCGCCGACCACGCAACACCTGCTCGATGGCCTGGAGCAAGCCGACTCGGTATGCGTCGACGGCCACAAGTGGCTCAACGTCCCCTACGACTCGGGCTTTGCATTCGTGCGCGACCCGACCTACCTCGCCGGCGCGTTCGACGTCAGCGCCTCGTACCTCGGCCAAGACGCCGCGGCGCGGCCTGTGTTCGGCAACCTTGGCCCGGAGATGTCGCGGCGCGCGAGATCGCTCGCGGTGTGGGCGACGCTGCGCGCTTACGGTCGGGAAGGCATTCGGTCAATGGTCGAGCGTCACCTGCGCCTGGCACAGCGCGTCGCGGGACAGGTGGACGCCGCGCCCGACCTGGAACGCCTGGCTGATGTTCCCCTGAACGTCGTGTGCTTTCGATACCGCCCGCCGGGCGTTGCGGAAGAGCGGCTCGACGCGCTGAACCGCAGGCTTGGCGAGCTAGTCCTGGAGGATGGACGGGTCTACGTCGGGACCACCGTCTATTCCGGCAAGGTCGCGTTCAGGCCGGCGATCGTGAACTGGCGGACCCGCGAAGAGGACGTCGACCTGATCGTATCGACGGTCAGGGAGTTGGGAGCCCGAGCGACGGCTCAGGTTGCGGGGGCGCGGCCGGCGCCGGCGTCTGGGGAGCCTGCGGAGGTCGCGGAGCCTCAGCGCTAGGCTCGATCACCTGCTCGAGACGGCGCGCAAGGCGCTTCATCTCGCGGTCGCTCCGGTCGAGCCGGTTGACGATCTGCAGCAGGATCTCGTCCTGGTGCATCAGATGGTTCATCAACGCCTTCAGCTCCTCTTCGGCTTTGACGTTGAGCTCGTACTCGCTCTGGGCGCGCAGGCGGTCGCGGTCGGCCTGGCTGTTCAAAGCCATGAGGACCACCGAGACCCAGATCGCCGCCTCCAGGGTGAAGATGAAATTCAGGAACAGAAACGGGTACGGGTCCCAATGGCGAAGTAGGTTGACGGCGTTGAGGATGACCCAGAGCAGCATGAGACCGAGCTGCGCGAGCACGAAGACCCAGCTGCCGACCAGGCGCGCAAAGTCCGAGGCGACGCGGTCTGTGAATGTGAGCTTGCGGTCGAATTCGCGGTTGAGGTCGCGGACGGGGGGGTGGTCGTGCTGATGCTTGACCAGGTCCCGCGCGATGTCTTCGATTTCTCTGCCGATTGACATTTGGCCTTCCTCTGGGGTTGCTGCGTTGCGTGGTGCAGGCGCGCCAATTCGATAGCTTCGCTCAAAAGGCGGGTGTCTGGCTACTGGAAGTAGGCATTTGGGGCGATTTCTGAGGCGGGTGCTCAGCGGTAGTCGTGAGACCTTGGTTGGGGCCGGGGCACGCCTTCGAGGGCCTGGATGTGGTCCGCCAGCACCGACCAGACGCCGTCCTGGCGCTGCATCACGCCGTCGATGACAAGGATGGGCTGGCGGTTGGCGACCTGCCGATGGCGGTCGTAGACATCGGGCTTGATGGTCACGTTGACCTGGCCGAACTCGTCTTCCAGCGTGAAGAAACGGATCTTCTTGGCGGTCGATGGAGCCTGCCGGGTGATGACAAGCCCCGCCACCCTGACCCTTCTTCCGCTCGCGACCGAAGGGAGCTTGTTGCTTTCGAGCGCTCCGAGCTGTTGGAGGCGCTCCCTGCAGAAGTGGATGAGGTGGTGGCCGGTCGAGAGGTCGGAGATGCGGTACTCGAGCTGGTTGATGTCGAAGTCGTCGAGGTCGGGGAGGTTGGGGGCGTTGGCCTTCAGCTTCAGCTCCGACTGGGACTGGATCCCTTTGCGCAGGCCATGGCCGTGCCATCGCTCCTGCCATCCCCAGAGCAGCTCGCGCCTCGGTCTGCCAAGGCTGTCGAAGGCGCCCACCATCACGAGGTTGCGCACCGCGCGGGGGCCGATGGGACCGCCTCGGAGGCGGTCGAGGAAGTTGTCGAAGGAGGTGTAGGGGCCGCCCGCGGCGCGTGTGGCGACGATCGCTTTGCGCCCGTCTTCGCCGAGGTCGCGCACGTAGTTGAAGCCGATCCGCATGGCGTGGGTCTTAACAGGCAGGGTTGTCGGGGTTTTCAATTCCGGGTAAGTTCGCGGCAGGAGTGCCGGCTGGGGGAGGGAGTCGGACAAGAGGGAGGGCCCCGGCGGGAGGTCTTTGTTTTTGGGGGCGGGCGCCAGGGCTTCTGGCACGCAGCGGACGTCGGAGCGGTTGATCTCCACCGGCAGCACGGTCACCCCATGCCGCTTCAGGTCCTCCACCAGCACGCTCGGGTGATAGAACCCCATCGGCTGGTTGTTGAGGAGCCCGCAGCCGAACTCGACCGCGTGATTCAGTTTCAGCCATGCCGTCTCGTATGCGGTGCGCGCGAACGCGGCGGCGTGTGAGCGGCAGAATCCGTACACGGCGAACCCCTGCACCGCGGCGAACAGCATGTCGGCGACGTCGCGGGGCACCTGATTGGAGAGGCAGCCCTGGATGAAGTCTCCCTCGAGCGACGACATCTCCACATGGTTGAGGTGGCGGGTCATCGCTCGGCGGAACATGTCGGCTCCGCTGGGCGTCATGCCCGCGACCTTCATCGCGATCTCGATGATCTGCTCCTGGTAGAGGATCACCCCCAACGTGTCTTTGAGGATCGACTCCAGCAGCGGATGCGGATAGGTGACCTCCTCGCGTCCCTGCTTGCGCCGGATGTACGGATGGACCGCGTTCCCCTGGATCGGCCCCGGCCTGATGATCGCCACCTCGACGACGAGGTCGTTGAAGCTCTGCGGCCGCGTGCGAGGCAGGGTCTGCATCTGCGCCCGTGACTCGATCTGGAAGACACCGATGGTGTCCGCCTCGCTGCACATCTCGAAGACCTTGGGGTCGTTGAGGCCGAGCTGGTCGAGGTCCGGGCGCACACCTGTCCGATCTCGAATCAGCTCGAGCGCTTCGGCCACCACCGACAGTGTGCGCAGCCCGAGCATGTCCATCTTGATCAGGCCCAGGTCTTCGACGTCGTCCTTGTTGAACTGGACGACCCGGCGATTCTCCATCCTCGCGGGCTCGACCGGCGCGATGTCGACCAGCGGCTCACCCGTGACCAGCATCCCGCCGTTGTGGATGGAGAGATGGCGCGGAAAGTCCTGCACCTCGCGGCAGAGGTCGAGGAACTGCAGCCAGCTCTGCGGCCTCATGTCGGGCGGTGGCACCGCCCCCGTCATCGAGTCCTCGACATCCTCTGTGAACCATCGATCAACTCCTTTCGCCAGCCGGTCGAGCAGCTCGGCAGAGAAGCCAAGCGCCTTGCCGACCTGCCGGATCGCCATCCGCGGCTGGAAGGTGACGACGTTGCAGACCATGCCGGTTCGCTCCCACCCGTACTTGTCGTAGACGTACTGGATGACCTGCTCGCGGTGCTCGGTCGAGAAATCGATGTCGATGTCCGGGGTGCTGGTCATCTCCTCGTGCAGGAAGCGCTCGAAGAGGAGGTTGTGCTCGATCGGGTCGACGCGGGTGATGCCGAGCACGTAGGCGACGATCGAGTCAGCCGCGGATCCGCGGCCCTGGCCGGGCACTCCGTGGTCTCGGGCGAAGCGCATGAGGTCCCAGTTGATAAGGAAGAACTCGGCGAGGCCGGTCTTCTCGATCACCTCCAGCTCGCGCTGCAGCCGCTGGGTGACGGCCAGGGTGATCGGCCTGTAGCGGTCTCTCACGCCCTCGAAGCAGAGCTTGTAGAGAAAGGAGAACGGGGTCTCGCCCTCCGGGACGGGGTAGCCGGGAAAGCGGACCTTGCGAAAGTCGAGGTCGAGATCGCACTCCTGCGCGATGTCCCACGGAGTGGCCAGCGCTTCGGCATGGCCATGGAAGAGGGGACGCATCTCGTCGCCGCCTTTGAGGCAGTGCTCGGCGTTGGGAAATAGGTGCTGCCGCGCCGTCTCCAGGGTGGCCCGGTGGCGGATCGCGACCAGCACGTCATGCAGGCGCCGCCGCTCGCGGACGTGGTAGTGGACCTCGTTGGCGGCCACGACCGGCGCTCCACATCGGCGCGCCATCGCCGTCCTGCCCTCGAGCAACCACTGGTCCTCCGGGCCCATGTGGTGGTGGAGCTCGCTGAACACGTTCTCCCTGCCGAGCGCGTCCTGGATCTCGCGCAAGCGCCTCTCCTCGTCCGTGGTGCTGAGATAGAAGAGATCGCCTCGGTGCGCGGCGACGGTCGCGAGGGGGGCACGCGCCTCGCCCTTGGGCTGGTCCGCGTGCGCGAGGGTGATCAGGCGGCAGAGGTTGGAGTAGCCGCGCAGGTTGCGCGCGATGAGCACCAGCTCGTCGCCATCGACCTCCAGCGACGTGCCGATCAGCGGCTTGACGCCGACCTTCCGGCACGCCTGCAGGAACCTGACCGCGCCGTAGACGCCGCCTGTGTCGGTCATCGCGAGCGCAGGCATTTCCAGCTCTGCCGCGCGCATCGCCAGCTCAGCCGGGTGTGAGCCTCCGTCGAGGAAAGAAAAG